>NZ_JBQCWN010000111.1:0-211 GCF_051957355.1 Neisseria sp. P0018.S001 | reverse complement strand
GTTACCGCCGCTGAAAAGGCCGACAACGTGACCGACTACAGCATCGACTTGGCGCAAGACACCAAAGACGACATCCAAAAAGGCGTAGATGCCAAAACCGCCGTTGACAGCAAAGGCCTGACCTTCAGCGGCGACAGCGGCAGCACCAATATCGAAAAACTCGGCTCCACCGTGACCGTTGCCGGCGACGACAACATCACCACCGAAGCCC
>NZ_JBQCWN010000110.1:0-225 GCF_051957355.1 Neisseria sp. P0018.S001 | reverse complement strand
CCTATCCCCTGTTGTCCATGTTCAAAGCCGTCCTGCTCGGACAATGGCACAGCCTCTCCGATCCCGAACTCGAACACAGCCTCATCACCCGCATCGACTTCAACCTGTTTTGCCGTTTTGACGAACTGAGCATCCCCGATTACAGCACCTTATGCCGCTACCGCAACTGGCTGGCGCAAGACGACACCCTGTCTGAACTGCTAAAACTGATTAACCGACAACTGA
>NZ_JBQCWN010000109.1:0-240 GCF_051957355.1 Neisseria sp. P0018.S001 | reverse complement strand
CCCAAGACGGCGTTAAAGCAGGTGATGTCAAACTGACCAAAGACGGTTTGAACAACGCCGGCAACAAAGTGACCAACGTAGCCGACGGCGACCTCAATGCCAACAGCAAAGACGCCGTCAACGGCAGTCAACTGTTTGCGACCAACCAAAACGTAGCGACCAACGCCGCCAATATCGCCAAAGGCATCAACTTCGGCGGTACCGCCGGCAGCAACAACTACGCATTGGGCGACACCATCA
>NZ_JBQCWN010000108.1:0-246 GCF_051957355.1 Neisseria sp. P0018.S001 | reverse complement strand
AATGCTGAAACTTCTGATAAATTTCAGGATGTTTTTCTAAGGCTTGTAACGCTTTTTCTTTTGAAATGGGAGGGTCATAGACATCTATACCCCTTAAGAAGGCAATACCCGTCAAGGCATTTTTTTTCGATTTTGATAGGCTGTAACTCGAAACAAAACCTACAATATTGTCAATATCGGCAATTACCCCATCGAAATCCGCCAAGTCAAAAATATAAAAAGGGGTGTCCTCAATGGGCATATCGC
>NZ_JBQCWN010000107.1:0-247 GCF_051957355.1 Neisseria sp. P0018.S001 | reverse complement strand
GCGATATGCCCATTGAGGACACCCCTTTTTATATTTTTGACTTGGCGGATTTCGATGGGGTAATTGCCGATATTGACAATATTGTAGGTTTTGTTTCGAGTTACAGCCTATCAAAATCGAAAAAAAAATGCCTTGACGGGTATTGCCTTCTTAAGGGGTATAGATGTCTATGACCCTCCCATTTCAAAAGAAAAAGCGTTACAAGCCTTAGAAAAACATCCTGAAATTTATCAGAAGTTTCAGCATT
>NZ_JBQCWN010000106.1:0-247 GCF_051957355.1 Neisseria sp. P0018.S001 | reverse complement strand
CCGTCCAGCAACTGATGCCCTTCCAGATGTTGCCGGTTTTCCTTACTGTCATAGCCTTTGTCGGCATAGACGGTCGTACCTTCGGCAATACCTTCCAGCAAAGGCAACAGATGGTTGCACTCATGGGCATTGGCAGGGGTAATGTGCAGTTTCTCAATATAGCCTTCCGCATCGGTACGGGTATGTTGTTTGTAACCGAGTTTGTAGAGGCCGCTTTTCTTTATCCAACGGGCATCGCTGTCTTTAC
>NZ_JBQCWN010000105.1:0-249 GCF_051957355.1 Neisseria sp. P0018.S001 | reverse complement strand
CCGTGAACAACGACGGCGTTAAGATCGCAGGCGGTCCTAGCCTGACCAAGTCCGGTATCGATGCCGCCGGCAAGAAGGTTACCAACGTAGCCGACGGCGACCTCAATGCCAACAGCAAAGATGCCGTCAACGGCAGTCAACTGTTTGCGACCAACCAAAACGTAGCGACCAACGCCGCCAATATCGCCAAAGGCATCAACTTCGGCGGTACCGCCGGCAGCAACAACTACGCATTGGGCGACACCATCA
>NZ_JBQCWN010000104.1:0-253 GCF_051957355.1 Neisseria sp. P0018.S001 | reverse complement strand
CGGAAGAAGCCAAGAAAGCTGAAGAAGCCAAGAAAGCTGAAGAAGCCAAGAAAGCTGAAGAAGCCAAGAAAGCTGAAGAAGCCAAGAAAGCTGAAGAAGCCAAGAAAGCTGAAGAAGCCAAGAAAGCGGAAGAAGCCAAGAAAGCTGAAGAAGCCAAGAAAGCTGAAGAAGCCAAGAAAGCTGAAGAAGCCAAGAAAGCTGAAGAAGCCAAGAAAGCTGAAGAAGCCAAGAAAGCTGAAGAAGCCAAGAAAGC
>NZ_JBQCWN010000103.1:0-255 GCF_051957355.1 Neisseria sp. P0018.S001 | reverse complement strand
AATTACGTCTCCTTTTTTTTGTTTTGATATTTTTAATTCGTCATACGCGTAAAAAATAGCAATTTTTTTCCCTTCACAAAATAAATGTCTGTCGGATTTATTCATCATATACATACTTTCATTCCTTACGATGCCTTCACCATCTATAAAACTAAAACTATTCGGTATGTTTCTTCTTTCCATTCCTGCCTCATATATTGACGATATTACTCCGGAAACGCTTCTGGTGATAATCTGTCCGGAATCAATATTAGC
>NZ_JBQCWN010000102.1:0-255 GCF_051957355.1 Neisseria sp. P0018.S001 | reverse complement strand
CCCCCCCCCCCCCCCCCCCCCCCCCCCCCCCCCCCCCCCCCCCCCCCCCCCCCCCCCCCCCCCCCCCCCCCCCCCCCCCCCCCCCCCCCCCCCCCCCCCCCCCCCCCCCCCCCCCCCCCCCCCCCCCTCCCCCCCCCCCCCCCCCCCCCCCCCCCCCCCCCCCCCCCCCCCCCCCCCCCCCCCCCCCCCCCCCCCCCCCCCCCCCCCCCCCCCCCCCCCCCCCCCCCCCCCCCCCCCCCCCCCCCCCCCCCCCCC
>NZ_JBQCWN010000101.1:0-255 GCF_051957355.1 Neisseria sp. P0018.S001 | reverse complement strand
CCGTGAACAACGACGGCGTTAAGATCGCAGGCGGTCCTAGCCTGACCAAGTCCGGTATCGATGCCGCCGGCAAGAAGGTTACCAACGTAGCCGACGGCGACCTCAATGCCAACAGCAAAGATGCCGTTAACGGCAGCCAACTGTTTGCGACCAACCAAAACGTAGCGACCAACGCCGCCAATATCGCCAAAGGCATCAACTTCGGCGGTACCGCCGGCAGCAACAACTACGCATTGGGCGACACCATCAATGTCA
>NZ_JBQCWN010000100.1:0-255 GCF_051957355.1 Neisseria sp. P0018.S001 | reverse complement strand
CGAGTGTGATCAAGTCAGGCATCAATGCCGCCAGCAAGAAAGTAACCAACGTAGCCGCCGGTACCGATGACGCCGATGCCGTCAACTACAGCCAGCTGAAACAGCAAAGCGCCGCCGCCCGTACCGAGGTTGCAGCCGGTACCAACATCAAAGACGTGGTTAAAGGAGTCGGCAATAAAGGCCAAGACGTTTACACCGTCAACGCCAAAGGCACGACTGCGAGCGCCGGTTCGAGCAAAGTGACCGTTACCGCCG
>NZ_JBQCWN010000099.1:0-255 GCF_051957355.1 Neisseria sp. P0018.S001 | reverse complement strand
ATCGACCGTTTTCCACTATTGAAGTTGGATCAGGTGATTGATTGGCAGCCGATCGAACAATACCTGAATCGTCAAAGAACCCGTTACCTTAGAGACCACCGAGGGCGTCCCGCCTATCCCCTGTTGTTCATGTTCAAAGCCGTCCTGCTCGGACAATGGCACAGCCTCTCCGATCCCGAACTTGAACACAGCCTCATCACCCGCATTGATTTCAACCTGTTTTGCCGTTTTGACGAACTAAGCATCCCCGATTAC
>NZ_JBQCWN010000098.1:0-255 GCF_051957355.1 Neisseria sp. P0018.S001 | reverse complement strand
ATGCCGACAAAGGCTATGACAGTGAGGAAAACCGGCAATATCTGGAAGAGTGTCGGCTGCAGGACGGCATTATGCGCAAAGCTCACCGCAAACATCCGCTGACGGAAACGCAAACCAAACGTAACCGGTATTTGTCGAAGACCCGTTATGTGATCGAACAAAGCTTCGGTACGCTGCACCGTAAATTCCGCTATGCCCGGGCAGCCTATTTTGGACTGATTAAAGTGAGTGCACAAAGCCATCTGAAGGCGATGT
>NZ_JBQCWN010000097.1:0-265 GCF_051957355.1 Neisseria sp. P0018.S001 | reverse complement strand
CGCCGAAGTTGATGCCTTTGGCGATATTGGCGGCGTTGGTCGCTACGTTTTGGTTGGTCGCAAACAGTTGGCTGCCGTTGACGGCGTCTTTGCTGTTGGCATTGAGGTCGCCGTCGGCTACGTTGGTAACCTTCTTGTCGGCGGCATCGATACCGGACTTGGTCAGGCTAGGACCGCCTGCGATCTTAACGCCGTCGTTGTTCACGGTGGTGTCGCCGGCTTTGACGCTGTTCACTACCAGGTCTTTTTTCAGCTTAACGGTCAC
>NZ_JBQCWN010000096.1:0-284 GCF_051957355.1 Neisseria sp. P0018.S001 | reverse complement strand
AAATTCCCACCAAGACATTTAGGGGATTTTCCATGAGCACCTTCTTTCAGCAAACCGCCCAAGCCATGATTGCCAAACACATCGACCGTTTCCCACTATTGAAGTTGGATCAGGTGATTGATTGGCAACCGATCGAACAATACCTGAATCGTCAAAAAACCCGTTACCTCCGAGACCACCGCGGCCGTCCCGCCTATCCCCTGTTGTCCATGTTCAAAGCCGTCCTGCTCGGACAATGGCACAGCCTCTCCGATCCCGAACTCGAACACAGCCTCATCACCCGC
>NZ_JBQCWN010000095.1:0-302 GCF_051957355.1 Neisseria sp. P0018.S001 | reverse complement strand
TCACCGCGTCAGCAGCGAAGAACCGAACTATACGCCTCACAACGAAACCAGTCAACACTTTTCGCAAAATTATTTCTAGAAATTTAACCACCGCCCTGTTTTAACAGGGTTTTTATTTTATAAAAAAACTCCAACAACCTTTCTACACTATCCATACATACAAAAAATACAAAACAAAGGCCGAGACCTTTGCAAAATCCCCTAAAATCCCCTAAATTCCTACTAAGACATTTAGGGGATTTTCCATGAGCACCTTCTTTCAGCAAACCGCCCAAGCCATGATCGCCAAACACATCGACCGT
>NZ_JBQCWN010000094.1:0-311 GCF_051957355.1 Neisseria sp. P0018.S001 | reverse complement strand
TGGAACTGATTAACCGCCAACTGACCGAAAAAGGCCTAAAAGTAGAGAAAGCATCCGCCGCCGTCATTGACGCCACCATTATTCATACCGCCGGCAGCAAACAGCGCCAGGCCATAGAAGTCGATGAAGAAGGACAAGTCAGCGGCCAAACCACACCGAGTAAAGACAGCGATGCTCGTTGGATAAAGAAAAACGGTTTATACAGACTCGGTTACAAACAACATACCCGTACCGATGCGGAAGGCTATATAGAGAAACTGCACATTACCCCCGCCAATGCCCATGAGTGCAAACACCTGTCGCCTTTGTTG
>NZ_JBQCWN010000093.1:0-312 GCF_051957355.1 Neisseria sp. P0018.S001 | reverse complement strand
CCTATCCCCTGTTGTCCATGTTCAAAGCCGTCCTGCTCGGACAATGGCACAGCCTCTCCGATCCCGAACTCGAACACAGCCTCATCACCCGCATCGACTTCAACCTGTTTTGCCGTTTTGACGAACTAAGCATCCCCGATTACAGCACCTTATGCCGTTACCGCAATTGGCTGGCGCAAGATAATACCCTGTCCGAATTGCTGGAACTGATTAACCGCCAACTGACCGAAAAAGGCCTAAAAGTAGAGAAAGCATCCGCCGCCGTCATTGACGCCACCATTATTCATACCGCCGGCAGCAAACAGCGCCAGG
>NZ_JBQCWN010000092.1:0-322 GCF_051957355.1 Neisseria sp. P0018.S001 | reverse complement strand
GCCAAACCACACCGAGTAAAGACAGCGATGCCCGTTGGATAAAGAAAAACGGCCTCTACAAACTCGGTTACAAACAACATACCCGTACCGATGCGGAAGGCTATATCGAGAAACTGCACATTACCCCTGCCAATGCCCATGAGTGCAAACACCTGTCGCCTTTGTTGGAAGGGTTACCCAAAGGTACGACCGTCTATGCCGACAAAGGCTATGACAGTGAGGAAAACCGGCAATATCTGGAAGAGTGTCGGCTGCAGGACGGCATTATGCGCAAAGCTCACCGCAAACATCCGCTGACGGAAACGCAAACCAAACGTAACCG
>NZ_JBQCWN010000091.1:0-362 GCF_051957355.1 Neisseria sp. P0018.S001 | reverse complement strand
CTGGCGGTAAAGAAACTTTTGAGAAACAGATTATTCATTTTGAAAAAATTGGAGATATAAAATGAGCTATTTAAATTTAGATGATGATATGTATTTGGTTTATGATTTTAAAAAAGATATGAAAAATAGAAAAAAGAAGGAGCATATTGAAGATACAAGATTACTGTCATTGAATGACGAAAGTATCTTTGGCATCAAAAAAGACAAAGGATTGTTTGCGTCGGATGAATGGTGGGCTAATATTGATTCCGGACAGATTATCACCAGAAGCGTTTCCGGAGTAATATCGTCAATATATGAGGCAGGAATGGAAAGAAGAAACATACCGAATAGTTTTAGTTTTATAGATGGTGAAGGCATCG
>NZ_JBQCWN010000090.1:0-366 GCF_051957355.1 Neisseria sp. P0018.S001 | reverse complement strand
ACGATAAAGTGACCGTTAAGCTGAAAAAAGACCTGGTAGTGAACAGCGTCAAAGCCGGCGACACCACCGTTAACAACGACGGTGTGAAAGTAGGCGACGATGTCGCATTGACCCAAGACGGCGTTAAAGCAGGTGATGTCAAACTGACCAAAGACGGTTTGAACAACGCCGGCAACAAAGTGACCAACGTAGCCGACGGCGACCTCAATGCCAACAGCAAAGACGCCGTCAACGGCAGCCAACTGTTTGCGACCAACCAAAACGTAGCGACCAACGCCGCCAATATCGCCAAAGGCATCAACTTCGGCGGTACCGCCGGCAGCAACAACTACGCATTGGGCGACACCATCAATGTCAAAGGCGACA
>NZ_JBQCWN010000089.1:0-367 GCF_051957355.1 Neisseria sp. P0018.S001 | reverse complement strand
TCAACCTGTTTTGCCGTTTTGACGAACTAAGCATCCCCGATTACAGCACCTTATGCCGTTACCGCAATTGGCTGGCGCAAGATAATACCCTGTCCGAATTGCTGGAACTGATCAACCGCCAACTGACTGAAAAAGGCTTAAAAGTAGAGAAAGCATCCGCCGCCGTCGTTGACGCCACCATTATTCAGACTGCTGGCAGCAAACAGCGCCAGGCCATAGAAGTTGATGAGAAGGGACAAGTCAGCGGCCAAACCACACCGAGTAAAGACAGCGATGCCCGTTGGATAAAGAAAAACGGCCTCTACAAACTCGGTTACAAACAACATACCCGTACCGATGCGGAAGGCTATATCGAGAAACTGCACAT
>NZ_JBQCWN010000088.1:0-380 GCF_051957355.1 Neisseria sp. P0018.S001 | reverse complement strand
CAACTGTTTGCGACCAACCAAAACGTAGCGACCAACGCCGCCAATATCGCCAAAGGCATCAACTTCGGCGGTACCGCCGGCAGCAACAACTACGCATTGGGCGACACCATCAATGTCAAAGGCGACAGCAACATCATCAGCGAAACCGTAGCCGGTGGCGCACAGCTGAAACTGGCCAAAGACATCACCGTTGACAGCGTCACCGCAGGCAACAGCAAACTGAATACAGACGGCCTCACCATTACCGGTGGCCCGAGTGTGATCAAGTCAGGCATCAATGCCGCCAGCAAGAAAGTAACCAACGTAGCCGCCGGTACCGATGACGCCGATGCCGTCAACTACAGCCAGCTGAAACAGCAAAGCGCCGCCGCCCGTACCGA
>NZ_JBQCWN010000087.1:0-389 GCF_051957355.1 Neisseria sp. P0018.S001 | reverse complement strand
TCATGGGCATTGGCAGGGGTAATGTGCAGTTTCTCAATATAGCCTTCCGCATCGGTACGGGTATGTTGTTTGTAACCGAGTTTGTAGAGGCCGCTTTTCTTTATCCAACGGGCATCGCTGTCTTTACTCGGTGTGGTTTGGCTGCTGACTTGTCCTTCTTCATCGACTTCTATGGCCTGACGCTGTTTGCTGCCGGCGGTCTGAATAATGGTGGCGTCAATGACGGTGGCAGATGCTTTCTCTACTTTTAGGTTTTTTTCGGTCAGTTGTCGGTTAATCAGTTTTAGCAGTTCAGACAGGGTGTCGTCTTGCGCCAGCCAGTTGCGGTAGCGGCATAAGGTGCTGTAATCGGGGATGCTCAGTTCGTCAAAACGGCAAAACAGGTTGAA
>NZ_JBQCWN010000086.1:0-424 GCF_051957355.1 Neisseria sp. P0018.S001 | reverse complement strand
TTTTTTTTCGATTTTGATAGGCTGTAACTCGAAACAAAACCTACAATATTGTCAATATCGGCAATTACCCCATCGAAATCCGCCAAGTCAAAAATATAAAAAGGGGTGTCCTCAATGGGCATATCGCGTATTACTTGTTCAATCCATAACTTGAATTCATTTAAATCAATAGATTGAGAGAATAAGCATTTAATTGCAAATCCTAAATCATCACTATCCTCTTTTATGATTTTCCACATAGTCACTTTCCTTTACTCATCGCTTCCCAACCAATATGGCCGGTATCATGATGCAAGTCTTCACCAATCAATTGCATCCTTCCTGTATCTTGATGATGATGCCAAAGGTCGTCTGATGTTTTTCAGACGACCTCATTACCCTCTAAAGCGGAGGCAGTTCTACAAATGGAAAGAAATGCTGAAAC
>NZ_JBQCWN010000085.1:0-426 GCF_051957355.1 Neisseria sp. P0018.S001 | reverse complement strand
GGCGGTTTCTGCATTCGGATGAACGGTCAGGCTAAGGGGATCCTGGAAGGGAAGTTTACCCTGAAGGCGGTGGCGCTGGACAGGGAGGCGGAGCCGAGAGTATTACGCTTGAACGAGTCGCTGACGGCGGTGGTGTGCGGGAAGATGAAGGTGAAGGGAAGCTGTACGGACGGTGAGGAGATATTTAGGGGCAATGATGCGGAGTGTAAGCCTTTTACGGGGTAGAAATCTGATCGAAAGGGAGGAAGCGGATAAAGAAAAGGACGTGGGGGATACATCCTTTCGGGAGAGGATAATTTAAGGGGCTGTACTAGATTAGCTCTAAATTCCACACCAATCCCGCAGGATTTTTAGCTGCCGGGACGGTGTGCCGAAGTTAAATCGAAATTCGCATTCTTTCAAGAACAGCGGGAAAGATTTGCGATC
>NZ_JBQCWN010000084.1:0-429 GCF_051957355.1 Neisseria sp. P0018.S001 | reverse complement strand
CTAATATATCGGACTACATTTTTCCGCTGTCTTTTAAAGAGTTCTCTTAACTCGTGATGCGGGCTTGGTCTGCGAAAACATACTGTGCAAAAAGGTCGTCTGAAACCTGTACGCAGGCTTTCAGACGACCTTTGCTTTTCCAAAAAACAACCCGAGACCTTTGCAAAATTCCCCAAAATCCCCTAAATTTCCACCAAGACATTTAGGGGATTTCTCATGAGCACCTTCTTCCAGCAAACCGCCCAAGCCATGATTGCCAAACACATCGACCGCTTCCCACTATTGAAGTTGGATCAGGTGATTGATTGGCAACCGATCGAACAGTACCTGAATCGTCAAAGAACCCGTTACCTTAGAGACCACCGCGGCCGTCCCGCCTATCCACTGTTGTCCATGTTCAAAGCCATCCTGCTCGGACAATGGCACAGC
>NZ_JBQCWN010000083.1:0-430 GCF_051957355.1 Neisseria sp. P0018.S001 | reverse complement strand
ACGTTAAAGACAACGGCAACGGTACCCACACTGTAACCATTAACGCTGTCGAGTATACCCCTCCTACTCCTCCCACTAATTATAATATGTATGTTTCGGTGGCCGTTGCATCCTCCGACAACGGTACTCATACTGTAGACATTAAAGACGGTGATGGTAATACCACTACTACCATCCTTAAAGACGGTGCAACTGGTGCAAAAGGCGATACCGGCGCAACTGGTGCAACCGGTGCCGATGGTAAGAACGCTGAAGCCGACGTTAAAGACAACGGCAACGGTACCCACACTGTAACCATTAAAGACGGTAAAGGTAACACCACTAAACCATCCTTAAAGACGGTGCTACTGGCGCTACCGGTGCAACTGGTGCCGAAGGTAGGAACGCTGAAGCCGACGCTAAAGACAACGACAATGGCACTCACCCGTCT
>NZ_JBQCWN010000082.1:0-433 GCF_051957355.1 Neisseria sp. P0018.S001 | reverse complement strand
GTACTCGACCTGATTCCGACTGCCAAAATCAGCGTTGTCGGATTGCAGCGCGATGAAGAAACTTTGAAACCGGTTTCTTATTTTGAAAAATTTGTTGACAGCATGGACGAACGTCCCGCGCTGATTATCGACCCGATGTTGGCGACCGGCGGCTCTATGGTTGCCACCATTGACCTTTTGAAAGCTAAAGGTTGCCGTAACATCAAAGCATTGGTATTGGTTGCCGCACCGGAAGGCGTGAAAGCCGTCAACGAGGCGCATCCTGATGTAACCATCTACACTGCCGCGCTCGATAGCCACTTGAACGAACACGGCTACATCATCCCTGGTTTGGGCGATGCCGGCGATAAGATTTTCGGTACACGTTAATTGAAATGTTTAGGGCCGTCTGAAAAGTGTCAAATATCAACTTTCAGACGGCCTTATTATATGG
>NZ_JBQCWN010000081.1:0-434 GCF_051957355.1 Neisseria sp. P0018.S001 | reverse complement strand
AGCTCAGGCTCTTGCGGCAGATAGCCGATTTTAATGCCGCCCATCGGCACGGCTTCGCCCTCAAATTCTTTATCCACGCCCGCCATAATCCGCAGTACAGTAGATTTACCCGCACCGTTCAAACCGAGCAAACCGATTTTTGAACCGGGGAAAAATGAAAGGGAAATGTCTTTAATAATGGTTTTTTGCGGCGGCACAACCTTGCTCACGCGCAGCATAGAATAGACGTATTGTTGGGACATAGTTTTCTCGTTTTCCTCAAACAAATTTCAGACGAACCATTTTAACCTATTGCCCCAATACTTGCTTGTTCAAATGCCGTCTGAAAATAGAAATAAGCATCAAAATATACACCGAGCCGAACCGATACCCTCATTGCCCGACGGTATCAATGCCACACCGCAAAAAATGTGATCTAAGCCAGTCTCTCCTTG
>NZ_JBQCWN010000080.1:0-435 GCF_051957355.1 Neisseria sp. P0018.S001 | reverse complement strand
ACCTTAAAGCTAAATGTATTAAAACGCTTTTTAGGACGTTGTATTTTTGGTCGTTAATCCCTGCTGCACTTTCAAACGGCCCATTGAAGCAACCATAGGCTGGTTTGCTGGCTAAGTTGGGGACACCATCGGGCCAGCCACACACATAATAAGAGTGCCAACAAACTGCCTGAAAAATCGTATCGCCCTACGCGCAAGAAGGAAAACGGTTTGCGCAATGGTTGTAGAATTCGTTCGATGGCATAAGTCAACGGCGAATAGCGGCCCTGTATGCTGGACACCATTCTAATAATCAGACCGATACATACTGTCTAGGCCGCGGCTTTCAGCCTCTGGCGTCCGGCACACCCACCGTTTGCCACCCTCCTCTTCTTTCTTCTTTCCCTCTCCTTCTCTCTTCCCCTCCTTTCTTTCCCTTCCCTTTCTTCCCCCCTC
>NZ_JBQCWN010000079.1:0-436 GCF_051957355.1 Neisseria sp. P0018.S001 | reverse complement strand
CCCCCACACAAAACAAACGAAACCACACCAAACCCACCCCCACCAAAACACAAACACAAACACACAACCAACAACCCAACCCCCCACAACAAAACCCCACACAACACACCCAAAAAATCCACACCACCCCAACCACCACCCACCAACAACAACCAACCAAACCACACCCACAACAACAAACACCCAAACAACCCAACAACCCCAAACAAAACAACACCAAAAACACACAAAACCCCACCACAAACACCACAACCAACAAAACACAAACCACACACCCAAACAACCAACCAAACACAAAAAACCAAAAAAACAAAAACACCCACCCCCCCCCCACCCCCACAACAAACAACCCCAAACAACCCCCCACCACCACCAACACCACCCACAACCACCCACCACACACACCCAACACCACCAACAAACCAAACAACACAAA
>NZ_JBQCWN010000078.1:0-436 GCF_051957355.1 Neisseria sp. P0018.S001 | reverse complement strand
TCTATGCACGGCAAAACCTCAAACCGCCCGTCAAAATCGCCATCTTTACGCTCGTCTGCCCGCAGTTGATGAACTTCGCCTTTGTTGGCCCTCTGAAACATGTCGGGCTTTCGCTTGCCATCGGTTTGGGCGCGTGTATCAATGCGGGATTGTTGTTCTTCCTTTTGCGTAAACACGGTATTTACCGACCCGGTAAAGGGTGGGGGAGTTTTCTGGGTAAAATGCTGCTGTCGCTTGTCGTGATGGGTGGCGGATTGTGGATGGCGCAGGCTTATCTGCCGTTTGAGTGGGTGCATGTCGGCGGTTTGCGTAAAGCCGGTCAGTTGTGCATCCTGATTGCGATAGGCGGCGGTTTGTATTTCGTTTCGCTGGCTGCGCAGGGTTTCCGACCGAGAGATTTCAAACGGGTGGAAGCGCGCTAGAGGCTGTTAAGATG
>NZ_JBQCWN010000077.1:0-439 GCF_051957355.1 Neisseria sp. P0018.S001 | reverse complement strand
CAATAATCCCGCCCTTCGATTTTCCAATAACAAAATTCGTCCGGTATCAAATACCCAAAGTCCATTGCCTTAGAAAACCAGCCATCATAGACATAATCTTCATGACATCTGTCCCAATCCATATGAAGGTAACCTTCCGTATCAAAATTAATATAGAACAACGGTAATCTTGAAGAAATCTGATTGATTTTTAAGAAATCACTTTGTTGGCCAAAATCCGAAATAGGATCATCATACGACAACTTGTTCTCGACAACGGAATATAATCTTGCTGCTTCATCTAAATTAAAGCCCTGTAACATCAGCGCCTTCAATTCGTCTTTTTCCAGTACGACGACCGAATCTGATTGAAGATAGCTTTCGAAATTGTCCTTAGTTAACTGCCAGATGCCGTTTCGGTAATAATAACTATTCATTTCATCCTGATATTGTTCTAACG
>NZ_JBQCWN010000076.1:0-440 GCF_051957355.1 Neisseria sp. P0018.S001 | reverse complement strand
GAATTAAAGCGAGTTTACGCACGATGTTGTCCTTGTTTTTAAATGTCGGCAATACCGTGTATTGTACTTGATTTTTCAAAACTTCACGGCAGTTTTGTGCAAAATTCAAGCAAACCCTGCATATCTTTCGCTATGCCGTCAGCAAATGGCAACGGATGGGCTTTTTCGCCGTACCAAACGGTCTTCATGCCCAAGGCTTTGGCTTGGTGCAGATTGTCGGCGCTGTCGTCCACCATAATGCACTGTTCGGGTTTGACGCCCAACAGGCGGCAGACGTTGAGATAGGCTTGCGGATTGGGTTTGTAGAGCAGGCCGAAGTCGTCCGTGCCGAACAAGCCGTCAAAATGCGCTTCCAAGCCCAACGCCTCAACCAATGCGCGGACATAAAACGAAGGCCCGTTGGAAAATACGGCTTTTCGCCCTTTCAGACGGCCTAAAAC
>NZ_JBQCWN010000075.1:0-441 GCF_051957355.1 Neisseria sp. P0018.S001 | reverse complement strand
CAGAGAAACCAATCTGCTGCGTATGACCGACCGCACCCATAGACGTAAACGTGCTCGGATTAGTAATCATTGTGACTACATCACCACGGCGCAACAAAATATTTTGACGCGGATGCGCTACCAAATCTTCCAAAGCAATCGTTCTAACAACATTGCCGCGTGTCAGCTGTACGTTCGTATCCTGTACATTCGCAGTCGAACCGCCCACGGCAGCCACCGCATCCAACACGCGCTCGCCTGCAGCCGTCAAAGGCATACGCACACTGTTACCCGCACGGATAACCGATACATTCGCCGCATTATTTTGCACCATGCGCACCATTACCTGCGGCTGGTTCGCCATTTTTTTCAGACGACCTTTAATAATGTTTTGCACCTGAACCGGTGTTTTACCGAGGACAGACACATCGCCGATAAACGGCACAGAAATCGTACCTGAAG
>NZ_JBQCWN010000074.1:0-442 GCF_051957355.1 Neisseria sp. P0018.S001 | reverse complement strand
TTTATACAGACTCGGTTACAAACAACATACCCGTACCGATGCGGAAGGCTATATAGAGAAACTGCACATTACCCCCGCCAATGCCCATGAGTGCAAACACCTGTCGCCTTTGTTGGAAGGACTGCCCAAAGGTACGACCGTCTATGCCGACAAAGGCTACGACAGTGCGGAAAACCGGCAACATCTGGAAGAGCATCGGCTGCTGGACGGCATTATGCGCAAAGCCCACCGTAAACATCCGCTGTCGGAAGTGCAAACGAAGCGTAACCGATATTTGTCGAAGACCCGTTATGTGGTCGAACAAAGCTTCGGTACGCTGCACCGTAAATTCCGCTACGCCCGGGCAGCCTACTTCGGACTGATTAAAGTGAGTGCACAAAGCCATCTGAAGGCGATGTGTTTGAACCTTTTGAAAGCCGCCAACAGGCTAAGTGCGCCTGTT
>NZ_JBQCWN010000073.1:0-444 GCF_051957355.1 Neisseria sp. P0018.S001 | reverse complement strand
GTATTGCGGAAACAGCGCGGCAAACGCCCAATCTATCCTTTGGTGGATGGACGAATCGGTCAGCAAATCCTCATGCCGCCCGTTCATCTCATCGGTCAGTATCCCCAACATACGGTAGCGCGTGTTCATAATCATCGGCGAGATAACCGCGCCATTAAGGAACTCAAACTGATTCAACAATTCCAATTCCGACACACCCTCCCTACCGTTGCACTTCTTGATATGCCGGATCATCCCGTAGGCAAGCATCTTATGCTGCTTTTTCAACGCTTTGGTAATCAAATCCACGCCTTCTTCGCTGTCCAGCAGCATCCTGTGTATCCACGCCAAATGTTCGCGTATCGTTACCGCCAGCCGCCAGACAATCTGATACAGCCGCTCCGTATCTTCGATATTTTGGGCAAAATCGAACGACACCCGCCCCAAAGCCCGATTGCTGTACTC
>NZ_JBQCWN010000072.1:0-446 GCF_051957355.1 Neisseria sp. P0018.S001 | reverse complement strand
ACATCGACAGCTTAACCTTTAAAACCGAAGCATTGACATGGCTGAGCCATTCGGGGTGGTCGGGATGTTCGTCAACGTGGAGGCGGGAAACGAAGGTTTCGTAGCCGACGACAATGACCATGGTCAACAGGTTGGCAATCATCACGACATCAATCAGGTTCAATACGGCGATCATGATGGTGTTTTCATCCATGATGCTGAAATTGGATACCAAGTGCCAAAGGGATTTGAGGAACTTACAGGCATAAATGACTTGGGCGATAATCAAGCCTATACAAATCGGCAGTTGCAGCCAGCGGCTGGCGAAAATGAAATGCGCGAAGATACCCATTCGTTCGTGGGTTGTGCGTTTGGTCGGGGTGGAATGTTCCATAAAATGTGTTGTGTGTAGGAAAGATAAGGGGCGGCATTTTCATGGCAAAGTTTTTAAGCTGCAATTTGAGTGG
>NZ_JBQCWN010000071.1:0-449 GCF_051957355.1 Neisseria sp. P0018.S001 | reverse complement strand
CTAAGTGCCTTTTTATAAAGACGGGCGGATTATGCCGCAATGTGTCTTGGTATGCCACATCTTGTCAGACGGCCAAAAAAAGCGGCGATACCTTTCAGTACCGCCAAAGCTGCTTTGGTGATAAAAACTAAACTTTATTTGCTTGCGCAACGGAAGCCCGAGTTATTTAAAACATATTTGGACTGTAGGCTGGTGCGGATGCCGTAGCGTAAGAAAGCCGCATAGTTGGATGGATCGCTTGAGCCTACGGATGCGCCGCTACAGAGCATTTGTGTGTTGGATGAGCCGGCAGAGAGTTGGCTGCTGTTGAAATCTTCAGTCCATTCCCAAATCAGGCCGTGCATATCATATACACCCAAATAGTTGGGTTTGTTTTTACCGATATCGTGCAGGCCGTTTCGGCCGCCGTCTGCATACCAATCTAAGATAGTGCGGTTATAGCCAGGCTC
>NZ_JBQCWN010000070.1:0-450 GCF_051957355.1 Neisseria sp. P0018.S001 | reverse complement strand
GAACACTTGGGTAGCAACCTGAATGCTATCTGGCAAGTTGAACAAAAAACTTCTATCGCCGGTGGTGACTCTGGTTTCGCTAACCGTGAATCTTTCTTGGGCTTGGAAGGCGGTTTCGGTAAAATTCGTGCCGGTAACTTGGATAATGCCCTGAGCAACAGCAGCGACAGCTTCGACCCTTGGGAATCTAGTGCAGCTAACGAAGATGCTCTGCAATTGGGTAAAATCAAACGTGTAGATTCTCGTAAAGTATCTGTACGTTACGATACCCCTGTATTTGGTGGTTTCAGCGCAAGCGTACAATACCAACCACGTGACAATGCTAACCCTAGCGACAAATATACTCACACTGTGAAAAGCCGCGAGTCTTACGACTTGGGTCTGAACTACGAAAACTCTGGCTTCTTCGGTCGCTATGCTGGTTCTTATGCTAAACGTGCTGACTTGACT
>NZ_JBQCWN010000069.1:0-451 GCF_051957355.1 Neisseria sp. P0018.S001 | reverse complement strand
AAGAAAGGGGGAGAGGGGGGGAAGAAAAGGGGAAGGAGGAGAGGAAAGGGAGGGGGAAGAAGAAAGGAAGGAGAGAGGAAGAGAGAAGGGAAAGAAGGCGGAGGAAGAAAAAAGAGAAAAAAAAGGAGAAAGAAAAAAGGAAAAGAAAAAGAAGAAGAAAAGAAAAGAAAAAGGAGGGGGAAAAGGAGGAGAGGGGAAAAGAGAAAAAGGGGGAAAAGAAGAAAAGGAGAGAAAGAAGGAAAGGGAGGAAAAAGAAGGGAGAAGGAAGAAAGGAGAAGAGAGAGAAGGAAAAGAAAGAAAGGGGAAAGGAGGGAGGAAGAAGAAGGAGGGAAAAGAAAGGGGGAGGGGAGGGAAGGGAGAGAAAAAAGGAGAGGAAGAAGGAGGAAGGAGAGAAGAGGAAAGGAGGAAGGAGAAGACATCCGCCCAGGGGCCCAAACGAACATTGTCTTGA
>NZ_JBQCWN010000068.1:0-452 GCF_051957355.1 Neisseria sp. P0018.S001 | reverse complement strand
ACTGTGGCGCAATGGGCATCCTGCCCGAAGCTATGCTCAACTATCTGGCACGCTTGGGCTGGGCGCACGGCGACTACGAATCCTTCACGATGGAACAATTCATCGAATGGTTTGATTTTAAAGACGTTTCCCCATCCCCAAACCGCATGGATTTGAAGAAACTCTACTGGATTAACTGCGAACACATCAAAATCACCGCCAACGAAAAACTGGCCGAAATGGTGAAACCGCGCCTCGCCCTGCGCGACATCCAGGAAACAAGCAAGCCTGCTTTGGAAGATGTGTTGGCATTGGTCAAAGACCGCGCCCAAGACCTGAACACACTTGCCTACGAGTGCCTCTACTTCTACGTCAAACAAACGCCTGCCTAAGCAGACGTGCAGAAACACTTGGACGACGAAGCCGCCGCCCGTATGCTGCGCTTTGCCGAACGCCTCGAAGGGCTGGAAGAC
>NZ_JBQCWN010000067.1:0-453 GCF_051957355.1 Neisseria sp. P0018.S001 | reverse complement strand
CAACACAAAAAAACAAAAAAACACAAAAACAACCCACCAACCCAAAACCCCAAACACACCAAAAAACCACAACAACACACCCAAACCAACACCACCACCAAAAAACACCAACACACCCCAACCAACACCACAAACAACCCCCCCCCACCACACCACACCACACACAACAACAACAACAACAACAACCAAAACAACACCCACCATAGCATGATACAACCTACCCACGCCCAATGCGCGCACCAATAAGCCAACACCAACAACTTCAACAGCCCTACCACCCAAAGCGACACAACCAACCACAGGAACAACAAAAACGACCCCCGGAATATGGACACGAGTAGCAACCCCAGATACACCACTAATCAAACCCACTCCCAACACACCATATACACAAACAACCTCAAACCCTTCCAAAACCACAACACCACCACCAACACCACCCCACAACCCCCC
>NZ_JBQCWN010000066.1:0-454 GCF_051957355.1 Neisseria sp. P0018.S001 | reverse complement strand
AGTTGTTCGGCAGTGTCAGGTGTGGATAGTAGATAGGCACGCGACCGGCGCCGCCAAAACCATCGACCGTATGGTCGACGTATTCCCTGCCGGCGAAAAAGAAATCGTATGCTCCATTTTGTCCGAATCCTTGCGTGCTATAATTTCCCAAACCCTGCTGAAAACCCGCGGTGGCAACGGCCGCGTCGCCGCGCACGAAATCCTGATTTCCACACCGGCCGTGCGCAGCCTCATCTGCGAAAACAAAATCGCCCAAATCAACGCCGCCCTCCAAACCGTTCAGGCCCACGGTATGCAAACCCGCGAGCAAGCCCTGCAAACCCTTGTCCGCCAAGGCACCATTAGCCCCTAGATGGCACGCAGCAAAGCGCAAAACATCGAAAACCTCTCTATTTTCGAAACTATATTCGGGCTATCTGAACCCCATCGTCCCGTTTTCAGACGGCCTTTGAGC
>NZ_JBQCWN010000065.1:0-456 GCF_051957355.1 Neisseria sp. P0018.S001 | reverse complement strand
ACCGTAAGGAAGAAGGTCGTCTGAAACGCCTGCCTGACAGCCACGCCGATTCGCAAACAGGCAGCATCGGACTGTCTTGGGTGGGCGAGAAAGGTTTTATCGGCGCAGCGTACAGCGACCGTCGCGACCGCTACGGCCTGCCTGCGCACAGCCATCTCTACGACGACTGCCACACCGACATCATTTGGCAGAAGAGTTTGATTAACAAACGCTATTTGCAGCTTTATCCGCACCTGCTGACCGAAGAAGACATCGATTACGACAATCCGGGCTTGAGCTGTGGCTTCCACGACGACGATAATGCACACGCGCACGTCCACAGCGGCAAACCGTGGATAGACTTGCGCAACAAACGCTACGAAATCCGCGCCGAATGGAAGCAGCCGCTCCCCGGTTTCGAAGCCCTGCGCATGCATCTGAACCGCAACGACTACAGCCCCGACGAAAAAGCGGGTG
>NZ_JBQCWN010000064.1:0-460 GCF_051957355.1 Neisseria sp. P0018.S001 | reverse complement strand
AGGGGGAGAAGAGAAAGGTCCACAGCATGGGCGCGCAGAAGGCAGTCCGCGTGGCCGGAAAGCCGGGGAACAAGGAATGGAGCGGTGTATGCAAAAAGACCTCGCTGGCAGCGGTTGTAACGGGAACGGAAGGATGACAAGTGAACCAACAGAGTGCGAAGCGCGCAGAGGACGAGAGAAAGGGGGAGATAGAAGAAGCAGGGGGGTAGGGGTGGGGAGGGGGCAGGTCTTTTGTGGTGGAGGCAAAAGTGGTCGCAGTTATAGTGACTTTGGAGGTGGTGGGGTTTTTTTTGGTTTTAGTAGGGTGGGTGGAGGTTAGGGTGGTAGTTAAAGTAACGGTTGGACCGGTTTTGGTGTGGGGGTCGGCAGTTAAAGGAGCGCCTTCTTTTTTGCTGCTGTTGCTTGCTGGTGTTGTGGGCGGCAGTGTTGTGGTATGAACCTGCATCGGTGTTGATCGTAT
>NZ_JBQCWN010000063.1:0-461 GCF_051957355.1 Neisseria sp. P0018.S001 | reverse complement strand
CCATTAAGGCGGTGTTGAACGGACAAACTTACCAACCCAATAAAACCTGGGAGGCTTCGGGCGTGCATACCTCTTTCTGTGAGCGCCGAGCCGATGATGCCAGCCGCGATGTGGAAAACTGGCTGAAAACTTATTATATGCGCGACCAAGTCGGTGAAGTCTTCAGTGGCAAGATTTCGGGCATGACCAGTTTCGGTATTTTTGTAACCTTGGACGATATTCATATCGACGGCTTGGTACATATCAGTGATTTGGGAGAGGATTATTTAAACTTCCGTCCTGAAATTATGGCGATTGAGGGCGAACGCAGCGGTGTCCGTTTCAATATGGGTGATACGGTCACTGTAAAAGTCGCGCGTGCCGCTTTAGATACCATCAAGATTGATTTGACCTTAATCAGCGGCGGTTCAGTCGGTAAGAAACGCGGAGGTAGAAAAGCAAAACCTGTGAGTAAGCCGATA
>NZ_JBQCWN010000062.1:0-461 GCF_051957355.1 Neisseria sp. P0018.S001 | reverse complement strand
GCACCTTCGCCAAAATCTCCTCACCGCTGATCGATCTGGTCAACGCTGCCGAAGGTGCTGCCAAAAGCAAAGCCGACGACCGCACCCGCGCCCTGCAGGGTCTAGCCGCCGGCGCCCAAGCCTACCAGCTGGCCGATTCCGTCGGCAAAGTGGCCGACGCCGTCAAAAACCAAACCGGACAGCAGGGCGCCGTCCTCTTGTCCGTCGAAGCCGGCTTCGGCTTTAAAACCGCCGGCAAAGAGCAAAACCAACACTACCGCCAAAGCCAACAAAGCAGCCTGAAAGCTGGCGATGACATCAATATCCGCAGCCGCGAGGGCGACATTACCGTCCAAGGCAGCAACATTACCGCGGGCGACACCATCCGCCTCGATTCCGCACGCGATATCCGGCTGCAGTCGGCCCAAGACAGCCAACATCAGGACGGCAAAAACCGCAATGCCGGCGTACAGGTCGGCGTC
>NZ_JBQCWN010000061.1:0-463 GCF_051957355.1 Neisseria sp. P0018.S001 | reverse complement strand
CCCTGTTTCTCTTTATGGCACACAACAAGTTGAGAATGGAAACGGTGGGGGCTGTGGTAACGGAATGTGTAAACGATGGGTGCGGGAAACAAATCCAATTCGAAACGGAAGCCGGCTGCCTGTGACTCGGCAGCCACTTCTCGACAATAATCTGCTTGGTTCTCGGTGATATTCATAATCACCATTGGAACCGGCGCAAGCCACAATGGGAATGAGCCGGCATGGTTTTCAATCAGAAGACCAATGAAGCGCTCCAATGAACCCAAAATAGCACGGTGCAACATTACAGGACGCGCACAGTCGTTGTTTTCAGTTACATATTCGGCATTCAAACGCTCCGGCAATACAACGTCCAGCGGCAGGGTACCGCACTGCTAAGAACGACCCAAGGAATCTTTGACATGGTACGCAATTTTAGGGCCGTAGAATGTGCAGTCGCCAGGCAATTCTTCCCACGCGATGT
>NZ_JBQCWN010000060.1:0-464 GCF_051957355.1 Neisseria sp. P0018.S001 | reverse complement strand
ACACAAAGCACACCCATTCTCCAACCCCTTCAACCTCAACAGACCCAAAGACTCTCAAAAAACATCTCTAAGCCTCTTGACCCACCACGCCCGCATCTCGCAAAAGATAAATAAATGACAGGCTGAAGCCATCCATAATCGAAATTTCAGGCGCGCTCAATTCAATCAAAGCACCGTCGATGCCGCAGACAAACAGAGCCGACATAATATGTTCAACCACACCAATACGCACGCCCCCATCGGTAACGACAGCTAAAAAAAAACAAACACCACCAACCAAACAAAAACCCAACCCAACCACCCCACCCACCCCCCCACCCAAACCAACACAACAAAACAAAACACCACCACCCCCCCCAACAAAACACAAAACCAAAACAACCCCCCCACCCAAACGCAGGCCAACACCAGCAACACCCACCAACCCAACCAAAACCCACCACAACACAACCACCCCCCCCAAA
>NZ_JBQCWN010000059.1:0-465 GCF_051957355.1 Neisseria sp. P0018.S001 | reverse complement strand
CTCAGTGAAATGGCTTCCAGATAAAAGCTGGGTAATGGGCCGACTCGGTAGAGTGAAAGAAAAGGGATTGCACAAATCCAAAGAAAACTGAGCCATAAAGGCCAAAAGGTTTTCACTGAAGATTCAGTCAGGCCGTCTGAAAGTGTGTGTTAGGTCATTTTGATGTGTGTTTTTGTTGTTTGATAAATGCAAGGCAGCCGAGGAAAAAGGCAATGCACAATAATACGGAAACGGCGGCACAAATCCGGCTGGCGAGAGCCGTGTCTGCCAGGCGCATACAGGCTTCGGCAAAGTAAATCAGAATCAGCATTGAGCTGTATTGGTAAGTGTAGATGCGTTTTTTCAAAATGCCGGTCAACGGCAAGCACAAAGGCAGGGCTTTCAGTGCCAACCATGAGCCGCCTTCGCGCAATTGCGCGATCCATAATTCCCATGATAAGGAAAGCAGGATCAGCAGGATAAGGC
>NZ_JBQCWN010000058.1:0-472 GCF_051957355.1 Neisseria sp. P0018.S001 | reverse complement strand
ACCATCATTGATGAGGCACGGTTTGAATGCCCGACCAAATACTGCATCAGGCGGTGTTGGTGGCGAATATCGAGATGGTTGCACGGTTCGTCCAAAAGCAAGACCTGCGCGTTTTGCAACAGGGCGCGGATGATGTTGGCGCGTTGTTGCTCGCCGCCTGAGAGCTTGCCGATACGCTTATCCGCCAATGCCTTCAAATCAAAATAATCGAGCAACTCGTCCGCCCATTCATGGTTCAGACGGCCTTTTTGTACGAATGACGCCAACGCAATGTATTCACGTACGGTCATCGGCATATTATGACGGCCATGCTGCCCGACCCATGCCACCCTGCCCGCGCGGATTTGCGGCGTAACTGCCTCACCGAAAAGCGTGATTCCCCTCTGCCCTGTTTGCCCGATTAAGGCCCGCAGCAAAGTAGATTTGCCCGCACCATTCGGGCCAATAATGACAGTCATGCCCGAAGGTATAT
>NZ_JBQCWN010000057.1:0-475 GCF_051957355.1 Neisseria sp. P0018.S001 | reverse complement strand
CCACCACAACCCCCCCCAAACACCCAACAAACACCAACCCCAACCCCCCCCACCCCCCACCACCCCCAAAAAACAAAAAACAAACCACCAAACCACAACCCACAACAAACACCAACACAACCAAAACACACCCAACCAACACCAACACCCCCACCAAAAACAACCACCCCAAAAAACCCACCCACCCCACACCAACACACCAACCCCCACACCACCACCACAACCCAAACACACCCAACCAAACCCAAACCACCAACCCACACCCACAAACCAACAACACCAACACCAAACAAAAAACAAAACCAGCACCAACAACCCACCAAACCCAACCCCAACCCCCCCCCAACACACACAACACCAACGAAACCAACACACACACCCAAACCAACCCCACCAACCCCCACCACCCACCCCCCAACCCCACCCCCCCACCCCCCCCCACCACCCCCCCCCCCCCCCCCCCCCCCCCCCCCCC
>NZ_JBQCWN010000056.1:0-479 GCF_051957355.1 Neisseria sp. P0018.S001 | reverse complement strand
TTCCCGCACTTCGGACAGGGTATTACCTCGCATCAGCCGATTCCGTTGACGGCATAAGATGCTGCAAGCGGGGATAATCAGTGCGTCAAAACGGCAAAACCGGTTGAAGGCACTGCGGTCGATGATGCTGTGGGCAAGGTCGGGATCGTAGAGGCTGTGCAATTGGCCGAGCAGGACGGCGACAAACATGGAAAACAGGGAAGGGGCGGGACTGCCGCGGTGGTCTCGGAGGTAACGGGTTCTTTGACGATTCAGGTATTGTTCGATCGGCTGCCAATCAATCACTCGATCCAACTTCAATATTGGTAAACGGTCGATGTGTTTGGCAATCATGGCTTGTGCGGTTTGCTGGAAGAAGGTGCTCATGGAAAATCCTCTAAATGTCTTGGTGGGAATTTAGGGGATTTTGGGGGATTGTGTAAAGGTCTCAAACTGCCTTAGCATTGAATGTCCAGAGTCCCGGAATGACGGGTGAGAAG
>NZ_JBQCWN010000055.1:0-486 GCF_051957355.1 Neisseria sp. P0018.S001 | reverse complement strand
GTCATGCACTTCGCCCAATTTATGCGTCAAACCTGTATAGAACAAAATACGTTCTGTTGTGGTTGTTTCACCCGCGTCAATATGGGCCGAAATACCGATCTTGCGATACAGGCTGATAGGGGTCTTACGAGCCATTTTGTTAGCCTTTCGATATTAGAAACGGAAGTGAGAGAATGCCTTGTTCGCTTCAGCCATGCGGTGTACTTCTTCACGTTTTTTCCACGCACCGCCACGACCTTCAGCCGCATCAATCAATTCGCCTGCCAAACGCAGGTCCATAGATTTCTCACCACGTTTACGGGCCACGTCACGAACCCAGCGCATTGCCAAAGCCAGACGACGTGAAGGACGAACTTAAACAGGAACTTGGCAGTTTGCACCACCTACACGACGGCTTTCCAATTCCACGATAGGTTTTGCGTTTGCAATGGCCTCGTTAAATACCTCGATTGCTACTTTGCCGGTTTTTTTCTCAATCTGTTCAAG
>NZ_JBQCWN010000054.1:0-490 GCF_051957355.1 Neisseria sp. P0018.S001 | reverse complement strand
CCCCCCACTCCCTCCCAATCCCCCCACCCCCCCCCCCCCCCCCCCTTCTCCCCACCCCCCCCATCCCCCCCCCCCCCCCCCTTCTCCCCATTCCCCCCATCCTCCACCCACCCCCCTTTTTAAAAAGGCGAAAAAGGTGCCCCCGATGCGCCTTGTTAGCGGGGGCGAGGAGGTGGTGATGATGTATATGGCGAAAAAGGCGAAAAAGGTGACACTGGTGCTGCTGGCGAAAAAGGCGAAAAAGGTGATACCGGCGCCGCTGGCGAAAAAGGCGAAAAAGGTGACACTGGCGCCGCTGGCGCCACCTCTTACACACATCCGACTCTTCCAGCTAATTAGACGGTGTAGACCTATGTGATCGTCGTATCATGCAAAAAGGGGGAGGGAGGGGGGGGGGGTGTGGTGGGGGGGGGGGGGGGGGGGGGGGGGGGGGGGGGGGGGGGGGGGGGGGGGGGGGGGGGGGGGGGGGGGGGGGGGGGGGGGGGGGGGG
>NZ_JBQCWN010000053.1:0-490 GCF_051957355.1 Neisseria sp. P0018.S001 | reverse complement strand
GTAGAAAACCGTACGCACGAGCCGTACAAAATCGATGCGCAAATCATATCCGGTATTACCAGCCACGCTCCAGGCTACATCGACAAAGATTTGGAAACCATCGTCGGCCTGCAAACAGATGAGCCTTTGAAACGCTCCATCATGCCGTTTGGCGGTTTGAAAATGGTGCAAGACGCGTGCAAAGTGTACAACGTTGAATTGAATCCTGAAGTCAGCGAAATTTTCACCAAATACCGCAAAACCCATAACCAAGGCGTGTTTGACGTTTACACTCCCGACATCCGCCGTTGCCGTAAATCAGGCGTGATTACCGGTCTGCCGGATGCTTATGGCCGTTGCCGTATTATCGGTGACTACCGTCGTGTTGCATTGTACGGTATCGACTTCTTGATGAAAGACAAACTCAACCAGTTCAATTCACTGCAAGCCGATTTGGAAAACGGTGTGGACTTGGAAGAAGTGATCCGCCGCCGCGAAGAAATCAACGAAC
>NZ_JBQCWN010000052.1:0-493 GCF_051957355.1 Neisseria sp. P0018.S001 | reverse complement strand
GCCCCAAACACCACAAAACACACAACGCAAAACAACGACCTCCCTCTCCCGAACTTCGTCAAACTCCCAGCAGCAACCCCGCAAATCCCACACCCACCCAAAACAAAACACCACCACACCACCACAACCTACCAAAACACCAAAAACAACCAACACACCACCCCAACACAAAACAACGCCAACCCCTAAAACAACCAAACCACCCACACCCCCAACCACAACCCCCACACAAACCCCACCAACACCCCCAAAAACCAACCAACCCCCCAACACACAAAAAACAAACACACCCACCCCCAAAACCAAAAACCCAACACCACCAACCCCCCCACCACAACCAACCCCACCAACAACAAAACCCCCAACCCAAAACCCCCCAACAACCACCCCCACACCCAAACCACCCCCACCACAAACAACAACACCAACAACAAACACAACAACAACCCCCACACCAACCCCACACACACAACAACCAACACAACAACCCACA
>NZ_JBQCWN010000051.1:0-494 GCF_051957355.1 Neisseria sp. P0018.S001 | reverse complement strand
TTTTGCCTTTGCCGTAGGCCGCTTCGGCGTAGATATAGACGCCGGTTTGGGCACCAACGGAAACCCCGACGCCGACTTGTACGCCGGCATTGCGGTTTTTGCCGTCCTGATGTTGGCTGTCTTGGGCGGAGAGCAGCCGGATGTCGCGCGCGGAATCGAGGCGGATGGTGTCGCCCGCAGTAATGTTGCTGCCTTGGACGGTAATGTCGCCCTCGCGGCTGCGGATATTGATGTCGCCGCCAGCTTTCAGGCTGCTTTGCTGGCTTTGGCGGTAGTGTTGGTTTTGTTCCTTGCCGGCGGTTTTAAAGCCGAAGCCGGCTTCGACGGACAAGAGGACGGCGCCTTGCTGTCCGGTTTGGTTTTTAAGGGCGTCGGCTACTTTGCCGACGCCATCGGCCAGTTGGTAGGCTTGGGCGCCGGCGGCATCTGATTATTTTGAAATTGCCATTTCAATGACTTGCTCAACATAGTTGTTTTCCAAATCAATTACGTCT
>NZ_JBQCWN010000050.1:0-514 GCF_051957355.1 Neisseria sp. P0018.S001 | reverse complement strand
GGAGGGGGGGAAGGAGGAGGAAGAGGAGAAAAGAGAGGGGGGGGGAAAGGGAAAAAAGAAAGGGAGGGAGGAGGGAGGAAGAAGAGAAAGAAGGGAAGGAAGGGAGAGGAAGGAAAAAGAGAGAAAAAGAAAAAGAGGAGGGAGGGGGAGGAGGGAAGGGAAGGAAGAAGAGAGGGAAGAGAGGAAGAAGGAAAAGAGGAGGGGGAGAAGAGGGAAGGAAGAAAGAGGAGAAAAAAAGGAAGAAGAAGAAAAAAAGAAGGGGGAGGGGGGGAGGGAGGAGGGGAAGAAGGGGGGGAAGAAGAAGGAAGAAGAAGGAGGGGAAAAGAAGAAAGGAGGAGAGGAGGGGGGGGAAGAAGAGGAGAAGGAGGAAAAAGAAGGGGAGGAAGAAAGGAGGAGGAGGAGGGGGGGGAGCAGGGAGGGGCGGGAAGGGGAAGGAGAAAAAAAAGAGGAGGAGGAGGGAGGAGGGAGGGGAAGGGAGGGAAAAAGAGGAAAGGAAGGAGAAAAAGGGGGAAGA
>NZ_JBQCWN010000049.1:0-542 GCF_051957355.1 Neisseria sp. P0018.S001 | reverse complement strand
GACAAAGAGATTGTCTTTGTCGTAATAAGTTTCAACTTTGGCGATTTGTGCCGCTTTGACTTTGCCGGAATTGTCGGTGTACGCGCCGTTGTCGTGGCCGTAAGCCGCATTGGCAGTAAAGCCGTTTTTAGAGAAGTTCACGCCGCCGGTGTATTGGTCTTGGGCCGCTTTGGTGTGCGTGTATTTGTATGAAGGATTACGGTTGTCGCGCGGTGCGTAAGACACGTTGAATTTGAATCCGCCGAAATCCGGGCTGTCGTAGCGTACAGCGGCGTTACGGTTACCGGTACGGGTAAAGATGCCCAAGCCCGCGGCATTGGTTTTGTACATCCATGGATCGATGGTATCCATTTCATTCAGCATATTGCTGAGTTTACCGGCACGGACCTTACCGAATTTACCTTGCAAACCAATAAAGGAATCGCGATTGGCAAAACCTTGTGAACCGCCGGTAATGGCTGTTTTTTGTTCAACTTGCCAGATGGCTTTCAAATCGCCGCCGAGGTTTTCGCTGCCTTTAAAACCGATACGGGAGGTATTGT
>NZ_JBQCWN010000048.1:0-545 GCF_051957355.1 Neisseria sp. P0018.S001 | reverse complement strand
GTAAACCAGGCCGAAATCGATGGTCTTAACACAACGACGCCACCCGGGCGAGACATCTTCAAGAACAACACCGAACACTCCAGCGACAGCACAACAACACACACCCCCACCACCCCAAAACACAACAACAAAAACCCCACCCACAAAAAAACACACCACAACACACAACCCAACCCAAAAACAACAAACAAAAACAACAACACCACCCCACAACACAACAAAAACGCAACACACACCACAACCCCCAACAACACAAACAAAAACACCCCAAAAACCAAAACCCCCACCAACAACACAACCCCCCACACCCCCACACCCCCCCACACAAAAACCCACCACCCCCCACACCCCCAAACAACCCACAAAAACAAACCAACAATCAGACATACTCCGCCCAAAACCCACCGCACAACCGAACGACCCAGTACCTAAATACACCAATGAAACCCCTGCAACCAGACAAAAGTTCGGGCAGCAAGGGGGCGAATGCCGGGTGGCTGCGTACCTTATCGGCGTAGAAACTGTCCATTATACACATCTGACGC
>NZ_JBQCWN010000047.1:0-547 GCF_051957355.1 Neisseria sp. P0018.S001 | reverse complement strand
CCCCTGAAATGAACGGCGAAGAACGCACGGAACAATTATCCGCACGTTAAGCCCGTATCGGCAGCAAAAGGACGGCGTTTTGTTTATCTAATGCCGTCTTTTTCGTTACAATAGCCCTCCGCCGCTTCAAAAGACGTCGTCTGAAACCACACACAGGAAACTCATGAACATCAAAACCCTGTCCGTATCCCTTACCGCATTGTGCCTGTCTGCCGCCGCACCCGCCGCCGATATGCTGCTGGAAAACTACGGCAGCAGCCGTCCCGCCTGGCTCTCCAAGCTCAAAAAACTCGACCGCAGCTCGGACGGCAAATTCCGCATCCTCCAAATCGGCGATTCACACACCGCCGGCGACCTTTTCACCGAACAACTGCGCCTGCGCCTCCAGCAAAAATGGGGCGACGGCGGCATAGGCTGGGTTTACCCCTCTACCGTCAAAGGACAGCGCAGCGCAGCCGTCCGCTATGACGGCTCGTGGCAAACCGTCAGCAGCCGCAGCGTTTCAGACGACTTCCCCTTAGGCGGCATCATCGCCAAAGCCAACGGC
>NZ_JBQCWN010000046.1:0-568 GCF_051957355.1 Neisseria sp. P0018.S001 | reverse complement strand
CGATGTAGCGGCGGCCGTAGCTGGTAATGATTTGGGCGGTATCGGTCATAAATGGTTGGGTCGGGTGGAGTGGATAAAGGGAATGTTCGCGGCGGCGTGGCTGCCTTGCGGCGAAAAGGTATTGTACCGAAATAGGCAGGGGTCGTCTGAAACAATTCTATAGTGGCTTAACTTTAAACCAGTACGGCGTTGCCTCGCCTTAGCTCAAAGAGAACGATTCTCTAAGGTGCTGAAGCACCAAGTGAATCGGTTCCGTACTATCTGTACTGTCTGCGGCTTCGTCGCCTTGTCCTGATTTAAATTTAATCCACTATAGTGCCGCTCAAACCTTATCGGTTTAAAGTTCAAGACGGATAGCGCGACAGGCTCAAGTCGTCGCTGCGGATTTCGGTGTCTTTGCCGCACACGATATCGGCGGTCAATTTTGCCGAGCCCAGCGACATGGTCCAGCCCAAAGTGCCGTGACCTGTATTCAGGAACAGGTTGTCAAAGCGGGTGCGGCCGATTAGCGGCGTGCTGTCGGGCGTCATCGGTCTGAGGCCGCTCCAGAACAATGCCTGATTCAAGT
>NZ_JBQCWN010000045.1:0-578 GCF_051957355.1 Neisseria sp. P0018.S001 | reverse complement strand
GCTTTTGCCGATTTTTTTCATGGTGCGGCCGATGTCGCCGGCACGCGAGCTGATGTTTTCTGCGGCCACATGACCGAATACACGCGCCAAATCTTCGCTCGGATAATAGCGCAGTCCACCCAAAATAGGAAGGACGGACATGCCCAATACTAAGTCGCCTTCGAGGCTGATGTCGCCCACGCCAGGCTGACCTCCTTGGAGGATTTTTTGGATGGCGCTGTTGTGGAATGTGATGTTGGTGTCGGCGGTGTCGTTTGCGGTTTCAAGAAAACCTTGTTCGCTGATGCGTCCGGTCAGTCTGAAACCGGTCAGGCTGATGCAGATGATGCTGCCTGCAAATTCAGACAGCTCGCGCTGTTGCTCTGGATTTTGCTGTATCAGGTGGTTGATAAGGGGAAATAGGGCGGACATGGTTTACTCTAAATGCCGTCTGAAACGGATGAATGGGTTGAGTCGCAATTTTACAGGCTTAGCCCGTCTGCGCAAACGGTATTTACAATTTTGCCGTTGCTTTTGTCATCAACGATGAAATCAGGAGCCGGCAGGCCGAGTTTGGCCGCTTCGGCAGTATAAAATTC
>NZ_JBQCWN010000044.1:0-583 GCF_051957355.1 Neisseria sp. P0018.S001 | reverse complement strand
CTGAAAAAACCGTCTTTCGAATAACAAAACATTCAGACGGCCTTTTTGAATTTCAATCATAAACCGAATTATTTTAGATATTTGCTATCAAACGGGGAACTTATTTTCCGCTCTTCCTACTAAAAAGTCTTAACAATTATCCATATCAACAACTTAAGTGATATTAATTTGTTAAGGCAATTTCAAAATATAATATTTAGAAGCGAATATACAGCATGACAACTGAAGCAAAAACAGCCCCTTTACCGACTATTCTCTTTAACAAGGCGGCCTATACCAACGGCGATGATGTTATTCTGAACATCTCCAATGCGACAGACAAAATCACCTCTGTTACCGTCAGCCATTTAGGTACAGAAATCCAAAAATTGGATCATCTGAACTCAACCACCGTCAAACTTTCTTCCGATATTTTTTCACCCAATTCAGGCTACGTCGTCAAAGTAGAAACCGTTGACAACACCGGCAACCACACCAGCAAAACACTGGGTTTGTCTGTCGAAGACGACTGGACCATTTTTCCCCGCTATGGCGTAGTGGCGGGATCTAACGATAATTCGGCAGAACGAAACAACTCCATGAC
>NZ_JBQCWN010000043.1:0-623 GCF_051957355.1 Neisseria sp. P0018.S001 | reverse complement strand
CGAGACCACCGCGGCCGTCCCGCCTATCCCCTGTTGTCCATGTTCAAAGCCGTCCTGCTCGGACAATGGCACAGCCTCTCCAATCCCGAACTCGAACACAGCCTCATCACCCGCATCGATTTCAACCTGTTTTGCCGTTTTGACGAACTGAGCATCCCCGATTACAGCACCTTATGCCGCTACCGTAACTGGCTGGCGCAAGACGACACCCTGTCCGAATTGCTGGAACTGATTAACCGCCAACTGACCGAAAAAGGCCTAAAAGTAGAGAAAGCATCCGCCGCCGTCATTGATGCCACCATTATTCAAACCGCCGGCAGCAAACAGCGTCAGGCCATAGAAGTTGATGAAGAAGGACAAGTCAGCGGCCAAACCACACCGGGTAAAGACAGCGATGCCCGCTGGACAAAGAAAAACGGTTTATACAGACTCGGTTACAAACAACATACCCGTACCGATGAGGAAGGCTATATCGAGAAACTGCACATCACCCCCGCCAATACCCATGAGTGCAACCACCTGTCGCCTTTGCTGGAAGGGATAGCCGAAGGTACGGCCGTCTATGCCGACAAAGGCTATGACAGTGCGGAAAACCGGCAACATCTGAAAGAGCATCAGTTGTT
>NZ_JBQCWN010000042.1:0-688 GCF_051957355.1 Neisseria sp. P0018.S001 | reverse complement strand
CTTCACCAATCAATTGCATCCTTCCTGTATCTTGATGATGATGCCAAAGGTCGTCTGATGTTTTTCAGACGACCTCATTACCCTCTAAAGCGGAGGCAGTTCTACAAATGGAAAGAAATGCTGAAACTTCTGATAAATTTCAGGATGTTTTTCTAAGGCTTTTAACGCTTTTTCTTTTGAGATAGGCGGATCATAGACATCTATACCCCTTAAGAAGGCAATGCCGGTCAAGGCATTATCCTGATTTTTTGATAAGTTATTTTCGGGAACAAATCCTATAATATCAATCAGATCGTATAGTGATTGAAAATCTATCAAATCAAAAAAATAATTTGGAATTTCATCTAAATCTACTTCCCTTATGATTTTTTCGACCCACATTTTAAATTCGGTAAGATTGATTGCTTGGCAATATATACTGCCTATGGCAAAATTTAAGTCGGTGCTATTTTCTTTATAAATTTTCCACATAATCATTTACCTTTATCCATTACCGTCCCTCCTATGTGACCGGTTTTAGAATGTTCCCATTCAGGTACAAGCTGCATACGTCCGGTATCCTGATGATGATGCCAAAGGTCGTCTGATGTTTTTCAGACGACCTCATTACCCTCTAAAGCGGAGGCAGTTCTACAAATGGAAAGAAATGCTGAAACCTCTGATAAATTTCAGGATGTTTCTTTAAGGC
>NZ_JBQCWN010000041.1:0-819 GCF_051957355.1 Neisseria sp. P0018.S001 | reverse complement strand
GGTTGAAATCGATGCGGGTGATGAGGCTGTGTTCGAGTTCGGGATCGGAGAGGCTGTGCCATTGTCCGAGCAGGATGGCTTTGAACATGGACAACAGGGGATAGGCGGGACGGCCGCGGTGGTCTCGGACGTAACGGGTTCTTTGACGATTCAGGTATTGTTCGATCGGTTGCCAATCAATCACCTGATCCAACTTCAATAGTGGGAAGCGGTCGATGTGTTTGGCAATCATGACTTGTGCGATTTGCTGGAAGAAGGTGCTCATGGAAAATCCTCTAAATATCTTGGTGGGAATTTAGGGGATTTTGGGGAATTTTGCAAAGGTCTCAGTTAATTCATTATTGCCAAATTCAGGCTCAGGAATAATTCTGAAAACAAGGACTCCGGCTTTTTTTTCAAAATTTGATACAGAAAAAAAGTTATTTATTTCTTTAATGTTAGGATTTTCTAAAATAGGAATTTGGATTCGTTCTCCATTATCTGTAATAAAAAATCCGCCAAAAACAATTGTTGATGCTTTCATTGTAGCCGTCTGCCGTTTTGACCAAGGTGCTGCCGTGGAAGGAGCAGGTGTGGGATTTTTGAAGAACTCAGTTCTCAATATTCCGTTTCAAATGAAGGAAAGGTCGTCTGATGTTTTTCAGACAACCTTTTTACCCTTTAAAGCGGAGGCAGTTCTACAAATGGAAAGAAATGCTGAAACTTCTGATAAATTTCAGGATGTTTTTCTAAGGCTTGTAACGCTTTTTCTTTTGAAATGGGAGGGTCATAGACATCTATACCCCTTAAGAAGGCAATACCCGTCAAGGCATTTTTTTT
>NZ_JBQCWN010000040.1:0-826 GCF_051957355.1 Neisseria sp. P0018.S001 | reverse complement strand
CCAACCAAAACGTAGCGACCAACGCCGCCAATATCGCCAAAGGCATCAACTTCGGCGGTACCGCCGGCAGCAACAACTACGCATTGGGCGACACCATCAATGTCAAAGGCGACAGCAACATCATCAGTGAAACCGTAGCCGGTGGTGCACAGCTGAAACTGGCCAAAGACATCACTGTTGACAGCGTCACCGCAGGCGACAGCAAACTGAATACAGACGGCCTCACCATTACCGGTGGCCCGAGTGTGACCAAGTCAGGCATCAATGCCGCCGGCAACAAGATCACCAACGTTGCCGCCGGTACCGATGACAACGACGCCGTCAACTACAGCCAGCTGAAACAGCAAAGCGCCGCCGCCCGTACCGAAGTACGTGCCGGTACCAATATCAAAGACGTGGTTAAAACCGTCGACACCAACGGCCAAGACGTTTACACCGTCAACGCCAAAGGCACGACTGCGAGCGCCGGTTCGAGCAAATTGACCGTTACCGCCGCTGAAAAGGCCAACAACGTGACCGACTACAGCATCGACTTGGCTGATGGCACCAAAGCCGAAATCCAAAAAGGTGTGGATGCCCAAACCACCGTTGACAGCAAAGGCCTGACCTTCAGCGGCGATAGCGGCAGCACCAATATCGAAAAACTCGGCTCCACCGTGACCGTTGCCGGCGACGACAACATCACCACCGAAGCCCGAGACGATAAAGTGACCGTTAAGCTGAAAAAAGACCTGGTAGTGAACAGCGTCAAAGCCGGCGACACCACCGTTAACAACGACGGTGTGAAAGTAGGCGACGATGTCGCATTGACCCAAGACGGCGTTAA
>NZ_JBQCWN010000039.1:0-886 GCF_051957355.1 Neisseria sp. P0018.S001 | reverse complement strand
TGGTAGGCTTGGGCGCCGGCGGCTAGACCCTGCAGGGCGCGGGTGCGGTCGTCGGCTTTGCTTTTGGCAGCACCTTCGGCAGCGTTGACCAGATCGATCAGCGGTGAGGAGATTTTGGCGAAGGTGCCGATTTTAAGGTCGCGCTCGCTCTGGCGGCTGCGGCCGTGGTTGTCGGCGGTGCGGATATCGACGCTTTGGGCGGCAATGTCGATGTCGCGGGCGGCGGCAACATCACTGCCGGTTTGGCGGTAGGCACCGCCGGCATCTATCCGTACGCTGCCTTTCAGGCTGCCGATTTGGCTGGCGGCCTGCCGGGTTTCTTCGCCCTCGTTCTCGCGGCGGTTTTTCATCCAGCCGCTAAAGTGCTCGGTGTCGGAAATAACGGCACTGCCGATGCCGGAAGAAACTTGGCGCTCGCTCTGGCTTTGGCGGTGTTCGGCGGCGCGGATGTCGATGTCACCGCCGGCTTTAAGCAGCAGGTCGTCTTGGGAGACCAGACTGCTGCCGCTGACGGCGATATTGCCTTTTTCGGCAAGCAGACGGGTTTTACCGCCCACGGACAGGGTGCTGCCGCTGATGCTGCCGATCTCGCCCGCAGCCTGCCCCTGATCGTTAAAGGTGCCGAAGGGGGTGATATGGTCGCGGTTGTCGATGGAGAAACCGCTGCGCTTGCTGCTGCCGGTTTGCCGGCGGCTGTCGGCCGCGGCCAGCAGTCGGATATCGTCGCTGGCATACAGCAGGGCATCGCCTTCGGCGGAGATTTGTGCGTCTTTGGCTTCGATGCTGCCTTCGGTGGCACGGATGCTGAGATGGCGGCCGGCCGTCAGCGAGCTGCCGACGGCTTCGGTGCTGCTGCTATCCTGCGTCTGCGTGCTGCGGCTGCGGC
>NZ_JBQCWN010000038.1:0-930 GCF_051957355.1 Neisseria sp. P0018.S001 | reverse complement strand
CGTTCAACAGGGTCGTCTGAACTTGGGCTTCGTCGGGGGTTTTGGGATGAAGGCCCCAATGCTGCTGTTTGCCCAATAAGACGGTATTGTCGGCTGATTCTTCGGACTGTTTGTTGTCGGTTTCGGCAAAGAGGTCGGTATCGGCACTGCGGTAGTTGTAGTCGGCCGTGCGTATGCCTTCGACGATGGGGTTGTGGCGGATGCTTAAGTTGAAGAGTGCTTCGGTACCGACGCTTTCCAGCCCGGCATGGGGTCGGTAGGAAACGGGCAGGCTTTGGTCGCGGAAGTAGTGTTCGGGACTGTCGCCGAAGACGACCACGTCGCCATGTTGCTCATGCTGTTCGAAGGCATACCAAATGCCTTCTTCCTCACACAGACGGTTGACAAAGTCGAAGTCGCTTTCGAGATACTGGGTCACATACTCGCGTACGCTGTAGCTGCGGCTTTTTTGGAAACGGTAGTCGACACCTGAGAAGCTGTGGTGTTTGAAGACGGCAGTAACGATGTCGGGGACGGTTTGGTGTTGGAACAGCCGGGAAGTTTGGAAATGTTTTAAAGCCGCGAAGCGCGGCTCTAAAACAAAGCGGTAAACGGTTTCATCCTTAGATACCGACAACTTCTCGCATGAGGTGATAATGCCCTGCCATTGCTTCGCCGGCGGATCGTCTGAAGCAGACCCGAACACCCCGGCCACTTCCGACAGTAAGCCTTCCTGCGGACGAATCTCAAATGCTGCGCGTTGGTTGAGGTAGGAAGACAGAGGCAAAGAGGAATCGGTCGATGTGGCGGTGATTTCGACACGGTAGGCGGTATTGACCGCTTCGGAGGCGGTGAAGGAGCGGACTGAAAGTGAGGGAGAAAAACGGGCGAAGGTAAGATGATAGGATTGGCGGGCGGTCATAAGGGTAATATCCGACTGACGATGAACAC
>NZ_JBQCWN010000037.1:0-972 GCF_051957355.1 Neisseria sp. P0018.S001 | reverse complement strand
GAAATAGCCTTCTTCAAACGCCCAGAAACCGGCTTGGTTTTCGGTTGCAATGCGTTTTGCAATGACGTGATAAGGGCGCATGTCGCCAAAGCAGACAACGGCCCGGATATGATGTTGAACGATGTATTCTCGCAAAAATTAAGGAAAGGCATCGTAGTCGTCGTTAAAAACAACGGTATAAGCTTGAGTGGGCGGATAAAAACAACCACCACCCACACCAAAACCAAACCCACACACAACCCCACCACCCACAACCAACCAACCAACAAAACACAAAAAAAAACCACCAACCAAACCAACAACCACACAACACACCACCCAAAAACAACAACAACCCAAAACACCACCCACACCAAACCCCCCCAAAAAAACACCAACACAACAACAACCCACACCAACACACCCACACAACCCACCAACAACCCCACCCCCAAACCAAACACAAAAACCAACACCCCCACCCAAAAAACACACACCCAAAACCCAACAAACCCAAAAACACCAACCCCAACCAAACCCCACACAAAAAACCACCCCAAAAAAAAACAAACAACCCACCCCCCAACAACCAACCACCACAAAAAAAACCACCCAAAACCCACCCAAACCAAACCCCAAACAACCCCCCCACACCCCCACCCACCCACCAACACAAACACAAAAACAACCACCACCAACACCAACACAAACCAAACCAAAACAAACACCCCACCTGAACAACGGACAGACACCGCACGCGGCGCAAAACCCTTGACACAGCCAGCTTTGTTCAAAGCGTCGCTGATAATCCGCCGCCTCTTTGCCGCTGTCAAAACCCTCCACTTCTTCGAGGTTTTCCAACAAAGGAAACACAACCTCTGCAACAAGCATAGCGGATTTCATAGCCGTACAGATGCCCCCAATACACAACACACCCAAAAAACCAACCACACCACCAACCAAAACACCACCCCCAAACAAAAACCCCAACCA
>NZ_JBQCWN010000036.1:0-1048 GCF_051957355.1 Neisseria sp. P0018.S001 | reverse complement strand
ATATGCTCGAACCCGATACGACTGGGGTGGTATAGGTGCAAGCACCGTCAAACAGTCGCAGATGGGCGCAGTTGCATTGCCGAAAGGGAAAGCACCTGTCGGGGAAAATTTTTCCCAAGCCCAACAAGGACGGTACAGTTATGATTCACCGTACCACTCCCGCACTGTCAGAACGGAATTGGAACAGCGTTACGGCAAACAAAATGTCAAATCCTCGACAGTACCGCCGTCAAACGGCAAAAATGTCAAACTGGCAAACCAAAGCCACCCGAAGACCGGGGTGCCGTTTGACAGTAAAGGATTTCCAAATTTTGAGAAACACGTGAAATATGATACGAAGCTTGATATTCAAGAATTCAGGTCTAAGAGTTCGACAGGACAAATGAGGCTGGCAACCAAAGATTTGGCGGAAGCCATTAGGAAAGGACAGGTTCGCAAATCAAGCTTTAACACAGAACAATTAAGGGCAATTGAAAAAGGAGAATCTAAAATACCGGATTATACTTGGCATCATCATCAGGATACCGGACGTATGCAGCTTGTACCTGAAAAATCTCACCATGATACTGGTCATATCGGCTGGGAAGCGATGAATAAAGGAAGATAATTATGTGGAAAATTACGAAAGAGCAAGGTCAAGATTTAAGTTTTGCAACATATTGCTTATTATCGGCAGCAATTAATTTGCAAGAATTTAAATTATGGTTGGATAAGGTTGTCTTAGATATGCCTATTGATAATATACCTTTTTATATTTTTGATTTAATTGATCTTGAAGGAGTAGGAGATATTTATAATATTTTGGATTTTGTTCCGAATTCAGACTTATCTAAAGATCAAGATGACGCATTAACCGGCATTGCCTTCTTAAGGGGGGTAGATGTCTATGACCCTCCCGTTTCAAAAGAAAAAGCATTAAAAGCCTTAAAGAAACATCCTGAAATTTATCAGAGGTTTCAGCATTTCTTTCCATTTGTAGAACTGCCTCCGCTTTAGAGGGTAATGAGGTCGTCTGAAAAACATCAGACGACCTTTGGCATCATCATCA
>NZ_JBQCWN010000035.1:0-1139 GCF_051957355.1 Neisseria sp. P0018.S001 | reverse complement strand
CCCAAACAAACAAACCAACACACCACCCACCCCAAAAACCACAAACAACCCACACACCCAACAACCACAACCCACCAAACCCACACAACCACAACAAAACCACCCCAAAAAACAAAAACCACCCAAAAACCACCCCAACAACCACCACACAAACAACAAAAACAACCACACCAACCAAACACCCCCACACCCCCAACAACACAAACAACCCCACAAAAAAACCAAAAACCACCCAAAACCCAACCCCCAAACAACCCCCCACAACCCACAAACAACCCAACCCCAAACCACCCCCCCCCCCCCACCAACCACACAACAAACCACCCAACCCCCAAACCACCCCCACCAAACCCCCCCCCCAAACCAACCACAACCCAACCCCCCCCAAAAACCAACCACCCCCCCCCCCCACACACCACACCAAAACAAAACCAACCACACCACACCAACCAACAAAACCCACACCACCAAACCAAAAAACAACAAAACCACCAAACACGACACCAACCCAACCAACTCCAACACAGAAACCCGCCACAACCCAAACAAAACCAAAGCCAAAAACACACAAAAACCCCCACAAAAAACAAACACAACACCAAACAACAAAACCAGCACCACACACAACACCACCACCCCCAACACAACCACCCCACCCCCCACAAAAAACAAAAAACCCCCCACAAAAAAAAAAAAAACAAACACAACACCCAAACAACAACCACACCAACCCAACACAGAAAACACCAGACAAACAACCCCAACCCACACAACCACCACCCCCAAAAACCACACCCCCCCACCCAACCACAACACAACACAACCACAAACACACCCCCAAACCAAACAAAACACCCCCCCACCACCCCCCACCTCACACCTCCTCGCCCCCCCCCGTACCCTCAATCGTATTCACACCCGCTCCGCATTTCCCAACACCCTGCCCACACATATCATCGGTCTCCAACACCCTCAGCCATTCAGGACCTATGTCTTTATCGTTCGCACTCAAATCCTTACTGATTCCTTTACATCCACCTGCCTAACCTTAGCACGGCAGAAAATCACTACCTAGGACAACCAAGTCATAGCAGCATCCACAGTTACGCATCTTGGCTCACAGCGCTTAGTTGCCTTCA
>NZ_JBQCWN010000034.1:0-1495 GCF_051957355.1 Neisseria sp. P0018.S001 | reverse complement strand
CGTACAAGTCGGCGTCGGGGTTTCCGTTGGTGCCCAAACCGGCGTCTATATCTACGCCGAAGCGGCCTACGGCAAAGGCAAAAACCGTTCGGACAGCCAAACCCATCAAAACACCCTGCTGCAATCGAACAAACTGCAGCTCAGCAGCAAGGGCAATACCGTGCTGAACGGTGCCCAAGCCCATGCCCGACGCATTGATGCCGATGTCGGCGGCACACTGCACATCGAAAGCCCGCAGGACACTGTCGAACAGGAGAGCAAACAAAACGGCGGCGGCATCCGCGCCCAAGTCGCGCTCGGTACCGCATGGAACGTATCCGGCAACTACAACCAAAGCAAAGCCAGCGGCTACAGCCGCAGCGTCGGCAGCCAAAGCGGTCTCTTTGCCGGCGAAGGCGGTTATCACATCAAAGCCGACAGCGTCCGGCTTAAAGGCGGCGCCATCGCTTCTGCCGCAGACAAAGACCACAACGAACTCACCGCCCGCAGTTTCAGCTTCGAAGACCTCCGCAACGAAAGCAGCTACAGTGCCCAAAGCATGGGCATCGGTGCCGGTTATGGCGGCAGCCTGAAAGGAAGCGACGGCTTCAATCAAAGCGCCTTCGGCCGTGCGTCCCAAACCGCCGGCCAGAACATGAACAAAGGCCTCAACTACAGCCCCACCCTGCCGCAGCATGAAAGCGGCGACAGCCAAGGCTATACCCGCTCGGTACTCGGCGAAGGCAAAATTACCATCGGCGGCCAAGCCACCAGCGCCCGCGCACTCGGCATCCAAACCGATCTGCAAAACGCCCACTGCGCCGCTGCCTGAAGGTGAATACCAAGATCCCTTCGACTTTATGCGTGCCTACGATTTGGACTTCCCTTACGAATACCTGCAAAACTGGGTGGATTACTACACCGGCCAAACAGATACTTTGGGTTTGCCGCCGCTTGCGAATGACGAATAGAGTTTAGGATTAAGTTGCTGTGTGTTTACATCGCAGGCAGCCTGCCCCCTTTTCCCGTTTTCAGGCTGCCTTTCCCCACCCCCGCACACACTACGGATACCCCCGCCATGAACAAACACCGCCATAAAACCGTCTTCAACCGCACCCGCGGCATCCTGATGGCCGTAGCCGAGACTGCCATCGGGCAGGGCAAAAGTTCCGGCGAGCGCTCAAGCGGAGAAGCCTGTGGCGGTAACGGCAGCCTAAAAACTCATTCAGGCAGAGACCTTTGCAAAAAAGCCCTTCCCTCGACAGCCGGAACCTAAACAAAGATTTTCGGCTGTTTCTCTCCCCCAATACCTCCTGATTTTACCCAAATGCCCCCTTAATCCTCCCCGGATACCTGATAATCAGGCATCCGGGCCGCCTTTTAGGCGGCAACAGGCGCACTTAGCCTGTTGGCGGCTTTCAAAAGGTTCAAACACATCGCCTTCAGATGGCTTTGTGCACTCACTTTAATCAGTCCGAAGTAGGCTGCCCGGGCGTAGCGGAATTTACGGTGCAGC
>NZ_JBQCWN010000033.1:0-1679 GCF_051957355.1 Neisseria sp. P0018.S001 | reverse complement strand
ATTTGAAAGCCATTTGGCAAGTTGAACAAAAAACAGCAATCACGGGCGGTTCCCAAGGTTTTGCCACTCGTGATTCCTTCATCGGTTTGCAAGGTAAATTCGGTAAGATTCGCGCCGGTAAACTCAACAACACACCAAACAAAACAAACACCACCAACCCACAAACACACAAAACCAACACCACAAACCCAAACACCCCCACCCACACCAACAACCCACACACCAACCCAACCAACCACCCCACCAAAACCACACACACAACCAACACAACCAACAACAAAACCAACACCAAAACCCACACCACAACCAACCCCCACCCCAACACCCCCACAAACCAACCAAACAACACCACCAACAAACACAAACCACAAACAAACAACAAAAACCACCACACCAACACACCCAATCCACACACCAACAACCCCAACAACAACCAACACCCCCCAAACAAAAAACCCACAAACAACAACCCAACACAGCACACGCAAAACAAAACCAAACCCACACCACCACACCAAACAACCACCCCACCCTCTCCGCATCCAACTCCGCCATGACAAACAGAACAATAAATGAACAGACAACAAAACTCGCGAAACAACTCAAAACGAACCCCAAAAGATACCCCCACAAACAAATCGCCCTACAAACCACCCAAAACAACAACACCACCACCACCAACCAACCCCAAAACAAAAAAAAAACCCAACCACCAACAACCACCAAAACACAAACACACCAACAAAACCCAAAAACACCAAAACCACCCAAAAAAACCCCCCAAACAACCCCCCAACCCCCCCACCCAAACAACCCCCCCCACCAACAAAACCCACCCCCCCCCAAACAACCCCAAAACACACCACCCCACCCCAAAACAAACACCAACACACCCAACAAACCCACCCCCAACAAAACAACACCACACACACACACACAACCTCACACAACAACAACCAAACACCCACAAACACCAACACAACCACCACCCACACCCCCCCAAACAACCCCCCCAAAAACAAACCAAAACAACAACACCCACACCACCCACCCAACACTACCAACAACCCCAACACCCCCGCCCCCAACCACCAAACCACCACCAAAACCCCCCCAAAAACCAAACCCCCACCAAAAAACCAAACACCACCAACGACCCCCAACAACAACCCCCACCCCACCCCAAACACAAAACCACACACCCCCCCCAACCACCACCCCAACCACCCCCACCACCAAAAACCCAACAACCCCACCCACCAACACACCCCCCACACCCCACAAAACAACCCCAACAACAACACCCCCCACACCCCCAAACACACCCACACCACAACAAACACCACCACCCAAAACAACCAACCCACCACATCCGCCCGCCAAAAACGACAAAACAAACCCACCCAACAACACCAACACAAACCCCGTACCACCCATCCTCAACCAACACACCACCAAAACCAAAACAAAAAAACCCACCACAAAACAAACCAACACCGCCTGCACAGAAGTTGTGCAAAGCTTTGACGTCTTCGGCGGATCCGATGTTGGCGAGCAACTCAACGTTGATGCCGTCGGCCGTGGTGGCGGCGGTTTTTTTGATTTTGTTGAGTTCGGGTTTGTGGCTGCGGTATTCGCGAGCGAGGCGACGGTATCCATCGAGAACGACTCCGCCGAGA
>NZ_JBQCWN010000032.1:0-1999 GCF_051957355.1 Neisseria sp. P0018.S001 | reverse complement strand
AAGGGGGATTATGGGGATATTTGAGTAGAATCAGTGGATATTTGAAACAAAAACAGCCGAAAATCTTTGTTTAGATTTCGGCTGTCGGGGGAAGGACTTTTTTGCAAAGGTCTCAGGCCGTCTGAAACTTTCAGACGGCCTTTCATTTTCAACAATCAATTAAACAAACTTAATGCTTTAACAAACACCATAATGACACCATAGCCCAAAGGAACGCAGACCAAAGCCCAGCGCCACCATACTCCGATACCGCCCGCTGATACTTTTTTGCTGATCAGATAGGCATCGGATACAGCGGTTTCATCATCGGGGTTACCACTATGTGCCGCGACCTTAATGTCTTTTTCGTGATGCTTTTCATGAACCGAACGGACACTCAAATTACACAGTAAACCGACAATCAACAAACCTGCCATGATGTACATGGTGATGCTATAAGCCTCGGCAGCCGGAACGCCGCTTTCAATTTGGCTTTGGCGGATATAGTTGACCAACACCGGACCAATAACGGCCGCAGTTGACCATGCCAGCAAAATCCTACCGTGGATTGCACCGACTTGATAAGTACCGAACAAATCCTTCAGATACGCCGGAATCGCTGCAAAACCACCGCCATACATGGAAATGATGACGCAGAACCCAATAACAAACAAAGCCTTGTTACCGCTCCCGCCAATAGACGGAATGGCAAAATACAACAGCGAGCCGAGCACGAAGAAAATAGTATAAGTATTTTTACGCCCGATTTTATCGGACACGCTGGACCACAAAAAGCGGCCGCCCATATTAAACAGGCTCAACAGGCTCACAAAACCTGCCGCCGCACCTGCGCCAATGGCAGCCTGTTTACCGACAGAAGTTTCAGAAAACAGCTCCTGAATCATGACAGAAGCCTGACCTAAAACGCCGATACCCGCTGTCACGTTCAGACACAATACCCAAAACAAGAGCCAGAATTGCGGCGTTTTCATGGCTTGTGAGACATTGACATGATTGCTGCTGACCAATTTGTTTTTGATTTTCGGTGCAACATAACCTTTAGGTTTCCAGCCATCGGCAGGTATGCGGATGGTAAACGCGCCGAACATCATCAACACCAGATAAAACAATCCTAAAACAACAAAAGCCTGCGCTACGCCAACCGAAGTTTCACTGGAGAAAAAACTCATCAGCGACACGGATAAAGGCGAGGCCAACATTGCGCCGCCACCAAAGCCCATAATCGCCAAACCTGTCGCCATACCCGGTTTATCAGGAAACCATTTCATCAGTGTCGATACAGGCCCGATATAGCCCAAACCCAAACCAACTCCGCCAATCACACCATTGCCCAAATAAAGCAAAAACAGATTGTGCGTATGGACGCCGATCGCCGACACAAAAAAGCCCAAGCTAAAGCAGCAGGCGGCAACAAACATTGCTTTACGCGGACCAACTCGCTCCATCCAAGTACCAAACATGGCCGCAGATGCGCCCAACATCGCCAAGGCAATACTGAAAATCCAACCGACCGTGGTCAGCTTCCAATCTCCTGCAGCCGACTCAGTGATACCGATAAGCTTGGTCAGCGGCGCATTGAACACGGAATAAGCGTATATCTGCCCGATGGCAAGATGCACGGCCAAAGCGGCAGGCGGTACCAGCCAACGATTAAAGCCGGGTTTGGCAATGGTCGCCTCACGGTCTAAAAATTTCATAAAATCCTCTTGTCTATGTGTGTCAAACGCTGATTCCATATCATGCGGAATCAGAAAATTGTTGACAATATTTTAGCATAATCTCCCGTTTATCCTTTTTTCTGCTCCATGATAATTTTGCGCATCAGACAGAAAAAACATTCATCTAAACCATTTCTTCACGCCAATATCGACAAAAAGGCCGAGACCTTTGCAAAAAAGTCCTTCCCCCGACAGCCGAAATCTAAACAAAGATTTTCGGCTGTTTTTGTTTCAAATATCCACTGATTCTACTCAAATATCCCCATAATCCCCCTTGGATA
>NZ_JBQCWN010000031.1:0-3975 GCF_051957355.1 Neisseria sp. P0018.S001 | reverse complement strand
GCGATATCCGGCTGCAGTCGGCCCAAGACAGCCAACATCAGGACGGCAAAAACCGCAATGCCGGCGTACAGGTCGGCGTCGGGGTTTCCGTCGGTGCGCAAACCGGTGTCTATATCTACGCCGAAGCGGCCTACGGCAAAGGCAAAAACCGCACCGACAGCCAAACCCATCAAAACACCCTATTGCAGTCCGACAAACTGCAGCTCAGCAGCAAGGGCAATACCGTGCTGAACGGTGCCCAAGCCCATGCCAAACGCATCGACGCCGATGTCGGCGGCACATTGCACATCGAAAGCCCGCAGGACACTGTCGAACAGGAGAGCAAACAAAGCGGCGGCGGCATCCGCGCCCAAGTCGCCCTCGGTACCGCATGGAGCGTATCCGGCAACTACAACCAAAGCAAAGCCAACGGCCACAGCCGCAGCGTCGGCAGCCAAAGCGGTCTCTTTGCCGGCGAAGGCGGCTACCACATCACAGCCGATAGCGTCCGGCTTAAAGGCGGCGCCATCGCTTCTGCCGCAGATAAAGATCACAACGAGCTCACCGCCCGCAGTTTCAGCTTTGAAGACATCCGCAACGAAAGCAGCTACAGTGCCCAAAGCATGGGTATCGGTGCCGGTTACGGCGGCAGCCTGAAAGGCAGCGACGGCTTCAATCAAAGCGCCTTTGGTCGTGCGTCCCAAACCGCCGGCCAGAACATGAACAAAGGCCTCAACTACAGCCCCACCCTGCCCCAGCATGAAAGCGGCAACAGCCAAGGCTATACCCGCTCCGTACTCAGCGAAGGCAACATCACCATCGGCGGCAAAAAAACCAGTGCCCGCGCTCTCGGCATCCATACCGATTCGGCCACTGCCCATCACGGTGCCGACAGCGTTCCCGATCTGCAAAATCTACTCGACAAACAGCAAACCGTCGCCCAATCGACTGCCGCCATCCACAGTGCCGTCGGCACCTATAGGGGCAACCGTGCCAAAGCCGCGACCCAAGAGCTGGAAAAACAACAGGCCGCTTACGAAGGCCGTCTGAAAGAACAAAACGACGGCAGCTACGAACACTACCTCAGCCTAAGCAACGCACAACGGCAGCAGGAGATGCTGGCCCATTCCCCCGCCTACGCCCAAGCTTACCAAGAAGCCCGAAGCTGGGGCGTAGGCGGCAGCAAAAGCCGTGCGCTTAGCGCCGCCGAAACCCTGATTACCGGCGCCCTGGGCGGACAGGGTGATTTACAGCTGGCGGCCAATACGTTGGCGCCGTATGCTGCAGCCGCCATCGGCAAGCGCTTCGGCCACGGTGAAAACAAAAACGAAGCCGCGCAAGCAATCGGCCACTTTATGCTCGGTGCCGCCTTAGCCTACGCCAACGGCGCCGACCCGCTTGCCGGCGGCAGCGCTGCCGTTGCCGCCGAACGTGCGGCCGGGTATCTGGCCAAACAATACGACGACGGCAAGACCGCGATTGACCCGACAACGGGGAAATTCAATCCCAACCTTTTACCCGAGCACATTAAGGAAGAGATCAAAGCGCAGACCGGGGCGATTGCTTCGGTGGTGGGTGCGGCGGGCGGCAGTCTGAACGGCAGCGGCAGCACCAACGGCAACAGCAATGCCCTGTTCAATGCACAGGTAGGGGGTGTGCTTGGACAGAATGCGGTGGAGAATAATTTATTGGCATTTAATTTAAAAAGTGATCCAAAGGCTCAGAAAAATTTTTTAAGTAAAGTAAAGAAAGAGCTTGGTGGAAAATTTGAATTAAGAGGAACAGGGAGGTTAAATAGCTTAGGCTATGAAATTATGGAATTGGTACCAATTAAGAAAAATACATTTCAGAATCTTACTATTAAAGAGAAAAAATTTTATGACATGCTTAACGAAGTTGTTGCAGATCCTAGTGGAACAGCTCAAATTACTCTGGTTTACGATGATAAAACGGTAAGGGGAGGTTCGTGGATAACTGGAAGGTTTGATGTTGGAGATATGGAAAAACTGGATACAAATAAAATTGTGTTATCTGGAAATGTATTAATTGCTCATGAATTTAATGAGCAATTAAATAAAGATAAATTAGGTATTTCACCTAATAATGTAGCTAATGATGATGATGATTTTATTAGCTCTCATAAAAATGCAATTATAATACATGAACCTAAAGTTTTAGATAATTCATTTCAATTTATTATTGAAAATGCTGTAATTAACGGAAAGAAATATGATAAATTTTATCTTAATAAAAAACAAAATAAGATAACGGGTATAATTTTTGGAACATTTCAGAACACGCCAAGAGGGAAAATACATATTTTCCAACCTTATCAAGAGGTAATAAATCCTAATAAAGATGGAAAATATAAATTTATAAATCCGGACAATCCTAATGACTACATTATATATCCTTAGAAATATTTTATTAATAATTGTTTTTATTTTGCTTTTTGGATGTTCATTAAAAGATCATCAGCATGAGGTATATAATGATTCACAATTTGAAATATTTGGTTTCATTGATCCAGATTGCATAAAGCAGGGAAAAATTTCCAATGAATGCTATAGATATAGGGAAAAGCGTAAGTAGAACATGTAGAAACAGTAGGAGTGTTTCTTTCTGATTTTTTAAAGTAAATGTACAGCTGCAAGTTTTTCGATTTTCTTACTGATAGGATAGAGCAATTCCGTTCCTAGGGTATTGAAAGCACCTAAGGGTTGCCTGTCCACCTCCCCTGGAAGCATCCTATCTGGCAGCCAAAGAGATTGTTGTAGGCACATGGGAGGGCATACGCCACCCGTGGGACAATACCATTGTTCCATTGGCCGAAGCCGTTTCCAGTCCCGTGCAAACAGTCAACAAAGTTGTGATGTCCTACGAAAACTGGAAAGCGGTTCGCGACGAAGCATATATCAACAATCCGCAACTTGCAGGCAGAATGGACGCAATGTTTGATGCCCGGGTTGGAACCAATGCAGCATTTATGGTTGTCAGCGGCGGGACGGCATCTGCCATTGTCCGCTCGCCTGCCGCCGCAAAGGTAGTGAATAGTGCCGGGAATTTAAGCAAAATTGTCCGCAAGGCCGAGGCTCCATCCGGAAAGGCTGTTCCTGTCGGCGAAGCCCGCATTCCCCAAAGCCCCCAAGCGGTAAAAGGAACAACCGTTACCTTGGCACAGGAACAACGCCTGGCCAACGGAGAGCTGATACCGAAAGGCTCTGTGGTAACGTGGTCGGACAATGCGGTGAAAGTGGTACGGCCCGACGGAAGCAAACGGGTGTTTAGCAGCCGGGATTGGGAACAGAAGGCATTGCCGAAACCGCAACTACCGAAAGATTACAGATATGATCCCAATATAGGGAAAAATAATCCGAATTTTAACAAAGAGCTTCACAAGAAAATTTATGATCAAGATCCAAGAGGGATTGAAGCTGTTAAGGCTAGAGAGCAGGTAAATAAAGCCAATAGAGAAAGAATAAAAAAATCTCCACACAGTCTAGTATTGGAAAAAGATAAGTATGGTAATGAGATTTTTTATAGGCGCATGTCTAAAGAAGATTTTATGGAATTCCAACAGAAAGGAAAATTATCTGCGACAAGTGAAACATTTATTTCCCCACTTAAAGCATATTCCGAACAGGGATATACTGGGGTACTGGTTAAATTTACTACCAAGCCAGGAACCATGGAAGTTTTAAAAAAGATTGGTACTACAGGCAATTCGGCAACAAATCGGCTCTTTCCGGATTTGCCCCGCACAGGCAAGGGCTGGACTGAAAAAACACAAGTGCAATTTAAGCTTGAAGGCCAAGGAAAGCCATATGTGAATAAAGGAAAAGGGGTAGTCAATACAGGACTGGGTAGGGCTGGCGGTAAAGAAACTTTTGAGAAACAGATTATTCATTTTGAAAAAATTGGAGATATAAAATGAGCTATTTAAATTTAGATGATGATATGTATTTGGTTTATGATTTTAAAAAAGATATGAAAAAT
>NZ_JBQCWN010000030.1:0-4290 GCF_051957355.1 Neisseria sp. P0018.S001 | reverse complement strand
CAAGGGGGATTATGGGGATATTTGAGTAGAATCAGTGGATATTTGAAACAAAAACAGCCGAAAATCTTTGTTTAGATTTCGGCTGTCGGGGGAAGGACTTTTTTGCAAAGGTCTCGGCCTTTGTTTTAGAGTAGATCCTGGATGGCTGAACGTTCTTCTTCTAATTCGGCCAGTGTGGCGGCAATACGTTTTTGGCTGAATTCATCCGACAAGTCCAAGCCTTGGACGATGCGGTAGCTGCCTTCGTCACAAATGACGGGGAAGCCGAAAATCAAACCTTCGGGAATGCCGTAAGAGCCGTCGGATGGAACGCCCATGGTTATCCATTTACCGCTGCTGCCGAGCAACCAGTCGCGTAGGTGGTAGATGGCGGCATTGGCGGCGGAAGCTGCGGATGATGAACCGCGTGCGGCAATAATGGCGGCACCACGTTCGGCGATTTTCGGCATGAAGACTTCGGTGTTCCAGTCGGGTTCGGTAATCATGTCTTGGACGGACTCGCCGTTACTGGTGGCGTAGCGGTAGTCGGCGTACATGGTCGGGCTGTGGTTGCCCCAGACGCACATTTGCTCGATGGAAGTAATCGGGCGGTTGATTTTTTCGGCAATTTGACTGACAGCGCGGTGGTGGTCGAGACGCATCAGGGCGGTGAAATTTTCCGGCGGGATGTCGGGTGCGGATTTCATGGCGATGTAGGCGTTGGTATTGGCCGGATTGCCGACGACGAGGACTTTAACGTTGCGATGGGCAACTTTGTTCAACGCCGCGCCTTGTACTTTGAAAATTTCGCCATTGGCGTGCAGCAAGTCGGCGCGCTCCATGCCTTGGGTACGCGGGCGCGCTCCAATCAAGAGGGCAATGTCGGCATCTTTGAAGGCGACTTCGGGGTCGTCTGTGGCGAAGATGTCGGCAAGGAGCGGGAAGGCGCAATCCTGCATTTCCATAATCACGCCGCGCAATGCCTGTTGTGCCTGCGGCAGGTCGAGCAGCTGCAGGATAACGGGTTGGTCGCGTCCTAGCATGATGCCGCCGGCGATACGGAAAAGGGTGGCATAGGCGATTTGGCCTGCCGCGCCGGTAACGGCGATTCGGACGGGTGGCTTGAGGGTCATATTTTTCCTTTTGAAGTCGTTGTTTTACTTGATTTTCGGATTATAGCAGTATTATGTGGCGAATGATGTAGGAAGGCCGTCTGAAATTTGATTTTCAGACGGCCTTCAGTGTTTGAAAAGATTATTCGCCGTTTTTCTTTTCAGCTTGTTCTTCTGCTGCTTCATAGGCTTCGACGATTTTCTGCACCAAAGGATGACGGACGACGTCTTCGCTGGTGAAGGTGTGGAAATACAGGCCTTCTACGTCGCGCAGTTTTTCGCGTGCATCTTTCAAGCCGGATTTGATGTTGCGTGGCAGGTCGATTTGGCTGATGTCGCCGGTAATGACTGCTTTGGCACCGAAGCCGATACGGGTCAGGAACATTTTCATTTGTTCGGGCGTGGTATTTTGCGCTTCGTCCAAAATGACATACGCGCCATTTAAGGTGCGGCCGCGCATATAGGCCAGCGGTGCAATTTCAATCAAACCTTTTTCCATTAATTTGGTTACGCGATCGAAACCCATTAAATCATAAAGCGCATCATAAAGCGGTCGCAGGTAGGGATCGACTTTTTGCGCCAAATCGCCCGGCAGGAAGCCTAATTTTTCGCCTGCTTCGACTGCGGGACGCACCAAAACAATGCGTTCGATTTGATGTTTTTCCATGGCATCGACTGCGGCGGCAACGGCAAGATAGGTCTTACCCGTACCGGCAGGGCCTAAGCCGAACACGACATCGTGGTTGAGCAAGGCGCGGATATAGCCGTTTTGACGCGGGGTGCGGCCGCCGATGCTGCCGCGTTTGGTGCGGAAATAGTATTGTTGGTCGTGGTGTTTTTCTTCGTGTTTTTCATCTGCGGTTTTTGCTTCGACGGCCGCGAGGCTGATGGCGTTGTCGTCCAAGTCGCCTTTTTCTGCGGTTTCGGCAAGCGACAGCAAGGCACGGCGACCTGCATGTGCCAGTTCACCCATGAAGGTGAAATGTTCGAAGCGGCGGCTGATTTGGATATCAAGGGCTTTGCCTAAGGCTTCGAGATTGCTGTCGAGCGCGCCGCACAGGCGTTGCAACACGGTATTGTCAATTTCTTCAAACTGCAGATGGACGGTGTGGGTCATATTGGTTTCCGTAAATAAATCTAATTTTTCCGTATTATACCCTTGTTCAGACGGCCTGCTTTATAATCGCCATTTCTTTTCGATAAACCGTTTCAATCAAAATGAATCACACTGCTTCTCCTCAATCGGAATTTCTGCGCGGTATCAAAGAATGTTCCCCCATGCTGATCGGCTTGTTGCCGTGGGCGCTGATTTTGGGCATGCAGGGCGGGCAAAAGGGTATGAGCTGGCTGGAAATGCTGTTGATGACGGGCATGAACTTTGCCGGAGGTTCGGAATTTGCCGCAGTCAATTTGTGGGCAAATCCTTTGCCGATTATGCTGATTGCAACAGTTACGTTTATGATTAATTCGCGCCATATCCTGATGGGTGCGGCGATTGCGCCGTATATGAGGGATATGCCGCTGAAAAAGGCGATGCCCGCGCTGTTTTTTATGTGTGATGAAAGCTGGGCAATGGCGTTTGCTGAAATTCAAAAGCGTAAGGCGGCAGGTTTGCCTGCATTCAATATGCCGTTTTATGCCGGCGTGTGTTTTATTTTGTATGTAACGTGGATTGGTTTTGCGGCATTTGGCGCGGCAGTCGGTCCGATGTTTGGCGATGTAGCGGCTTGGGGCTTCGGCATGGCGTTTCCTGCGGTGTTTTTGGTGTTGCTGCGCGGGATGTGGAAGAGCTTTGCGGCTTCGCGCCCTTGGTTTGTCAGCCTGATTGTGGCGTGCGCAACTTATTTGACCGTGGATGGCGCATGGTATGTTCCGGCCGGGACGTTGTCGGGCTTGTTGGCGGCGTATGTGTGGGGAGAGCAAAAATGAAGGATTTGTTGTCGCTGCAATCGTTTCTGTTGTTTTTAAGCATGTTGGCCGTTACCTATTCAACCCGATTAATCGGCTTTTTTGCATTGCGCAATCGTACGTTGAGCCGTCGTGCGCAAGTGGTTATGGAGGCTGCGCCGGGTTGCGTGTTGATTTCGGTGATTGCGCCTTATTTTGTGTCGGACAAACCACATGAGCTGATTGCCATTGCTTTGACGGTATTGGCGGCCAGCCGGTTTTCGATGTTGGTGACGGTATTAATCGGCGTTGGCACTTCGGGCATACTCGGTTATTTGATGAAATAAAAAATTTTCAGACGGCCTTACTTGTTATAATGGCCGTCTGAATTTTTTGATAAAGCAAAAACATGGCAAACCAACGACTCATCTATGGCTTTCACGCCGTTAATGCCCGTTTGTGGCAAAACCCGAAATCGATTACCGAACTCTATATCCAAGAGGGAAAATCCGATGCGCGCACCCGCGATGTATTGGATAAAGCGGCTTCTGAAAACGTACGCGTGCATTTTGCCGATGCCGACCGCCTGAATGCCATCAGCAAAGGGGCGCGTCATCAGGGCGTGGTCGGGTTTATCGATGCTTCCAAAAACCATGTTCATTTGGAAGATGTGTTGGAAAACCTGAGCGAACCGCCGTTTTTGCTGGTATTGGACGGCATTACCGACCCGCACAACCTTGGCGCGTGCCTGCGTACTGCCGATGCGATGGGCGTGCATGCCGTGATTGCGCCCAAAGACAAAAGCGCTGGCCTGAATGCGACCGTTAGCAAGGTTGCCTGTGGCGCGGCGGAAACCGTGCCGTATATTACCGTAACCAATCTTGCCCGTACTTTGCGTGAATTGAAAGAATACGGCATTTGGATTGTCGGCACGGACATGGGTGGCGACTCCGACCTTTACCACTGCGACTTGCCTGACAGCGTGGCTTGGGTAATGGGCAACGAAGGCGAAGGTATGCGCCGCCTGACGCGCGAACATTGCGATATGCTGATATCGATTCCGATGTTTGGCACGGTAGAAAGCATGAACGTTTCCGTCAGCGCAGGCATGGTATTGAGCGAAACCCGCCGTCAACGGGTGTTGAAATCGGAAAAATAAAAAGTTTAAAATAAAAAGTTTAATTAAAAGGCCGAGACCTTTGCAAAAAAGTCCTTCCCCCGACAGCCGAAATCTAAACAAAGATTTTCGGCTGTTTTTGTTTCAAATATCCACTGATTCTACTCAAATATCCCCATAATCCCCCTTGGATAC
>NZ_JBQCWN010000029.1:0-4534 GCF_051957355.1 Neisseria sp. P0018.S001 | reverse complement strand
TTGTTGGGCTTGGGAAAAATTTTCCCCGACAGGTGCTTTCCCTTTCGGCAATGCAACTGCGCCCATCTGCGACTGTTTGACGGTGCTTGCACCTATACCACCCCAGTCGTATCGGGTTCGAGCATATTCCGCCCCTTTGGTAACAGGGACAATCGCTTTGGCGATATTACCAAGTGCTTCTGCTCCTTGTGCCACATTCGGGTTTCTGACCGCCCAATCACGGACGGTTTCTGTGGCATTGTTCTGGAATTGCGACAAACCACCCAAATTGCTGACAGCTTTAATTTTGTTTTCGGTGGAAAGCAGATCTAAACCGTGCATGGTGGCAATGTCTATGCCTGCGCCTATACCTTGTACAGCATCGCCTGCTCCGATAATCTCGCCTGCTGCACCGATGACATTTTTAATGATGTCTGCCGAACCATTAATAGCTTCGGCGGCATTGCCTAATTTGTTCAATGCGGGATTGTATTCGGTTGCCCTGCGGTAGCCATCGCCTATGCCTTGCGTCAGCATTCTGCCTGCATTGTCAAAACGATCAGTTAGCCGCTGTTGTGTACTACGATTGTCCGTTATGTTCAGGCTGATGTTTTGCGCGATACCTTTTACATCATAGCTGTATATATCACGCGCACCTTTGGGAGCAGGATAGCCACCGCCTTGAGGTCCGTCGTATCCGTCGGCAGGATGGTGTTCGTGTCCGCTCCACTCGAGTTTGTACAAGGTAAATCCGTTGACAGGGTTACCCTGCTCGTCTGAAGCAGAACGGCTGGCATGATTGTCGAAGGGAGAGTGGACTTCGTGTCCGTGTCCAGAAAAACGGACGGTATAACCAAGATTGCCTTTGATCGTTGCTTGTTGAATAAGCAGGTTACCCATTTGGTTGCTTTGGATACCTTCCAAACCGATGGAGCCGGTACGTTCAGCTAAAGCCCCCCTACTGCCAAAAAGATGGTATTTCCCGCCAGGCTCGAAATTTTCCCGATTGATATTCTGTTTGATGAACGGATCTCCCGCTAATTCCGCCGCGAGGGCGGGCTGCCCGAAGGCAGCCGCCGTTACGGCGCAGGTGGCAAGGAGGTTTGTCAGTCTGCGCAGCGGTTTCACGGTTTATTCTCCTTCACGGCGGCGGATGACTTCGTCGCTGACATCAAGGTTTTGGGCATTGCCTTGTTTGAAGTCGGGACGGTTTTGGGCGGTTGTGTCGCCGTAGGGGGTGATGTCGGAGAAATCGACCATCAGGCCGTCTGAAGCTTTGACGGTTTTGCTGACTTTGTAAGGGCCGGTCCAAAGGGCGTATTTTTCTTTGTATTGGGATTCGTAGGCGGCAGAGGTAGGTTTGATCAGCAGTTTCCGGCTGTTGCGGTCAACGGCGAAATACTCGAGCTTGGTTTGGGCTTTAAGGGTTTCGGCGTTGTAGATGTGCAGTTCGGTACGGCTGCGGATGGTGCCGAATACGTCGACGGTTACGAATACGTCGGTGTCGGCGTATTCGGGCGGCACGACTTCGATGCCGCGCAGGTAGAAGATGGTTTGGACGAGGTTGGTCAGGAAGGAAACGTCGCGGGGATTGGTAATCAGGGTTTCGTTGCGGTAGTCGCCCGTGCCGTTGACAGACAATCCGGCAGACCGTTCGCCTTTGCGTCCGCTGTTTTTAGTCAGAGCGGCGGCGGGGGCGTTCAAAAGCGATGTGGAAGTGGTAACGCTGGAGAGCGCATCAGCTTTGGTAGTGGCAGTAGTATCGTAGGTGGGATAGCTGTATTGGGTGGCGCTGTCGGGGTTGTTTTGGTAGCCGCCGCGAATCAATGCATCGATGGAGTAGCGTCCGCCGGTAATGTTGCCCGATCCTTGATCGCCCATGGTAGAAACGTAAAGGGCGACTTTCGGCCTTTCAGGGCAGACAGATCCATTTCTTTGACGGCGGCACGGGACGAGGCGGCGACGAGTTCTTGTTCGACGGCAAAGCGTTTGCCGCCGCCGTGTGAAGGAATGCCGGTCAGTGTACCGCAGCCGGTGAGCAGGAGGGTGGATAGGGTAAGTGCAGAGAGAAGAATTTTCATGTTGTTCCTTAGATTTGCGTATTAAAAAACTGAGGTTGGTTAACCTTCCTTAGTTTAATTTAAATTTAAACAAAAAATGTAAAGAACAACACAAACGGTATATTTGAAGGACAAACGGATAAGGTCGTCTGAAAGCAGAAATTAATTTTGAACTGGCCCCCAAATCTTGGACACTCATAAAAGCCTTTTCAGGCGCTCTGTGCAAGCTGGGTTCTGTATGCGACAGGACTCAGCTTTTTCAATTTCAGACTGCAACGCTCCCGGTTGTAGTAATCCATATAGTCATCTATCTGCTTCATCAATTCATCCACCGTCAATTCTCCTGCGTTATAGAAACACTCCGTCTTCAACACCGCAAAGAAGCTTTCCATCGGCGCATTGTCCCAACAATTCGCCTTTCGCGACATGCTTTGAACCATGGAATGCTCCGCCAGCAATTCCCTATATCCCGCCGTACGGTACAGCACACCTTGGTCGGAATGAAGCATCGTTCCTTTATCAGTCAGCCGGGGTGCGGCTTTTTCGAGCATTTCCTTCACCATTTCGCTGTTAGCATTGCGGCTCATGGCATAGGCGACGATTTCTCGGTTGAACAAGTCCAAGATCGGCGAGAGGTACAGTTTGCGGTCCTTTCCTTTGAGTTCGGTCACGTCGGTCAGCCATTTTTCGTTGGGCTTTTTGGCTGTGAATAGACGTTTGAGGAGGTGTTCCGATATTTCGCCCATGGCGGGATGGCGGTAGGCTTTTTTCTCCCGTATTTTGGCTTTCAGCCCCATCTGTTTCATCAACCGAGCTGCTTTTTTGCGGTTCCAATCCAATGCTGCGGCAATGCGCCTTTGCCCGTAGCGTCCTTTATGCCGCCGGTAGGTTTCGATAAGGAGGGCTTTGTCGGCTGCGTCGGGGTCGGGTCGGTCTTGGTGGTGGTAGTAAAAGCTGCTTTTGGGCAGGTTTGCGATGTGCAGCAGGTATTTGAGCGGGTGTTGCGCCCTCAGTGTTTGGACGGTTTGGCTTTGTCCTTTTCGGTCCGCTTTTGGCTGAGGGCTTTTAACTCCTTTAGGTAGGCGACCTCTGCGCGCATATAGCACAACTCTTCGATAAGCTCTGCCTGTGTTTTTTCGTGGTCGGGTTTGTCGGCGATGAAGGGTTTTTTGCGGTGGTCGGTCATGGTTTTGGATTGGGGATGTTCGAGTGCGCCGATGCCGCCTTCTTGATAGGCGCGTATCCATCGTCGCAGGTGGGTTCGGGAGATGCCGTAGTGGTCTGCGGTACGCTGTTGGCTGCGTATATGCAGGTAGTAGAGTACGGCTTGGTATTTGAAGTGTAATGTATATTTGCTCATAAAAAAACTGCACCTTGTGAGTTGGAGGGGATGTGTCCAACTTTTGGGGTGCAGTTCAAGGCCAGTATGCGGTAGCATACTGGCCTTTTTCTGTTAGGGAAAGTTGCACTTCAAATGCGAATCCGCCACAATATTAAATTGGATTGATTTTGATACCGTGTAAAAACAAAGGCCGTCAAAAATTTTGACGACCTTTGTTTTTGAATATTGTAAGGGATTGTAGAATTAAGAGAAACTGGAGTTATCAGGCTTAAATGTTACTTTATGAATTTAACATAATATAAATTATTTTCCTTTTTCCTATTCTTCTACAAATTCCGCTTATTGTTCCTATATGTCAAATGAGAATCAATGATACTCTAGAGAGTGTGCTCATAGTACTCCAATTTTTAGTATGAAATCAATAGGTTTTAAGAGAAATTTGGCTGTACCTCTACCACTTAATTATTGGTTAGTGGAATAGGGTAGAGAGCAGGAAGTCTTAGTACGATACCAAGTACCTTCAACTCACAGACTGTCACTCTATCACTGATAGCAGGCTGGAATAGGACGGACAAAGATTTTGAATCACCCAAATTCAATCTCTAAGACGGCCTTCTTCCCGTCAATCCTTCCCCCTTTACCAGCAGCATTATCACAGATATCATATCAAACCAATTGTCATGATTTATTTGATTGCTGATACAACTATTTTATCTGTTAAAAGTGAATTCGTTGAGCCTTTTTATTTCCACATACCTTATTGCCTGGTTGCATTGTATATTCTGTAATTATTATCAACTTATAAAGGTAGATATACTGGCTGAGACCTTTGCAAAATCCCCCCAAAAAATCCCCTAAATTCCCACCAAGACATTTAGGGGATTTTTCATGACCACCTTCTTCCGGCAAACCGCCCAAGCCATGATTGCCAAACACATCGACCGCTTCCCGCTATTGAAGTTGGATCAAGTGATTGATTGGCAACCGATCGAACAGTACCTGAACCGTCAAAGAACCCGTTACCTTCGAGACCACCGCGGCCGTCCCGCCTATCCCCTGTTGTCCATGTTCAAAGCCGTCCTGCTCGGACAATGGCACAGCCTCTCCAATCCCGAACTCGAACACAGCCTCATCACCCGCATCGATTTCAACC
>NZ_JBQCWN010000028.1:0-4731 GCF_051957355.1 Neisseria sp. P0018.S001 | reverse complement strand
GCACCTTCGCCAAAATCTCCTCACCGCTGATCGATCTGGTCAACGCTGCCGAAGGTGCTGCCAAAAGCAAAGCCGACGACCGCACCCGCGCCCTGCAGGGTCTAGCCGCCGGCGCCCAAGCCTACCAACTGGCCGATTCCGTCGGCAAAGTGGCCGACGCCGTCAAAAACCAAACCGGACAGCAAGGCGCCGTCCTCTTGTCCGTCGAAGCCGGCTTCGGCTTTAAAACCGCTAGCAAAGAACAAAACCAAAACTACCGCCAAAGCCAGCAAAGCAGCCTGAAAGCCGGCGGCGACATCAATATCCGCAGCCGCGAGGGCGACATTACCGTCCAAGGCAGCAACATTACTGCGGGCGACACCATCCGCCTCGATTCCGCACGCGACATCCTGCTGCAGTCGGCCCAAGACAGCCAACATCAGGACGGCAAAAACCGCAATGCCGGCGTACAGGTCGGCGTCGGGGTTTCCGTCGGTGCGCAAACCGGCGTCTATATCTATGCCGAAGCGGCCTACGGCAAAGGCAAAAACCGTTCGGACAGCCAAACCCATCAAAACACCCTGCTGCAATCGGACAAACTGCAGCTCAGCAGCAAGGGCAATACCGTGCTGAACGGTGCTCAAGCCCATGCAAAACGCATCGACGCCGAAGTCGGCGGCACACTGCACATCGAAAGCCCGCAGGACACTGTCGAACAGGAAAGCAAACAAAGCGGCGGCGGCATCCGCGCCCAAGTCGCGCTCGGTACCGCATGGAGCGTATCCGGCAACTACAACCAAAGCAAAGCCAGCGGCCACAGCCGCAGCGTCGGCAGCCAGAGCGGTCTCTTTGCCGGCGAAGGCGGCTACCACATCAAAGCCGACAGCGTCCGGCTTAAAGGCGGCGCCATCGCTTCTGCCGCAGATAAAGACCACAACGAACTCACCGCCCGCAGTTTCAGCTTTGAAGACATCCGCAACGAAAGCAGCTACAGCGCCAGCAGCATGGGCATCGGCGCCGGCTACGGCGGCAGCCTGAAAGGCAGCGGCGGCTTCAATCAAAGCGCCTTCGGCCGTGCGTCCCAAACCGCCGGCCAAAACATCAAGCAAGGCCTCAACTACAGCCCCACCCTGCCGCAACATGAAAGCGGCGGCAGCCAAGGCTATACCCGCTCCGTACTCAGCGAAGGCAACATCACCATCGGCGACCAAGCCACCAGCGCCCGCGCACTCGGCATCCAAACCGATCTGCAAAACGCCCACCGCAGCGCCGAAGCCGTACCCGATCTGCAAAACCTACTCGACAAACAGCAAACCGTCGCCCAATCGACTGCCGTCATCCACAGCGCCGTTGCCACCTATAGTGGCAACCGTGCCAAAGCGGCAGCCGAAGAGCTGGAAAAACAACAGGCCGCTTACGAAGGCCGTCTGAAAGAGCAAAACGACGGCAGTTATGAGCAATATGCCGGTAAAAGCGACAGCGAACGGCTGTCCATGAGGCTGGGGAACGCGAAGTATGCCCAAGCTTACCAAGAAGCCCGAAGCTGGGGCGTAGGCGGCAGCAAAAGCCGTGCGCTTAGCGCCGCCGAAACCCTGATTACCGGCGCATTGGGCGGCCAGGGTGATTTACAGCTGGCGGCCAATACGTTGGCGCCGTATGCCGCAGCCGCCATCGGCAAGCGCTTCGGCCACGGTGAAAACAAAAACGAAGCCGCGCAAGCAATCGGCCACTTTATGCTCGGTGCCGCCTTGGCCTACGCCAACGGCGCCGACCCGCTTGCCGGCGGCAGCGCTGCCGTTGCCGCCGAACGCGCAGCCGAATACCTGGCCAAACAATACGACGACGGCAAGACCGCGATTGACCCGATAAGCGGAAAATTCAATCCCAACCTTCTGCCCGAGCACATTAAAGAAGAGATCAAAGCGCAGACCGGGGCGCTTGCTTCGGTGGTGGGTGCGGCCGGAGGCAGTCTGAACGGCACGAACAGCAGCAACGGAGCGTTGTTTGATGCGCAAGTTGCCGGGACGGTCGGACAGAATGCGGTGGAGAATAACTATCTGAGCAAAGAAGAAACCATCGAGTTTGAAAGAAGATTGGAACAATGCGCGATAGGCGATAAAAAATGTCTGGATGAAACATTTGCAGACGCCCGTATGCGCAGCGCAAAAAACCGCAATGATTTGATACTGCAATGCCAACGCGGAGGCGACCAAGATCCTGCGTGCGCCGCGAAAAAAGTTGAAATACGTGAAGGCTTGCAATATGTCACCAGTGAAGAATATGCGCCGCTTTATGCAAGCAGGCAGTATCCACCCAGAAGAAAATGGGCTCAACTTGAGCCTGTTACACAAACCGATTCTATTTCACCTAACCAAGCAGGAGACGATGCAAAAAACTTACCGGTCGTTACCGTTCTCCCCGATTGGATCGGCAAAGAAGGTTACAGCAGCCGGCACTTTATCATTTGGGAAAATATGACCGATATTGCCTATTTGGAGAGTGACCGTCAAAAAGCTGCCGATATCACCCATTATCTCGACGGCATTTCATTTAACCACACCAATCAGCGTAAGAGCCTGTTACGTCCGTCCGATTTTTGGTACACCCTTCGTGGCGCTTTCTCAGTAGGAAAATCGCCCCGTCTCGGCAATCTCCCCCAGCAGGTAGCTGATGGCCAACAGCCGGACAAACCATTTACTGAGCGGGCAGTTGAGAAAGTCTTCAGTGCCCCATTTGACATACGCGTTGCCGATCGTATCTTGATTGATACCGGAGAAGGCATTATCGGTCTCGGTGAAGGATTATGGAACGGAGGGAAGTACGTCATTCAAAATCCGGATCGGGTCTGGAATAAGCTGGAACAGTTGGCTACCAACCAAGAGGAGCGGGATAAAGTAATCGATTCTGCCGGTACAGCCATCCGGCACGAATGGAGCCTGTTCAAACGGCATAGCAGCAATTTCGGACATGCTGTTGCCAATGGCAATTTGGGTGATGCGGTCGATGACATGGAAACGGCTACAGCCAATGTAGGCGGTTTTATCGTTCCCGGAAAAGCTGCAAAACACGGTGGAGAAATCATCAGTAAAGGGGTTCGCTATGTAGGCGGGAATTTGGTTGGCGAAAGCGGGAGGTTTGCGCGAAAAGTCGCAGACAACGGGAAGCAAGAGCTTCAAAAAATAAAGGAAGGCTTTGACAATTTCTGCCATGGTGCGCAATGCGGACTGGCCACACCGGAGGGTATCGGATTGCCGCACAGAGTGCAGCCTGAAAGCCCGTCTCTTCCAATGGAAAGCCGTGCGCACGGCAAGGGCGGCACCAAATCCGGCGCAACCGGCAAAGGCAGCACATCAGCCAAAGGAAGCGGGCAGCCCGAATCTTCGCCACCCAAAGGCGGCACGGCGGGAGAGAAGTTTGACAAAGCGGTAGGCAATGTTGCGGAGAAAGTCGGACAAGGGAATGCGGTATATGATCAGACCTTTGGCAAGCAGGGCGGAATCGGGCGTCTGGAAGAAAATGTGCACAACAAACAGCCTCCCGCCCGCAATAACCGCTTGAACACGAATAACTCGAAACTTCAGAATAGCACCCAAACTATTTCGTCTGATACAATTATCAAAGACGGATCGCATTTTGATCAGAAAGGAAAACTAAAACCAAATGTAACATATCAAGCCGGAGAGTTTGAATATATATACCAAACTGATCATCTTGGGCGGTTAAAAACATGGGAAGCACAAGAGCTTCAGTTAACCAAACGTTCCGACAGGCTTCATCATAACCCTAATACTCCGGGAAAACTCAGTGGTGATCATGCTGGTCATTTGGCGGGAGATAGATTTGGCGGGTCTCCAAAGTTGGATAATCTGGTATCCCAGCTTAGCGGAGTTAATTTAAGCAATTATAAAATTCTAGAAAATGAATGGGCAAATGCATTAATGGAAAAGAAACGCGTAACGGTAAATGTTGATATACAATACAAGGGAAATAGTTTAAGGCCAGATCATTTTGTTATTCAATATGAAATTGATGGCATTAAAAAAGTTGAAAAGATTTACAACACAGGAAAGTAAAAATGAAATTTGAAGATAAGATATCAGAAATACAAGAACGTATGCTTAGCTTGGCACTTGAATTTTCAGGAGAGGGGGTTACCGCTGTCTATATATATGGTGCAAGGGAAAGAAACGTATTGTCTTTTGATGCTTTTTTTAAAGTGGGTAATAAAATTATGAGAAAGGAGTCTTTTAATACAAAAGAGATTCAATGGCAGTTTCTTAATCTTGGAATGGAAGATTATTCGGAACTATGCTCTGTCTTTGCCGAGAATCATCAGGAAATTCCAACTCAGTTGAAACTCATATATGACAATGTAAATCAGAAAGCATCCGCTAATTATTCATATGAAAAATTTTTCTCGCATAGAGATGATTTAACACCGGGTAATATTTTTGAACAATGGTTTAAAGAAGAAAAGCAAAAAACAGAAAACCCGTATGGCTAATCATGATTCCATAATGCAGATTAAAGGCAGCCCGAAACCCCATTCAGGCTGTCGTTTGCATTTGGGCACGCTGGCTTTCAGCCTGCTGCTCGGTTTCGGTTCGGCTCTGATTGTGCCCGCCGCCGCAGCCGCAGCACGCAGACGCAGGATAGCAGCAGCACCGAAGCCGTCGGCAGCTCGCTGACGGCCGGCCGCCATCTCAGCATCCGTGCCACCGAAGGCAGCATCGAAGCCAAAGACGCACAAAT
>NZ_JBQCWN010000027.1:2266-5628 GCF_051957355.1 Neisseria sp. P0018.S001 | reverse complement strand
CCCACCGTAAACATCCGCTGTCGGAAGTGCAAACGAAGCGTAACCGATATTTGTCGAAGACCCGTTATGTGGTCGAACAAAGCTTCGGTACGCTGCACCGTAAATTCCGCTACGCCCGGGCAGCCTATTTCGGGCTGCTCAAAGTGAGTGCAAAAAGCCATCTGAAGGCGATGTGTTTGAACCTTTTGAAAGCCGCCAACAGGCTAAGTGCGCCTGTTGCTGCCTAAAAGGCGGCCGGATGCCTGATTATCAGGTATCCAAGGGGGATTAAGGGGGGTATTTAAGTAGAATCAGTGGATATTCGAAACAAAAACAGCCGAAAATCTTTGTTTAGATTTCGGCTGTCGGGGGAAGGACTTTTTTGCAAAGGTCTCATAGGTGTATTGATCGCCGAGCATGACCCAGCCGCCTGCAGGCGCATCTTCTATAGCGGAGCCAAGCTTCCCGAAAGAGAGGATGCTGTCGTTGCCTTTGCGGATGGCGGGTGTACCGTCGTCTGAAAAAGTGGTGCAGCCAGCGAGAAGGAATACTGCGGATAAAAAGGGGAAGACGTATGTTTTCATAATGTTTGTTTGAAGGTATTTAAAATCAGGCAAATGGGGGAATACTCAATCCGAATTGTTCCAACAAGCCGACCGTTTCGTAAACGGGCAGGCCCATCACGCCTGTAAAGCTGCCTTGCAAATGCTCGACAAACACGCCGCCCAAACCCTGAATGCCATACGCGCCCGCTTTGTCCATCGGTTCGCCACTTCGGATATAGGCGGATATTTCTTCGGCAGACAAGGTTTTGAAACGTACATCGCTGGTTTGCAAAACGCCGTGCGTTTTCCCTTGCCAATATACGCATACGACAGTCAGCAACTGATGCGTCTGCCCTGAAAGCCGGGCGAGTATTTCGGCTGCTTGGGCTTCGGTTTCCGATTTGCCGAGAATGTGGTTTTGATAGGCGACCGTAGTGTCGGCGGTCAGAATCGGATATTCGGGCGACGCGTCGTGTGTGGCTAACCATTGCTCGACAGCGGCGGCATTTTTTTCCTGCGCCATACGTTGCACATAATCGGCGGCTTTTTCGTCGGAATGCGGCGTTTCGTCGATGTCGGCAGGGATACGGATAACTTTGAATCTTAAGTTTTCCAGAATTTCGCGGCGGCGCGGGCTGCCGGAGGCTAGGTAGAGTGTGTGCATAAAACTTTCTTTTTTAGGGGATATAAGGCCGTCTGAAAATTATTTTGACTGTTTGTGTTGGCCGGACAAGCGCACATAATGCGCGGAAGAATATTTCAAAAATTCTTTTTCTTTTTCGGTCAGCGGGCGGACTTGTTTGACGGGCGAACCGACATAGAGATAGCCGCTTTCCAAACGTTTGCGTGGCGGCACCAAGCTGCCTGCGCCTATCATTACGTCGTCTTCGATGACGGTATCGTCCAGAATAATCGTACCCATCCCAATCAACACACGATCGCCGATGCGGCAGCCGTGCAGCATGACTTTGTGTCCGACGGTTACGTCTTCGCCGATGATAAGGGGTGAGCCTTCGGGCTTTTCCGCGTTTTTGTGCGAAACGTGCAAGACACTGCCGTCCTGTACATTGCTGCGCGCGCCGATGCTGATACTGTTCACGTCGCCGCGCAGAACGGCATACGGCCAAACGGATACGTCTTCGGCAAGCGATACTTCGCCGATGATGACGGAGGTTTCGTCGATGAGGCAGGATTCGTGAATTTGCGGAGTATGGTCTAAGAAAGGGCGGATAGGGTTCATGTTGTTTCTTCCTTTTTGACAGTGTGGCAGGTTTCAGACGACCTGCGGCTCGGTATGGCGAAAGTATGCCGTTTTGACGCAGGTGAGGCAAGGATGGCGTCTGCCGAGATTTCGTCATGTCTTTGTAAACAATATTTTTTATGGTTAAGGAATCATTTTCCGTTAAGCCTGCCTCTCTTGTTTGCCGAAGGTGGAAAATTGTCCGTTATTATCTTGTAGTTGCAAGTAGCTGCAAACCATTCTCTTGCCATTTGAATTGGAATGATATATATTTTTAAAAAATATTTCATAAAATAACGAAACCCGATGGTTTGTTTTCAACCAGGTTTGGTGGGTTTCCAATCCCACAAACCTTGGCTTCCATCCCGTGTCCGTTTTCAAATCTATCCAATCCACCTTGTTTAAATAAAGGCGGCCGGAAGGTCGTCTGAAACTGTATGAAGGATATTCACATGAGCGAAACACAAGAGCTGACTTTTGCCAAACGGCTGAAAGAGCAAACTACAACTATTCACGATAGCGTGGACAACTTGGTTATGTCTGTCGAGCCGTTTACCAACAAAGAGAACTACATCAAATTTTTGAAACTGCAATCCGTGTTCCACAAAGCGGTTGATCATATCTATAAAGACCCCGAGTTGAACAAAGCCATTCCCGAGCTGGAATACATGGCGCGTTACGATGCGGTAACGCAAGACTTGGCGGATTTGGGCGACAAACCTTACGAATACGGCAAACCGCTGCCGCATGAAACCGGCAATAAAGCCATCGGTTGGCTGTATTGCGCCGAAGGTTCCAATTTGGGCGCAGCATTTTTATTTAAACACGCGCAAAAGCTGGATTACACCGGCGAACACGGCGCGCGCCACCTCGCTCCCCATCCGAACGGCCGCGGCAAACATTGGCGTGCTTTTGTCGAGCATCTGAATGCTTTGGGTTTAAGCCCTGAAGCTGAAGCCGAAGCGATTCAAGGTGCAAAAGATGCATTTGCGTTCTACAAAGTCGTTCTGCGCGAAACATTTGACCTGCCTGCAGGTGCGGAAGCTCCGGAAGGCTTTGTTCCGCATCGTCATTAATGGTTTGACGATATAAGTAGAGGTCGTCTGAAACACATCTGTATACGCGGATTCATAAATTCCGTTTTCAGACGACCTTCATACTGATGCAAGTTTAGTACCGTTTGGTTATCCGCATTTGCGGTATATTTTAATTGGTTTGATGTAAATAATTATCAAATATTTTATCACCATCATTCCAAAATACCATTATCACATTCAGGAGTTTGACCATGAAGGAATCATTTAAATTAAGTATGTTGGCGATTGCCTGCAGCATCGCATTGAGTGCATGCGGTTCAAGCGGTGGTGGCACGCCGTCTGCACAGTCTGCACCGACCCCGCAACAGCCGGGCAATAATTCCGGCTCGGGCGGAGGAGGTGATTCAAAACAAACAGAAGAAGCCAAGAAAGCTGAAGAAGCCAAGAAAGCTGAAGAAGCCAAGAAAGCTGAAGAAGCCAAGAAAGCTGAAGAAGCCAAGAAAGCTGAAGAAGCCAAGAAAGCTGAAGAAGCCAAGAAAGCTGAAGAAGCCAAGAAAGCTG
>NZ_JBQCWN010000027.1:0-2166 GCF_051957355.1 Neisseria sp. P0018.S001 | reverse complement strand
AGGAAGCCATGAAAGCTGAAGAGGCCAAGAAAGCTGAGGAAGCTAAGAAAGCCAATGAGGCCAATTCAGGTCAAGGTTTTGGCGGCGAAGGCAAAGTAATGGGCAAGGCTTTGGATGGCGGTGTCTTGGTAGCGAAAAAACGTGAAACCGGCGATTTGGAATATGCCAAAACCGAAGCTCCGACTGCCTCGGATAAAAACAGCGTCGTACTTGATGGTGTCGCCATTAATACCAAAGACGTTAAAGCGGGTGAGTTTACGTTGGGCGAAAAAAGTATGAACGGCGGTAAAGCCGATGCAGCACAATATGCGGTACACAGCGGCGACCTGTTGCCTGACGTTCGTTACGGCGGTGTTGCCGATGTCAGCGATCTGCGTGATGTGAAACAGGCGTTGTTTGTCCAAGGCACGCCATCAGGCAGTGATACCGTTGCAGCCCAAAGAGGGGATGCAACCTATAAAGGCATCGGCCTGCATTTCCAAAACGGACTGCCGATCAATACAAGAGGTCTGCAAGAAATTTTTGAAACCGGTTCGCAAGCCAAGCTGGCCAATCTGTATCCTGCCGCCAAAGCAACCGATGTTACCGCAAAAGTCAATTTCGACCAAAAAACCATCAATGTCAGCATCAACCGCTATTCCGATCAAACGGTTGGCGGTGGTAGTGGTGGCAACAGGATTGCAGGTGTCGTCAAATCCAATGCGCGCGATATGGCGGAAAATCTGTCTTTCAATGGCGATTTGCACGGTAACACCTTCTCCAACAAGCAAGGTACGATGCAAGGCGGATTCTTTGGCGCGAAGGCAGACCAACTTGCCGGTACATATAGTGCGGCAGGCAAAAACCAACGTGATGAAGACGTAGTGGCGCGCGGTGTGTTTGGTGCAAAACGCCAAGATGCGGTAGCTCAAGCAGGCGGACAGCCTGATGCGCCGGTTGCCAAACCCGATACGCCCGTAACCAAACCTAAAGGTGATGCCGCTGCGGCCGAATTGAAAAAAGGTGAAACAGGCGAGCAATACTTCTTATCGAATATCGCCGATTTGACCAAAGTCGTTATCAACGGTACGACAATCGCTTTGTCACCTGTTACCAACAAGCTCTATCGAACTGAATTGGGTTCGGACTACAAATCGTTTGTTGCTTCAGGCAATTTGAGCAATGTTGTCTTCGGTGCGGCAAAACTTGCCGATAATGCCTACTCCTTGTTTGTTCAGGGGGTAATGAGTGCCTCTCTACCGTCAGGGACAGCCAAGTATGCCGGCGATGTGTTGAATTTCCGTGCCCGCAACTTGGATAATAAGGAAAACTGGGTGGGTGATACAGGAGGCTACCGTACTACCGGTTCGTTTACCGCAGATGTCAACTTCGATACCAAGACTATCGCAGGTAAAATCAATAGTGGTGACAGATGGTTCATGAATGAACGAGCCTTTACTGCAGATATTACAGGCAGCAGCTTTAACGGTAAATGGACTTCAGATGCACAAGGCTCTGTAACCGGCGGATTCTACGGTGACAAAGCTGCCGAAATGGCCGGGCGATACAGTTATCATGACAAAGAAGATAAAAGTAATAATGCCTTCGGTGTATTCGGCGGTAAAAAACAATAACCGTCTGTTTAAGCTGAAAACAAACCGCCTGAAAGGGCGGTTTTTTTTTGAGTGGGTAGGATTTTCAGACGACCTTTTACGGTAACAACAATCTAGAGAGCAATTTACCCGCTAAAAGGTCGTCTGAAAACCTTGAATCTTATTTTCAGATAATCTGAGACCTTTGCAAAATTCCCTAAAATCCCCTAAATTTCCATCAAGACATTTAGGGGATTTTCCATGACCACCTTCTTCCTGCAAACCGCCCAAGCCATGATTGCCAAACACATCGACCGCTTCCCACTATTGAAGTTGGATCAAGTAATTGATTGGCAGCCGATCGAGCAATACCTGAATCGTCAAAGAACCCGTTACCTTCGAGACCACCGCGGCCGTCCCGCCTATCCCCTGTTGTCCATGTTCAAAGCCGTCCTGCTCGGACAATGACACAGCCTCTCCGATCCCGAACTCGAACACAGCCTTATCACCCGCATCGATTTTAACCTGTTTTGCCGTTTTGACGAGTTGAGTATCCCCGATTACAGCACCTTATGCCGCTACCGCAACTGGCTGG
>NZ_JBQCWN010000026.1:0-6317 GCF_051957355.1 Neisseria sp. P0018.S001 | reverse complement strand
GCCCCCATTGGTCCAAGTCTTCATTGCCACTGCCCATACAAAGCCGCCCGTCAGCCCGAACCGGCAAACGGTTCAGCCTCGGGGCGGCATACGGCAGTTAACCGTCAGGCTTATTTTTTCACGGCAGGCTGTGCGGCCTTAGGCGCGGCAGGAGAAACCGTCGCCTCCGCCTTCAATTTGTTCAGTACCGCATCACCGATGCCCTTCACGTTTTTCAGCTCCTCCACCGATTTGAACGCACCGTTCTTCTGACGGTATTCCACAATCGCTTTCGCCTTAGCCGGGCCGATACCCGGCAAGGCCTCCAGTTCGGCAGAAGACGCGGTATTAATGTTCACGGCGGCCAAAGAGAATGCTGCACAGACGGCGGCAAATGCACCAAATAAAAATTTCTTCATCAGATTTTTTCCCATAACATATTTGATTGAATCAGTCATAAAGTCTACCGAATGGTTTTATCCCACTCTGTAAACACTGTCACATACGCAGATAGGGCAACAGCCCATACCCGCATAAATGCTTACGCCATATTAACGCAAATATCATTTTATTTCAAATATTCTAAACAGTTAACCGTAACTTTCGGTACTTTTGTTCAAGAATAACAACAGAGTTGTCATCCTTTAATTTAAACAACAAGCATGCACGAACACTCAATAGGCATCGGAATGGGTATCGGTTCATCAATATCCTTGCACCCATTACCCTACCTCCTATCGTCAAACCGACAGAACTGACAGGCATGTAAAAAGCCCCCGACATCAGTCGGGGGCTTCGGAATGGGTGTTTGGCGGTGACCTACTTTCACATGGAAGAACCACACTATCATCGGCGCTGAGTCGTTTCACGGTCCTGTTCGGGATGGGAAGGCGTGGGACCAACTCGCTATGGCCGCCAAACTTAAACTGTTACAAATCGGTAAAGCCTTAATCAATTATTTGGTGATGACTGAATCAGTCAGTAAGCTTTTATCTTTGAAGTTCTTCAAATGATAGAGTCAAGCCTCACGAGCAATTAGTATGGGTTAGCTTCACGCGTTACCGCGCTTCCACACCCCACCTATCAACGTCCTGGTCTCGAACGACTCTTTAGTGTGGTTAAACCACAAGGGAAGTCTCATCTTCAGGCGAGTTTCGCGCTTAGATGCTTTCAGCGCTTATCTCTTCCGAACTTAGCTACCCGGCTATGCAACTGGCGTTACAACCGGTACACCAGAGGTTCGTCCACTCCGGTCCTCTCGTACTAGGAGCAGCCCCCGTCAAACTTCCAACGCCCACTGCAGATAGGGACCAAACTGTCTCACGACGTTTTAAACCCAGCTCACGTACCACTTTAAATGGCGAACAGCCATACCCTTGGGACCGACTACAGCCCCAGGATGTGATGAGCCGACATCGAGGTGCCAAACTCCGCCGTCGATATGAACTCTTGGGCGGAATCAGCCTGTTATCCCCGGAGTACCTTTTATCCGTTGAGCGATGGCCCTTCCATACAGAACCACCGGATCACTATGTCCTGCTTTCGCACCTGCTCGACTTGTCGGTCTCGCAGTTAAGCTACCTTTTGCCATTGCACTATCAGTCCGATTTCCGACCGGACCTAGGTAACCTTCGAACTCCTCCGTTACTCTTTGGGAGGAGACCGCCCCAGTCAAACTGCCTACCATGCACGGTCCCCGACCCGGATTACGGGTCTGGGTTAGAACCTCAAAGACACCAGGGTGGTATTTCAAGGACGGCTCCACAGAGACTGGCGTCTCTGCTTCAAAGCCTCCCACCTATCCTACACAAGTGACTTCAAAGTCCAATGCAAAGCTACAGTAAAGGTTCACGGGGTCTTTCCGTCTAGCAGCGGGTAGATTGCATCTTCACAACCACTTCAACTTCGCTGAGTCTCAGGAGGAGACAGTGTGGCCATCGTTACGCCATTCGTGCGGGTCGGAACTTACCCGACAAGGAATTTCGCTACCTTAGGACCGTTATAGTTACGGCCGCCGTTTACTGGGGCTTCGATCCGATGCTTGCACATCTTCAATTAACCTTCCAGCACCGGGCAGGCGTCACACCCTATACGTCCACTTTCGTGTTAGCAGAGTGCTGTGTTTTTAATAAACAGTCGCAGCCACCTATTCTCTGCGACCCTCCAGGGCTTACGGAGCAAGTCCTTAACCTTAGAGGGCATACCTTCTCCCGAAGTTACGGTATCAATTTGCCGAGTTCCTTCTCCTGAGTTCTCTCAAGCGCCTTAGAATTCTCATCCTGCCCACCTGTGTCGGTTTGCGGTACGGTTCAATTCAAACTGAAGCTTAGTGGCTTTTCCTGGAAGCGTGGTATTGGTTACTTCATGTCCGTAGACACTCGTCATCACTTCTCGGTGTTAAGAAGACCCGGATTTGCCTAAGTCTTCCACCTACCGGCTTAAACAAGCTATTCCAACAGCTTGCTAACCTAACCTTCTCCGTCCCCACATCGCATTTGAATCAAGTACAGGAATATTAACCTGTTTCCCATCGACTACGCATTTCTGCCTCGCCTTAGGGGCCGACTCACCCTACGCCGATGAACGTTGCGTAGGAAACCTTGGGCTTTCGGCGAGCGGGCTTTTCACCCGCTTTATCGCTACTCATGTCAACATTCGCACTTCTGATACCTCCAGCACACTTTACAATGCACCTTCATCGGCCTACAGAACGCTCCCCTACCATGCCAGTAAACTGGCATCCGCAGCTTCGGTTATAGATTTGAGCCCCGTTACATCTTCCGCGCAGGACGACTCGACCAGTGAGCTATTACGCTTTCTTTAAATGATGGCTGCTTCTAAGCCAACATCCTGGCTGTCTGGGCCTTCCCACTTCGTTTACCACTTAATCTATCATTTGGGACCTTAGCTGGCGGTCTGGGTTGTTTCCCTCTTGACAACGGACGTTAGCACCCGCTGTCTGTCTCCCGAGGAACCACTTGATGGTATTCTTAGTTTGCCATGGGTTGGTAAGTTGCAATAACCCCCTAGCCATAACAGTGCTTTACCCCCATCAGTGTCTTGCTCGAGGCACTACCTAAATAGTTTTCGGGGAGAACCAGCTATCTCCGAGTTTGTTTAGCCTTTCACCCCTATCCACAGCTCATCCCCGCATTTTGCAACATGCGTGGGTTCGGTCCTCCAGTACCTGTTACGGCACCTTCAACCTGGCCATGGATAGATCACTCGGTTTCGGGTCTACACCCAGCAACTATTCGCCCTATTAAGACTCGGTTTCCCTACGCCTCCCCTATTCGGTTAAGCTCGCTACTGAATGTAAGTCGTTGACCCATTATACAAAAGGTACGCAGTCACACCACAAGGGTGCTCCCACTGTTTGTATGCATCAGGTTTCAGGTTCTATTTCACTCCCCTCCCGGGGTTCTTTTCGCCTTTCCCTCACGGTACTGGTTCACTATCGGTCGATGATGAGTATTTAGCCTTGGAGGATGGTCCCCCCATATTCAGACAGGATTTCACGTGTCCCGCCCTACTTTTCGTACGCTTAGTACCACTATTGAGATTTCGAATACGGGACTATCACCCACTATGGTCAAGCTTCCCAGCTTGTTCTTCTATCTCGACAGTTATCACGTACAGGCTCCTCCGCGTTCGCTCGCCACTACTTGCGGAATCTCGGTTGATTTCTTTTCCTCCGGGTACTTAGATGGTTCAGTTCTCCGGGTTCGCTTCGCTTATCCTATGTATTCAGATAAGGATACCTCCTAAGAGGTGGGTTTCCCCATTCGGACATCGCGGGATCATAGCTTTATTGCCAGCTCCCCCACGCTTTTCGCAGGCTTACACGTCCTTCATCGCCTATCATCGCCAAGGCATCCACCTGATGCACTTATTCACTTGACTCTATCATTTCAAGAACCTCTTTGACTTCGTTTACCTACCCGTTGACTAGGGAAGCAAACTTGAAATTCCTACTTTGATAAAGCTTACTGCTTTGTTGTGTCTTAATCCTGCCTTTTGTGTTTCAGGATTAAGTCGATACAATCATCACCCAAATACTGTGTTTGTTTTCTTTTCTCTTGCGAGAGATTTTTTATCCTTTGCAAAGAACAAAAAATCAAAACAAACTCATTGTCTTTGTTTGTTGATTTCGGCTTTCCAATTTGTTAAAGATCGATGCGTCGATATTTCACTTCGCAAATCAAAATAAGCTGCTAAGTATAGCAGGCTTCCTTTGATTTGTAAAGTTCTTGGTGGAGGCAAACGGGATCGAACCGATGACCCCCTGCTTGCAAAGCAGGTGCTCTACCAACTGAGCTATGCCCCCGTTCTTGGTGGGTCTGGGAGGACTTGAACCTCCGACCCCACGCTTATCAAGCGTGTGCTCTAACCAGCTGAGCTACAAACCCGGATTCTCTTCTTAAGCGAATCTTGTCTTCACTCAAGCTTTTCTCTTCCGCATCTTTATACAGTTTACCGATAAGTGTGAATGCATCAGACCTCTTCTTTCTCTAGAAAGGAGGTGATCCAGCCGCAGGTTCCCCTACGGCTACCTTGTTACGACTTCACCCCAGTCATGAAGCATACCGTGGTAAGCGGGCTCCTTGCGGTTACCCTACCTACTTCTGGTATCCCCCACTCCCATGGTGTGACGGGCGGTGTGTACAAGACCCGGGAACGTATTCACCGCAGTATGCTGACCTGCGATTACTAGCGATTCCGACTTCATGCACTCGAGTTGCAGAGTGCAATCCGGACTACGATCGGTTTTGTGAGATTGGCTCCACCTCGCGGCTTGGCTACCCTCTGTACCGACCATTGTATGACGTGTGAAGCCCTGGTCATAAGGGCCATGAGGACTTGACGTCATCCCCACCTTCCTCCGGCTTGTCACCGGCAGTCTCATTAGAGTGCCCAACTAAATGATGGCAACTAATGACAAGGGTTGCGCTCGTTGCGGGACTTAACCCAACATCTCACGACACGAGCTGACGACAGCCATGCAGCACCTGTGTTACGGCTCCCGAAGGCACTCCTCCGTCTCTGGAGGATTCCGTACATGTCAAGACCAGGTAAGGTTCTTCGCGTTGCATCGAATTAATCCACATCATCCACCGCTTGTGCGGGTCCCCGTCAATTCCTTTGAGTTTTAATCTTGCGACCGTACTCCCCAGGCGGTCAATTTCACGCGTTAGCTACGCTACTAAGCAATCAAGTTGCCCAACAGCTAATTGACATCGTTTAGGGCGTGGACTACCAGGGTATCTAATCCTGTTTGCTACCCACGCTTTCGAGCATGAACGTCAGTGTTATCCCAGGAGGCTGCCTTCGCCATCGGTATTCCTCCACATCTCTACGCATTTCACTGCTACACGTGGAATTCTACCTCCCTCTGACACACTCTAGTCACCCAGTTCAGAACGCAGTTCCCAGGTTGAGCCCGGGGATTTCACATCCTGCTTAAGTAACCGTCTGCGCTCGCTTTACGCCCAGTAATTCCGATTAACGCTCGCACCCTACGTATTACCGCGGCTGCTGGCACGTAGTTAGCCGGTGCTTATTCTTCAGGTACCGTCATCAGCTGTCGATATTAGCAACAGCCTTTTCTTCCCTGACAAAAGTCCTTTACAACCCGAAGGCCTTCTTCAGACACGCGGCATGGCTGGATCAGGCTTGCGCCCATTGTCCAAAATTCCCCACTGCTGCCTCCCGTAGGAGTCTGGGCCGTGTCTCAGTCCCAGTGTGGCGGATCATCCTCTCAGACCCGCTACTGATCGTCGCCTTGGTAGGCCTTTACCCCACCAACTAGCTAATCAGATATCGGCCGCTCGAATAACGCAAGGCCCGAAGGTCCCCTGCTTTCCTCCTCAGAGAATATGCGGTATTAGCTAATCTTTCGATTAGTTATCCCCCATTACTCGGTACGTTCCGATATATTACTCACCCGTTCGCCACTCGCCACCCAAGAAGCAAGCTTCTCTGTGCTGCCGTCCGACTTGCATGTGTAAAGCATGCCGCCAGCGTTCAATCTGAGCCAGGATCAAACTCTTATGTTCAATCTCTAACTTATAACTTCTGGTCTGCTTCAAAGAAACCGACAGGACAATGTCTAAAACATCATCTTGTCTGTCTTTCAAACAGTGTGAGGCCTAATGCACTCACACTTATCGGTAATCTGTTTTTTAAAGAGCGAATCGAATTATACAGTACATTTAGCAAATGTCAACTAAAATTATCGAAAATTTTAACTAACTGTGTTATACTGTCTGCTTCGTTTTCTTCACCGCGTCAGCAGCGAAGAACCGAACTATACGCCTCACAACGAAACCAGTCAACAC
>NZ_JBQCWN010000025.1:0-6380 GCF_051957355.1 Neisseria sp. P0018.S001 | reverse complement strand
CGAGTGTGATCAAGTCAGGCATCAATGCCGCCAGCAAGAAAGTAACCAACGTAGCCGCCGGTACCGATGACGCCGATGCCGTCAACTACAGCCAGCTGAAACAGCAAAGCGCCGCCGCCCGTACCGAAGTTGCAGCCGGTACCAACATCAAAGACGTGGTTAAAGGAGTCGGCAATAAAGGCCAAGACGTTTACACCGTCAACGCCAAAGGCACGACTGCGAGCGCCGGTTCGAGCAAAGTGACCGTTACCGCCGCTGAAAAGGCCGACAACGTGACCGACTACAGCATCGACTTGGCGCAAGACACCAAAGACGACATCCAAAAAGGCGTAGATGCCAAAACCGCCGTTGACAGCAAAGGCCTGACCTTCAACGGCGACAGCGGCAGCACCAATATCGAAAAACTCGGCTCCACCGTGACCGTTGCCGGCGACGACAACATCACCACCGAAGCCCAAAACGATAAAGTGACCGTTAAGCTGAAAAAAGACCTGGTAGTGAACAGCGTCGAAGCCGGCGACACCACCGTGAACAACGACGGTGTGAAAGTAGGCGACGATGTCGCATTGACCCAAAACGGCGTTAAAGCAGGCGATGTCAAACTGACCAAAGACGGTTTGAACAACGCCGGCAACAAAGTGACCAACGTAGCCGATGGCGACCTCAATGCCAACAGCAAAGATGCCGTTAACGGCAGCCAACTGTTTGCGACCAACCAAAACGTAGCCAACAACGCCGCCAATATCGCCAAAGGCATCAACTTCGGCGGTACCGCCGGCAGCAACAACTACGCATTGGGCGACACCATCAATGTCAAAGGCGACAGCAACATCATCAGCGAAACCGTAGCCGGTGGTGCACAGTTGAAACTGGCCGATGTATTGAATGTTGGTCAAGCTGTTCCGGTGAAAATCGATGGAGATAAAGGCGAAGTCAGCGGCTTGAGCAATACGACTTTGGGTGGCAGCGATTTTGCCCAAGGCAAACGTGCGGCGACCGAAGAGCAGCTGAATGCAGCCCAAGAACAGTTGGTGAATGTATTGGGTGGCAATGCGGCTAATAATGGCGGCAACATCAGCATGACCGATATTGGCGGTACTGGTGAGAACAACATCCACGATGCAATCAAAGCCGTTAATGCAACTGCCAATCTGCCTTTGACTTTCGGCGGCGACAGCGGCAAAGATGTTGAACGCAAACCGGGTACGAAGCTGAATATTGTTGGTGGTCAAACCGATCCAGCCAAACTTTCAGACGGGAATATCGGCGTTGTAGCGAATGGTTCTGATAAGTTGGAAGTCAAATTGGCTAAAGACCTGGCAGTTGACAGCGTGAAAGCCGGCGACACCACAGTCAATACTGACGGCGTGAAAGTTGGTGATGTCAACCTGACTAAAGCCGGATTGAGCAACGGCGGCAACAAGATTACCAATGTTGCAGCCGGTACCGATGATACTGATGCGGTGAATGTTGCTCAGTTGAACAAAGCTGCGGCTGCGGCTAAGACTGAAGTCGTTCAAGGCGATAACATTGTTGTTACTCAGGATGTCGGCGCCAATGGCCAAACCATTTACAAAGTGGCTACCGATAAAAACTTGAAAGTAGACAGTGTTACCGCAGGCGATACCGTGATGAATAATGACGGTGTGAAAGTAGGCGATGATGTTGCATTGAACAAAGACGGCTTGAAAGCAGGCGATGTGAACCTGACCAAAGCTGGCTTGAACAACGGCGGCAATAAGATTACCAACGTTGCGGCCGGTACGGATGACACCGATGCAGTCAATGTTTCTCAACTGAAACAAGCTGCGGCTGTGTCTAAGACCGAAGTCGTTCAAGGTAAGAACATCGTTGTCACTCAGAAAACAGGCGACAAGGGTCAAACTGTTTACGAGGTGGCAACCGATAAAGACTTGGATGTTGACAGCGTGAAAGCCGGCGACACCACCGTTAACAACGACGGTGTGAAAGTAGGCGACGATGTTGCATTGAACAAAGACGGCTTGAAAGCAGGTAAGGTAAACCTGACTAAAGACGGCTTGGACAATGCGGGCAACAAAGTAACCAACGTAGCGGATGGCGACGTCAACGCCAACAGCAAAGATGCCGTTAACGGCAGCCAGTTGTACGCAACCAACCAAAACGTAGCCAACAACGCTGCGACTATCGCTAAAGGTATCAACTTTGGTGGTACGACCGGTAGCAACAACTACGCATTGGGCGACACCATCAACGTTAAAGGCGACAGCAACATCATCAGCGAAACCGTTGCCGGTGGCGCTCAACTGAAGCTGGCTGACGAGATTAGCGTGAAGACAGTGAATGCCGATACATTCAAAGCAGGCGATACTGTGATGAATAACGATGGCGTGAAAGTCGGCGATAAAGTTGCGTTGAACAAAGATGGTCTGACCGCAGGCAATACCGTGGTCAACAACGATGGCGTAACCATCGCTGCACCGACTGAAAACAATCCGAACAACCAAGTCAAATTGTCTCCTGTCGGTCTGAACAACGGCGGCCAACGTATTACCAACGTGGCTCCGGGTAAAGACGGTACAGACGCGGCAAACGTGAACCAGTTGATTGGTTTGGGTACCGAGTTGCAGAACAACATCAACCAAGTAGGCAAGAAAGCCTACGCGGGTGTGGCCGGTGCGATTGCCCAAGGCTCGATTCCTCAAGTAACCCGTCCGGGTGCGACCGGTATCGGTGTCGGCAGCGGCTACTATGGCGGCCAGTCTGCCATGGCCATCGGCGTGTCTGCGATGAGCGACGGCGGCAACTGGATTGTCAAAGGCAACTTCTCGGCCAATACCGACGGTCATGTCGGTGTGGGTGCCGGTGCGCTGTATCAGTGGTAAGTTGGCAATGACAGGCAACTAGATTTGCTGCCTGAATAGGGAGGCCGTCTGAAATTTTAGGTTTCAGACGGCTTTTTTTCTGAAAACACTTGAATTTAGGCTAGATGAAACGATATGCTTCATCTATTTACCGCATGACTCTGAAAGAGAACAAATGAGCAAAACCATCCATTATTTGAAAGACTACGCCGCGCCAGCGTACCGTATTCTGAAAACCGACCTGCATTTCGATATTTTAGAACCACAAACCATCGTCAAATCCAGTCTGACCGTTCAACCTGAAAGAGCAGGGGAGCCGTTGGTATTGGATGGTTCGGCAAAACTGCTGTCTGTGAAAGTAAACGGCCAGGCCGTAGATTATGTGTTGGAAGACGAAAAACTGACGATTGCAGGCGTGCCGTCTGAAAACTTTACGCTGGAAGTGGAAACCGAAATTCTGCCTGCTGAGAACAAATCTCTGATGGGTCTGTATGCTTCCGGCGGCAATTTGTTTACCCAATGCGAACCGGAAGGTTTCCGCAAAATTACGTTCTACATCGACCGTCCGGATGTCATGTCTAAATTTACCACCACGATCGTTGCAGACAAAAAACGCTATCCGGTGTTGCTGTCTAACGGCAATAAAATCGGTGGCGGCGAGTTTTCAGACGGCCGTCATTGGGTGAAATGGGAAGATCCGTTTGCCAAACCGAGCTATCTCTTTGCTTTGGTGGCAGGCGATTTGGCGGTAACGGAAGATTATTTTACGACCATGAGCGGCCGTAAGGTCAAAATCGAGTTCTACACCACGGAGACAGACAAACCTAAAGTCGGTTTTGCAGTTGAATCGTTGAAAAATGCGATGAAATGGGACGAAACACGCTTCGGTTTGGAATACGACTTGGATATTTTCATGGTCGTTGCCGTGGGCGATTTCAATATGGGCGCGATGGAAAACAAAGGTTTGAATATTTTCAACACCAAGTTTGTGCTGGCCAACAGCCGTACCGCGACCGATACCGACTTTGAAGGCATCGAATCTGTTGTCGGCCACGAATATTTCCACAACTGGACGGGCAACCGTGTGACCTGCCGCGATTGGTTCCAATTGTCGCTGAAAGAAGGTTTGACCGTATTCCGCGATCAAGAGTTTTCCGGCGACCGAGCCAGCCGCGTGGTACGCCGTATCGACAATGTCCGTATGCTACGCTTGTTCCAATTCCCTGAAGATGCAGGCCCGACTGCGCATCCTGTTCGCCCGGCCAGCTATGAGGAGATGAACAACTTCTACACCATGACCGTCTATGAAAAAGGTGCAGAAGTAGTGCGCATGTATCATACCTTGCTCGGAGAAGAGGGCTTCCAAAAAGGCATGAAGCTGTATTTCCAACGCCACGATGGTCAGGCTGTGACTTGTGATGATTTCCGTGCCGCAATGGCAGACGCAAACGGCATCAATCTTGATCAGTTTGCTTTATGGTACAGCCAAGCCGGTACGCCGGTTTTAGATGCTCAAGGCCGTCTGAAAGGTGGAGCGTTTGAATTGACCATTAAACAAACCATTCCGGCCACGCCCGATATGGCGGACAAGCAGCCGATGATGATTCCGGTCAAAACCGGTTTGCTGAATGAAAAAGGTGAAGCGGTTGAGTTTGAATATCAAGGCAAACGGGTGAAAGAGGCGGTTTTGGTATTGACCGAAGCCGAGCAGACTTTTGTGTTGGGCGGCGTCAATGAGCCGGTTATCCCGTCTCTGCTACGAGATTTTTCTGCACCGGTTACCCTGAACTATCCATACAGCGAGCAAGAATTGGCGACTTTGCTGGCGGCAGATGAAAATGAGTTTGCACGTTGGGAGGCTGCTCAAACCCTGTATCATCGCGCCATTAATGCCAACCGTCAGGCATTGGCGGAAGGCCGTCCTTTACCGGAACACAAAGCATTGATGGATGCTTTGGCTTTGGTGGTTTCCGGTGACTTTGATCCGGCATTCCGTGCCATTTTGCTGCAAATGCCGTCTGAAACCGATGTATGGGCGGAAGAAGAAAATATTGACCCGATTCAGGTTCATCAAGCGCGTGAAGCCTTGCTCAATTCCGTTGCCGTCAAGTTCCTGCCTCAATGGCGCGAGTTGAACCGTCAGGCTGCCGAGCAAGAAAACCAAGCCGATGCCGCTGTTCGTTATGAATACAGCCCGGAATTGGCCGGCTGGCGCACTTTGCGTAATGCTTGCAGGGCATTTATCCTTCGTGCTGACGCTGCGCATATCGAGCACGTTGCGGAGAATTACGAAGCAATGGCGCAAAACATGACCCACGAATGGGGTATCTTATCTGCAATCAACAGCAATGAAAGTGAAATCCGCGATCGTTTGTTGACACAATTTGCCGATAAATTCGCCGATGATGCTTTGGTAATGGACAAATACTTTGCCCTGATTGCCTCAAGTCGCCGTAAAGATACTTTACAGCAAGTTCAGACGGCCTTGAATCATCCTAAGTTCAGTATTGAAAACCCAAATAAAGCCCGTTCTTTATTGATGAGCTTCAGTCGTAATATTCCGCACTTCCATGCAGAAGACGGCAGCGGCTACCGCTTTGTAGCAGATAAAGTGATGGAAATTGACCGCTTTAATCCGCAAGTTGCCGCTCGACTGGTGCAGGCTTTCAACATCTGCAACAAATTGGAAGCCAACCGCAAAGCCGTTATGACTAAAGAGTTGCAACGCATCCATGCACAAGAAGGTTTGTCCAAAGATGTGGGCGAGATTGTTGGTAAGATTTTAAATGAGAAATAAAGCTTGTCTGTTGAACTTATTGTTATTTGGCAATAAGGATAGATAGACTAAAGGCCGTCTGAAACTGATTGGTTTCAGACGGCCTTTTTATATACAACGCTTAAATTAATTTTCGTTGAGGGTAGGGCATAAGAATAAAAAAGAGCCTGCATAAAACAGGCTCTTTTTCATACTAATCCAAAGATTAGAATTTGTGACGCAGGCCAACAGTGCCAGCAGTTTTCTCGTATTTGTAGTCGCCTTTGCCTTCTTTCAACCAGCCGGCAGAAACCAGAGCAGAAGTGCGTTTAGAGAAGTCGTAGTCAGCACCAACGATAACTTGGTTGTAAGCGCTGTTCTCTTGTTTCACGCCTTCTTCTTTAGCTTTGAAGCCGTGAGCGTAAGAAACACGAGGAGTTACGTTGCCGAAGCGGTAAGCAGCAGTTGCACCAACTTCAGTACGTTCGTTTTTCTTAGCACCAGCTACGTCAGCTTTGAAGCCTTCGTATTGACCTACAACAGCAACCATCAGGTTGTTAGCATCGTAACCAGCAGTCAGACGGTGAGCTTGGTGATCTTTGTAAGTACCAGCAGCCAAATTATTGTTGCGGTTGAATACTTTCAAGTAATCAGCAGTCAAGTCAGCACGTTTAGCATAAGAACCAGCATAGCGACCGAAGAAGCCAGAGTTTTCGTAGTTCAGACCCAAGTCGTAAGACTCGCGGCTTTTCACAGTGTGAGTATATTTGTCGCTAGGGTTA
>NZ_JBQCWN010000024.1:0-6919 GCF_051957355.1 Neisseria sp. P0018.S001 | reverse complement strand
GCTAATATTGATTCCGGACAGATTATCACCAGAAGCGTTTCCGGAGTAATATCGTCAATATATGAGGCAGGAATGGAAAGAAGAAACATACCGAATAGTTTTAGTTTTATAGATGGTGAAGGCATCGCAAGGAATGAAAGTATGTATATGATGAATAAATCCGACAGACATTTATTTTGTGAAGGGAAAAAAATTGCTATTTTTTACGCGTATGACGAATTAAAAATATCAAAACAAAAAAAAGGAGACGTAATTGATTTGGAAAACAACTATGTTGAGCAAGTCATTGAAATGGCAATTTCAAAATAATCAGATGCCGCCGGCGCCCAAGCCTACCAACTGGCCGATGGCGTCGGCAAAGTAGCCGACGCCGTCAAAAACCAAACCGGCCAGCAAGGCGCCGTCCTCTTGTCCGTCGAAGCCGGCTTCGGCTTTAAATCCGCCGGCAAAGAGCAAAACCAAAACTACCGCCAAAGCCAACAAAGCAGCCTGAAAGCTGGCGGAGACATCAATATCCGCAGCCGCGAGGGCGACATTACCGTCCAAGGCAGCAACATTACTGCGGGCGACACCATCCGCCTCGATTCCGCACGCGACATCCGGCTGCTCTCCGCCCAAGACAGCCAACATCAGGACGGCAAAAACCGCAATGCCGGCGTACAGGTCGGCGTCGGGGTTTCCGTCGGTGCGCAAACCGGTGTCTATATCTACGCCGAAGCCGCCTACGGCAAAGGCAAAAACCGCACCGACAGCCAAACCCATCAAAACACCCTATTGCAGTCCGACAAACTGCAGCTCAGCAGCAAGGGCAATACCGTGCTGAACGGTGCCCAAGCCCATGCCAAACGCATCGACGCCGATGTCGGCGGCACATTGCACATCGAAAGCCCGCAGGACACTGTCGAACAGGAGAGCAAACAAAGCGGCGGCGGCATCCGCGCCCAAGTCGCCCTCGGTACCGCATGGAGCGTATCCGGCAACTACAACCAAAGCAAAGCCAACGGCCACAGCCGCAGCGTCGGCAGCCAGAGCGGTCTCTTTGCCGGCGAAGGCGGCTACCACATCACAGCCGATAGCGTCCGGCTTAAAGGCGGCGCCATCGCTTCTGCCGCAGACAAAGACCACAACGAACTGACCGCCCGCAGTTTCAGCTTTGAAGACATCCGCAACGAAAGCAGCTACAGTGCCCAAAGCATGGGCATCGGTGCCGGTTATGGCGGCAGCCTGAAAGGCAGCGACGGCTTCAATCAAAGCGCCTTCGGCCGTGCGTCCCAAACCGCCGGCCAGAACATGAACAAAGGCCTCAACTACAGCCCCACCCTGCCGCAGCATGAAAGCGGCAACAGCCAAGGCTATACCCGCTCCGTACTCAGCGAAGGCAACATCACCATCGGCGGCAAAAAAACCAGTGCCCGCGCTCTCGGCATCCAAACCGACCCGCAAAACGCCCACCGCAGCGCCGAAGCCGTCCCCGATCTGCAAAACCTACTCGACAAACAGCAAACCATTGCCCAATCGACTGCCGCCATCCACAGTGCCGTCGGCACCTATAGGGGCAACCGTGCCAAAGCCGCGACCCAAGAGCTGGAAAAACAACAGGCCACTTACGAAGGCCGTCTGAAAGAACAAAACGACGGCAGCTACGAACACTACCTCAGCCTAAGCGACGCACAACGGCAGCAGGAGATGCTGGCCCATTCCCCCGCCTACGCCCAAGCCTACCAAGAAGCCCGAAGCTGGGGCGTAGGCGGCAGCAAAAGCCGTGCGCTTAGCGCCGCCGAAACCCTGATTACCGGCGCCCTGGGCGGACAGGGTGATTTACAGCTGGCGGCCAATACGTTGGCGCCGTATGCTGCAGCCGCCATCGGCAAGCGCTTCGGCCACGGTGAACACAAAAACGAAGCCGCGCAAGCAATCGGCCACTTTATGCTCGGTGCCGCCTTAGCCTACGCCAACGGCGCCGACCCGCTTGCCGGCGGCAGCGCCGCCGTTGCTGCCGAACGTGCGGCCGGGTATCTGGCCAAACAATACGACGACGGCTATACCGCGATTGACCCGCACACAGGGAAATTCAATCCCAACCTGTTACCCGAGCACATTAAAGAAGAGATTAAAGCGCAGACCGGTGCTATCGCTTCGGTGGTGGGTGCGGCCGGAGGCAGTCTGAACGGTACGAACAGCAGCAACGGAGCGTTGTTTGATGCGCAGGTTGCCGGGACGGTCGGGCAGAATGCGGTGGAGAATAATGCTGCGGGGAATAGTACTTCTGCTGTTACGCGGATGCAGAGTAGAGCCGCAACATTGGAGAATGCCGCATATGCAATGGACCCATTTTTCTTACAAGGTAATGTGCCAGATATATATGCTGAGATTCAAAAATTAAAAAGAATAGATCAAGTAAATCAAGACAAGAAAAATGAAATAGCTAGAAATTTTCTTAGGGAACATGGAATTAATGTACCGTTAATGACTGTAATGGATAGTGTTAATGGTGTGGGAGTAGTTCGCTTAGACACAGAACGAAATTACCGAAACCTAATGAAGGCCATGACAGAATTTAAACAAGCAGCAACTACGAAACATGCTACATTTAGAATGGCTAAGCGACAATTAGGGATTCCTAATTCAATGCAGCCAACAGCAGTTCGTCGTGTGCCAATTGTAGAAAAAAAGCATGATCGAATAGGCATAGTAACTTACAAAAAGGATTCTTTAGGACGCACGTTATTTTCTACGGAGTATCTATTTATTGTTAATGGCAAAGGTTATGTAATCCAAGACCACTCTGTAGGGCATAATTTTGGAGACCTTAATGGAATAGGAAATCAACATGCTCATTTTAATTTAAAAAAATTAAATTTAAACACATATACCACAAATGGAACTATTGATATAGAAACTTGGAAGGCCGAGCAGAACATCCCGCACAATAGGCAAACCTATGGAATCAGTCCGATCACAGGTATTCCAGAGCATTTGTACACAAAACCTTCTCCGCATGCAGATCCTAAAGAGCATTTCTTTGAGAGAATATTTAACATGAAAAATGGAAACAGGGGGAAAACGAAAAAATGAAGCACGCGCACATTGACTTTATTGGGGGAAAATGGAATCTATTAAAGCAAATGTATGGAGCAGATATACTTGAAAAAGGAAATTTTTACGTAGATGATATCTTTTTTACCAAATGGATAATTTCCGAAAATAATCTAAAAGGGTACTGTATCAATATGATTATTTATCTTCATACTCCACCAACCATTTATCCAAAAAAATGGGAAGATGCTCAAGGAGTAAAAATATGGCTTTCATTTGATGGCCAATTTGGCAATGGATTATTTAAATTAAGCAATAGAAAATTAATTAAGGAAATACGTCATAAATATGTGAGATTTTCTTTTTTAAATGAATTTATTAAAGACCACAGAAGAATCTTAATTCATCTACAGAAAGATAACTCATCAATATTTGCCACATCGATACATGTTTTAGGCATTTCCAAACTAATTTAAAAATCTTAGAAATCAACAGTGCTATTTACACTTTTCAGATTTCATACTTAGACTGAACTAACCGATTTTTTAGCGAAAAAACAAAAACTGGACAGCCTGAAAAAGTGTAAACAACATGACATTTTCCAACACATTAAAAAGCCTGGAACAAACTGGAAAAGTTAGCTACCGACCGAGAAGAGCAAAACAAAGTAGTTGGTTCTATCAGGAAGGCAGTCCGACAGGAATGGGATTTGCTCAAACGGCACAACAGCAATTTTAGGCATGCTGTTGTCAATGGCAACATTGATGATATACGTGATGATAGTGAAGTCGTTGCAGCTAATGGCTTAAGTTCCTCTACCCAATTGGTGCAGGACTAATCGGAACGGGAGGAAGTTTTGTTGCTGCCAAAGGTATGGGTAATCCGGCTTACCGCATAAGCTGGGAGGGGCTTCCGGAAACCAATGCTGTAAAAATGAGGCAGACTGGTGCGGTTTCTTTGCCGAAGATTACGAAGATAAATAATTTAACACATGAAGGAATCGAATCACATAATCTAAATAACGTTAATGCTCCGGGTAGAAAAACTGTACCCGTCGGCGAAATCCGTATTCCTTCAAATTCCAAAGCAACAGAGGGAACAACCGTTACCTTGGCACAGGAGCAACGCCTAGCCAACGGAGAGCTGATACCGAGAGGCTCTGTGGTAACGTGGTCGGACAATGCGGTGAAGGTGGTGCGGCCGGATGGGAAAAAGCGGAGATTTAATAGTCGGGATTGGGAACAGAAGGCATTGCCGAAACCACCGAAAGATTACAGAGATGACATCAACATAGGGAGAAACAACCCTAAATATAATCAGCAACGGCATGAAAAAATCGAATCCCACAACCCAAACAGAATAGAGGCGATACGCCAACGTAATGCTATTTCTTCTGCAGAAAGGCAGGCTGATGCATTAAAAAGGTTGCAAACGTCTGGCCACACCCGCCTGCCTGGACAACCGCAAAAAGGAAAGCCTGGTGCTGCTAGAGAAATGTCTCGTTCAGATAATCCGAATCAAACAGCCGAGGCTTTTGCACGTCGATATTTAGGCAGGAAACCTACATTAATGGAACGAGTCGAAGGTGAAAAATTATACGGAGGTAAATGTGTGGCTGTTGGAAAGCGCAAATGCCGGATGGAACCTTTGTGGTGTATAGGCCAGCAGGTAATGCTTCTATGACTAAGGGAACTACAGCGTCTGTTGATATTAATAATCCAACATTAAATAACTTAAATATTAATTTAAAGGGCAAGCCAACAGAGCTGAAATTTAAATTCCCTGCTAGATAAGGATATTTTAATGAATTTAGAGACAGCAGAAAATATTCAATGCGAATTTGAGTATTTAGCATTAGATGGTTATTTTCCAATGCATTTTGCATCGCATGGTCAAGGAAACAAAGATTGGCAATTTGCAGTTGAATTCATATATAGATTATTAATATGTCAATTAGCAATTCTTGAGCCTGTTAATTTGGAAACAGAAAAAGATATTCTAGGTTTTTGTCATAAACTAGCAAAACAAAATCCTTTTGGTAAGGATAATGGAGTGTGGTATTGGGGAGAGATTATATTAACAAAAAAGGGGCTAGATTTAATAATAAAATATATTCCTGAGGCATTTGAGGAGTGGAATGGAAAGAAATTTGAATTAAATACTCCTTTCATAAAAACATTAGAATCCATATTTATTGAGCATGGGGTAGAATGGGATGAGAATAATCCACTATTTCCTATTGCATCCTTAATGCATTCTTAAAAAATGATTAATCTTACTTGTTTTATTAAAATGTTACCTAAAGTATTTAAGATTGCTGGAGAGTTGCGACACTAAACGACACAATTGTTTACCGTCCTGCCGGATATGCTGGCAAAGATACCCTACCCACTACAGCAACGGTAGAAATCCATAAGAACTCGGCCATACGATCGCTAAATAATAACGAAAATTTAAAATTGAAATTTCCAATAAAGTAATATAAATAAAAGGTAATGTATTATGAGAATGAACGAACGACAAGCATCTGCTATTCAGGATGTATTTCGAAAATTAGCTTTTATTGATACAGAACCAGTAGACCTTCCCAATTCAGGGCTTGATTGGCAGGAAACAGTAGAGATTATTTACCGGCTGTTTACCTTGAGATGGATGGAATTTTGGCCGCAGAAAGAGATTACGGATGAAGACATCTGGGATGTATTGCCGGAATCTTGCTTATTACAATCCTAATTATGATCTTGAATCAAAAGGATACGATTTTGATGTTGCCTGGATTTATCATTGGCTTACACATATTAACCTTACCTCCGAGGGAGAGGTGTTCTATTTTAAATACTTTGATCCCGAAGTGGTAAACAGCGCAGAAGACGATAATGCCGTAAATCCCGCCTTTATCGATCGTCTTGAAAGTATCTTTGAAGAAAACGATATGCCGTGGGGTAAGATATTTTTTCCCGTACAGAGTATCGAGTAAGCACAGAATGCAGCTGAGGATTTTGCACGCCAATTGCCGCAACCAGCCGACGACCGCACCCGCGCCCTGCAAACCCTGGCCGCCGGCGCCCAAGCCTACCAACTGGCCGATGGCGTCGGCAAAGTGGCCGACGCCCTTAAAAACCAAACCGGACAGCAGGGTGCCGTCCTCTTATCCGTTGAAGCCGGCTTCGGCTTTAAATCCGCCGGCAAAGAACAAAACCAAAACTACCGCCAAAGCCAACAAAGCAGCCTGAAAGCCGGTGGCGACATCAATATCCGCAGCCGCGAGGGCGACATTACCGTCCGAGGCAGCAACATTACCGCGGGCGACACCATCCGCCTCGATTCCGCACGCGATATCCGGCTGCAGTCGGCCCAAGACAGCCAACATCAGGACGGCAAAAACCGCAATGCCGGCGTACAGGTCGGCGTCGGGGTTTCCGTCGGTGCGCAAACCGGTGTCTATATCTACGCCGAAGCCGCCTACGGCAAAGGCAAAAACCGTATCGACAGCCAAAGCCATCAAACTTTTAGGCAGCAACAGGCGCGCTTAGCCTGTTGGCGGCCTTCAACAGGTTTAAACACATCGCCTTCAGATGGCTTTGCGCATTCACTTTAATCAACCCGAAATAGGCTGCCCGGGAGTAGCGGAATTTACGGTGCAGCGTACCGAAGCTTTGTTCGACCACATAACGGGTCTTTGACAAATATCGGTTGCGTTTAGTTTGCGCTTCCGACAACGGATGGTTACGGTGGGCTTTGCGCATAATGCCGTCCAACAACTGATGCTCTTTCAGATGTTGCCGGTTTTCCGCACTGTCATAGCCTTTGTCGGCATAGACGGCCGTACCTTCGGCTATCCCTTCCAGCAAAGGCGACAGGTGGTTGCACTCATGGGTATTGG
>NZ_JBQCWN010000023.1:0-7848 GCF_051957355.1 Neisseria sp. P0018.S001 | reverse complement strand
TTAGCAAATGTCAACTAAAATTATCGAAAATTTTAACTAACTGTGTTATACTGTCTGCTTCGTTTTCTTCACCGCGTCAGCAGCGAAGAACCGAACTATACGCCTCACAACGAAACCAGTCAACACCTTTCTCGAAATTATTTTCAGAAATTTAACCACCGCCCTGTTTTAACAGGGTTTTTATTTTTCTAAAAACATTCAAAACTTCCCTATTCTCTTTCCAAATCCAACCCGATTCAATACTAAGGCCGTCTGAAAGAGTATTTCAGACGGCCTTTTGAATTTGACCCTCGCTTTAATTTATATTGTTGGCGCTTGTTTTTTGGTATGATGTTTCCTTGATTCTTTTATATCAGCCTCGAGTTTGCTATGTCTGTCTATACCAGTGTTTCCGACGCTCAAATGCGTGACTTCCTTCTGCAATATGATTTGGGAGATTTTGTTTCTTTGCAGGGGATTGCTCAAGGAATTACTAATAGTAATTATTTTTTGACTACTTCAACCGGTCGTTATGTATTGACTGTTTTTGAGGTTTTGAAATCAGAAGAACTGCCTTTCTTTCTAGAACTAAACCAGCATTTGAGTCTGAATGGTGTTGCCTGCGCCGCTCCGATTGCTCGTAAAGATGGCGGACTGCATTCTATTTTGGCCGGAAAACCGGCTTGTTTGGTTACTTGTTTGAATGGTTCTGATACTGGCTGGCCAACTGAAGCTCAATGCTTCCATACCGGTGCTATGCTGGCCAAAATGCATTTAGCCGGCCAAGACTTTCCTTTAAAAATGAAAAATCCTCGTTATGATGACTGGTGGCACGATGCCTGCACTCAGTTGCTGCCTGTTTTAGATTCTGAGGATGCTGCACTGCTTCAATCTGAAATTGCAGCTTTAGATGAAAATCTAGGAGAGCATTTACCTTCCGGTATTATCCATGCCGATTTATTTAAGGACAACGTATTGCTTAATGGAGATGAAGTTTCCGGCTTTATCGACTTCTATTATGCGTGTAACGGTAATTTCATGTACGACCTGGCAATTGCGGTTAACGATTGGGCACGAACAGCTGATAACAAATTAGACCCTGTCCTTTATGATGCCTTTATCCATGGCTATGAAAGCGTACGTCCATTATCTGATGAAGAACACGCGTATTTTCCTACTGCACAAAGAGCCGGATGTATTCGTTTCTGGGTATCTCGCCTACTTGATTTCCATTTCCCTCAATCAGGAGAAATGACGTTTATTAAAGATCCAAATGCATTTAGAGATCTATTATTGAGTTTTAAATAATATAATAGATAAAAGGCCGTCTGAAATTCAGACGGCCTTTTATCTAATGCCCTCCCCCGCCGGAACCGCTAAACGGAGGTCTTGCCAGCCAAATAATGGGAATCATACTGATGAATATGATACTGCCTGCCAAGAAGATTTCATTTGAGCCAATAATAAAGCCTTGTTGGGAAATAGTACTATTTATCGTAGCCAGGGCTTGCTCTTTGCTCAGGCCATTGGCCATCATGCCTTGAATAGATTGGTTGCTGATTGAGGACAATGAATTAATATGTTCGGTCAGCTGAGTATGGTGCAGAGCTTCGCGCCGTTCCCACATGGTGCTGACAACGGACACTCCGACACCGCCCATAAAGACTCGCAAGAAATTAGACAAGCTACTGGCCGAGGCAATTTGGTTGCCCTTCATATGTGATAAGGTGATACTGGTCAGGGGCAGGAAGAACATGGCTACGCCTAAACCCTGCCAAAACTGTGGCCAAACGACGTTGCTCATATCCATGCCGGCATAGAAGTCGGTTCGCCAATGGAATGTATAGGCAAACACCAAGAAGCTGGCACTGACAAACAGGCGCATATCGACGCGATTGCCAAACTTACCAATAATCGGCGACAGAATAATCGGCAGAAAACCTACCGGTGCAGCAGCCAAACCAGCCCAAGTAGCGGTATAGTCGAGATTTGATTGCAACACCAAAGGCAGCAAGGTCAATGTACCCATATACACCATAAAGCCCAAGGATGTCGCAACAACGCCTATCGTAAAGTTTCTATTTCTAAACAATGACAAATCGACAATCGGGTATTCCTCGCCCAGCTCCCAAACAATAAAATAGGTCAGGAACACCAAAGCGGTAACGCCCAAAACGATAATCTCTCCCGAGGCAAACCAGTCCAATTCCTTACCTCTATCAAGCATCATTTGCAATGCGCCGACACCGACAATCATCAACACCAGCCCGACGTAATCAATCGGCGCCCTAATGATTTCGGTTTCCCTGTGTCTAAGCTGTTTCCAAGCAATGGAGGCGGATAAAACCCCGATTGGGATATTGATAAAGAAAATCCATCCCCAATGCCAGTTGTCCGAAATCCAACCGCCTAGAATCGGTCCCAATACAGGGGCAACAACGACGGTCATTGCCCATAAGGCCAGTGCCAATGTTCGTTTTTCAGGCGGATAGGAAGCCATCAGAAGACTTTGGGACAAGGGAATCAAAGGCCCGGCGATAAAGCCTTGCAACACTCGGAAAAAAACCAAGGCTTGAAGATTATGCGCCATACCGCACAGCCATGACGTTACGACAAAACCAATCACGGCAGCAATAAAGATTTTAACCTCGCCAAACCGCTTGGCCAAAAAGCCGGTCAGGGGAACGGAAATGGCATTGGCTACGGCAAATGAGGTAATCACCCAAGTGCCCTGCGTGGTCGCCGCACCCAAATCCCCTGCGATAACGGGCACGGCGACGTTGGCGATGGTGCTGTCCAAGACTTCCATAAATACGGCCAAGCTGAGCGCCAAAGTTGCCAACACCAGCTTAAACCCTTGTAACGGCGGATAATTCATATTTTTAAACTATAAGACAACCGCCAAAGCGGTCGATTGAAGAGAATCAATATTTCAGACGGCCTGAGCCTTCAATAAAAGACTCAGGCCGTCTGAAAAGATTATTTTGCGTATTGCTCGAAGATTTTATCGACTAAAGCATCGGCGGCTTTCCAATCCACACTTTCCGTTTCCGGCAAGGCAGTATTTTGTTCCGCTTCGGCAGTCATGGCTTTACCGCTACCCTTCTCGGCAATATCGACTTTAACAGTCATCGACAAACCGACACGGAGCGGATTTTGTTGCAATTCTTTAGCATCCAAACTGATACGCACCGGCACACGTTGTACAACTTTAATCCAGTTGCCCGTTGCGTTTTGTGCCGGCAGTAATGAGAACGCACTGCCCGTACCGGCCGACAAGCCCATTACCTTGCCATGGTAAACCACTTTGCTACCGTACAAATCGGCTGTCATTTCAACAGGCTGGCCGATTTTCATTTTACGCAGTTGCGATTCTTTAAAGTTGGCATCTACCCATAATTCAGACAGAGGCACAACGGCCATCATCGGCGTACCTTGCACGATACGTTGGCCGACTTGGACATTGCGTTTGGCAATTTGGCCGCCGATCGGCGAACGGATTTGCGTACGTTGCAAATTCAACCAAGCGTCTTTGATGTGGCTGATGGCCGTCTGAACTGCCGGTTGTTGGCGCAGAGGAATATTGCTGCCCAACGCTGCCTGAGCAGAAACTTCTTCCGCCTCAACCGCTTTCAATGCAGCCTGAGCCTGAACCACAGCGGCGCGAGCATGGCTGAGTTCTTCTCCGGAAACCGCTTCCGTACCCGCCAAAGATTCGCGGCGGCGCAAATCGGCTTGCGCACGGGCCAAATCGGCTTTGCGTAACAACACTTGCGCTTTGGCTTTTGAATTGACCGCAGTTTGCTGTTTATTTTGACGGATGGCCTGAATCAATTCATTTTGCGCGCGATCGTATGCCAGCTGAAAATCGCTGTCGTCCAAGGCCACCAAAACATCGCCTTTTTTCACGACATCCGTATCGTCATACATGACTTTGCGCACCGTGCCGTTTACCTGCGGCGTAATCATCACCAAATGACCGGCCACATAAGCATCTTCCGTTTCTTCTTCATGCTGCCAAAATAGGAAATACGCCAAAGCGAATCCGGCCGCTATAATAAGGAATAGAAGTGTAACGATAACCAAATTGCGTTTGCGATGCGTCTTAGCGCCGGAAGCGGCTACTTCTGTTTCTTTTTGGACATTATTTTTTTCTGATTGAGTATCCATAAGTCCCAACTTTAATTCTGTACATGTGATAACGATATTATTGTCTTGCCCCAGGCTGCTGGCTCCACCCTCAACCCAATACGCGCATTTAACGCGCTAAAGGGTTATATTCTATAGTTACACTCTATTCATTACAATAATTTCTTCCGGTAGCAAATGTAAATAAGGTAAGCAAAAGGCCGTCTGAAATTACTTTCAGACGGCCTACGTTTTAATAAAACGTTTATTTCTTATTCAATTTAAAGCCTCCGCCCAACTGGGCATTGAGGTTACTCCAAGCTGTCAGATATTCTGCATGGTATTGAACCGCCGACATTTTTGTACGAGCAGCCTCGTCTTGTTTTTGCAAAGCGGTCAAGCCGTTATCCAAGCCTGCACGAACACGTCCTTTCGCATTTTGCACAGATTTATCCGCGATATTGACCATCTTATTCCAAGTATCTTGTCGGCTTTTCAGGCTTTGATAGTCGACTACGGCATCTGCTGCCGAACGCATGGCATTCAAAACAGTTTGGTCATACACGGCAACCTGCTCGTTATACTGGGCACGTTTGCCCGCCAATTTGGATTGCAACGCTCCGGAAGTAAACAATGGCAGATTCAAAGCCGGAACAATGCCCAACATACCGGAAGTCCGTCCGCGAATCAGATTGAACGCATCGATGTGCGTCATACCTGCCAAAACTTTCAACTCAATATTCGGATAAAACTCTGCTTCGGTCGATTTGACGATATGCCATTTCTCTTCAAGCAAGGCTTTTTGCGCCGCAATATCGGGGCGGGCCGCCAGCAAGTCCGCTTCAATACGGTTAACCGGCAATGACGGCACAGCCGCCATTTTTTCCGGAACCTGTCCATTCAATGCACCCGGTACACGGCCGGCCAATACAGCCAGACTGTTGCGGATTTTCTCATTTTTCTGAGTCCATGCCGATTTTTCAAGCTGCAATTGTTGTTGCGCCATTTCCAGAGCGTGCAAGGCATCGGCAGGAGCCAGCTGCGCTTTAACGCGTTGTTGCATCAGTTTCAATGCCTTATCCGCTAACTCTATGCGCGTATCTAGCAGCGCCAGTTGTTCTGTCGCCATCTGCCACGCAAAATATTGGGCAGCAACGGCATGAGCCAACTCGGTGCGGATGTGCTGCGCTTCATATACCGCTGCCCGGCTTTTTCCCAAAACGGCTTGAATCTGCTCTCGGTTTTTACCCCAAAAGTCAAAAACCAAGCTACCTTGCAAGGCTGCGTTCGCCAAAACCAATGTATGGTCGGTATCGACCATACCGGCTTGAGGTTTGGGTGAAACATAAGCACCCAGACCTGTAACGCCCAAGCCGACTTGCGGTTTGTTTGTGGCCCCTACAACGCCCAGCTGCGCCTGAGCCTGCTCAAACCTTGCCTTGACGACACGCAGATTGGTAGACGTCTGAATGGCGGAAGCAATCAAATTGTTTAATTTTTTATCTTTCAGCTTCATCCACCAGCCGTCTTGGGCAGTAGCGGCAGATTGGCCTTGCGGCAGCGGATAGGCTGTTGTCTCATCCAAAGGCGACTGTTTGCCGAACGGCGCACATGCCGCCAACAGCGAAACAGCGGCAACGCATACGCTTGATTTGACCAAACCTAATTTCATACAGACTCCGTTGATGTGTGTCTGCCGCAGACCTTCAGGCCGTCTGTTGTCAATTACCCAAACGGTTCAACAGCTTACCCAACAGGTGTTGCAGCGTATCATAATCCTCTTTCGTGAAATCTTCCCACGCCTGGCCGCTCTGACGGGCAATTTGCGGCCATACTTCGTGGATGAAGGTTTCACCCGAAGGGGTCAATTTTAGCACAATCTGACGACGGTCTTTCTGATTGATATAACGCTCTACCCAGCCGCGCTCAACCATGTCGTCCGACAGGCGTGTTGCACTGGTGCGCGTCAAGTCCATCAGGTCGCTCAAGCGCGAAGGCAGGATTTCGCTGTTTGGGCTGACGTAAACCGCCATCAGGGAAAACCACAGGTTTTCATTGATGCCGAACGCTTTCAGGTTTTCGTTCAAATGGCTGCTCAAACGTTCGGTTACGATGCGCAACATACGGGATACTTGGTTTTGCTGCTCCGGAAATTGCGGCAGACGGGTAGAAAGCAAACGCATTGCGTTGACTAATTCGGTTTGTGAAAAACTCATAAATTCCTTCTTTCTGAGTGAGTTATTTTATTCGATATCAATCAAAATAAAATATGATGTAATAATTTACTTTAAGATACCAATTACTTACTTTAAGACGTTATACTAATTCAGATGATTATTTTAGTGTATGAAAATCTGATAATCGGTTACATGCTCCTACTAAACGGAGTTTTCTATGCCTAAATCATGAAAATCCGACCATAAAAAAGGCCGTCTGAAACCTTGATGACATCTTTCAGACGGCCTCCATAACGGATTAAAATAAGCTTTCCCACTTGTACCGGATCCAAACCATGAACACTTCCGCCTTTTTTCCTCACATTACCCTTATCGGCGTCGGTTTAATCGGCGGTTCGTTCATGCTCGACCTCAAACGCTTGGGACTGGTGCAAACCATTACCGGCATCGACACCAATGCCGACAACCTCAATTACGCACTCGAATGCGGCATCATCGACCATGCCTATCCGAATATTTGCGCCGAAAGCATCGGCAATGCCGATTTGGTTTTAATTGCCACGCCTGTCTCCGTCCTGCCTGACGTATGCCGCGACATCAAGCCCTTCTTAAAAGACACCGCCTGCGTTTCCGATGTCGGCAGCACCAAACAATCGGCACTCGATGCCTTCCGCACCCACTTATCCGATCGCCTGCCGCAATGTTTTGCTGCACACCCGATTGCCGGCTCGGATCAAAGCGGGGCAAAATCCGCACGTTGCGGTTTGTTTCAAAACAGCCGCCTTATCATTACGCTGCACGGCCAAGAAGCTTCAGACGGCCTGAGACGGCTGAAAATGCTGTGGCAGGCGGTTGGTTCGCAAATTTCGACCATGAGCGCCGAAGAACACGACAATATTTTTGCCGCCGTTTCCCACTTGCCGCACTTGGCCGCCTTTGCCTATGTCCACGCTTTGGTTGACCATCCGCACGGCAAAGACTATCTCCCCTATGCCGCCACCGGCTTTCGCGACTTCACCCGCATTGCCTCCAGCCACCCTGCCGTTTGGACAGACATCTGCATGGCCAACAGCCCTGCCCTGCTCAAACTGACCGGCGATTTGAAAGAACAATTATCCAAATTGGAACAGCTCCTTTCAGACGGCAACAAAACCGAGCTTTACCGCTATTTTGAAGAAGCCGCACAAATGCGTAATGACTGGCTGAAAAACCGTTAAACCTGTTTTCAGACGGCCTGAGACCTTTGCAAAATTCCCCAAAATCCCCTAAATTCCCACAAAGACATTTAGGGGATTTTCCATGAGCACCTTCTTTCAACAAACCGCCCAAGCCATGATTGCCAAACACATCGACCGTTTCCCGCTATTGAAGTTGGATCAGGTGATTGATTGGCAGCCGATCGAACAATACCTGAATCGTCAAAAAACCCGTTACCTCCGAGACCACCGCGGCCGTCCCGCCTATCCCCTGTTGTCCATGTTCAAAGCCGTCCTGCTCGGACAATGGCACAGCCTCTCCAATCCCGAACTCGAACACAGCCTCATCACCCGCATCGATTTCAACC
>NZ_JBQCWN010000022.1:0-8101 GCF_051957355.1 Neisseria sp. P0018.S001 | reverse complement strand
ATTTGTGCGTCTTTGGCTTCGATGCTGCCTTCGGTGGCACGGATGCTGAGATGGCGGCCGGCCGTCAGCGAGCTGCCGACGGCTTCGGTGCTGCTGCTATCCTGCGTCTGCGTGCTGCGGCTGCGGCCGCCGCTGATCACGACAGGCGTGCCCGCCGCCTGGCTGGCTTTGGCCGAGGCGCTGCTGCGCTGCACCCAGTTGCCAACAATACTGTCGCTGTACCCGCCGCCCTGCATGGCTTTGTCCCAGGCATTTTTACCGGCGGTATAGGGGTCGTAAGTGATGCCGATCGAGAAGCCGCTTTGTTTACGCTGTGTCCGGCTGTGCTGTTCGCTGCGGTTATAGGCTTCGTCAAGGGAAACTTCGCGCCCCTGCAGCTTCAGATCGCCACCGGCATACAGCTGTGCGGCTTCGGTACTCAGTTTGCCGCCCGCCGCTACGGTGGTATCGCCTTTCAGGCTGCCTATCTGCGAGGAGACTACGGCAGACGATACGCTGTTTTGCTGCAGGTTTTCTTGGGTCTTGCCGTAACCGGCCATCGCTACGCCGTTTTTCAGGCTACCGGTGAGGCCGGACTTTTTGCGCTCGTGGTTTTCCCAATCTTGGTAGCGGTTCTCGGCAGCATCAACGCGCACTTCGCCGGCAGCGGTCACCAGGGTCTGCCCGTCGCTGATGACTTGGCTGCCGCGGATGCGGGTGTCGCCGCCGGAAGCCGTTCTGACTTCGCGGCCGGTAATCACGCTGCCGGCTGCTTCGTCGTGTTGGCGCCGGTATTGGTCCAGCCGGCTTTTGCTGCCGGTCAGGCTGCGGTCTTTGCTGTAGGTGGATTCGTCCAAATCCAGGGTGCGGCTGCCTTCGCTGATGTCGATGTTTCCTTGGGCGGCCAGGGTGGTGCGGCCGTTTTGGCTGTCGATTTGGCCTTGGCGGATGCTGAGCTCTTTACCGGCGGATACGGTGATGTTGCCGGCCGCTTCGATGCGGCTGCCTGCTTCGGCGCTTTGGTGAATGTGGCGGTGGTTTTTGTCGTTTGCCGCGCCGTAGCTTTCGTGGCTTTCGGTGCGGACGGTGCCGAGTGTGACGCTGCCTTCGCGGGCAATCATTTGGCTGTGGCCGTCGCGGGCGCGGTTGGCCAGGCGGGCGCCGTTCAGTTTGATGTCGTGCCCTGCTTCGAGGCTGAGCAGGCCTTGGCCGTCTTCTGTGCCGCTGACATACAGTCCGGCCACACGGTCAACGGTGGTGCGGCCGTTGTGCGAGTCGCCGCTTTGGGCGGTGCTGCTTTGGAGGGTGATGTTGTCGGCTTTGAGGCTGAGCAGCCGTTCGGCTTCGATGCTGCCGCCGGTGATGTCGATTTGTTGTTGGGCGTCGAGTATGACGTTTTTGCCGCCGATGCGGCCGCTGTTGCTGATGTCGCCGGCGGCCAGATCGACGATGCGCCGGCCGGCAAGGGTACCGCGGTTGTCGATGCGGCCGGCTTCCAGCTGCAGGGCGTCGGCGCTGATGAGTCCGCCGGCGCTGTTGAGATCGCCGGGGCGGGCGAGGACGTAGACTTTGGGTACGAGTACGCTTTGGCTGCTGCCGTCGGCCAGGGTAACGGTCTGGCTTTCAAGCCAGACGATGTCGCTGGTCAGCCGGGCAACTTGTTCGGGGGACAGGGCGATGCCGGGGGTCAGCTGCTGGGCGCGGGCAAAGCTGATGCCGGCGTCCATCAGGGCTTGGAATTGGGCTTCGTCGTTCGGGTAGCCGTCCAGACGGCGGTAGCCGGTCAGACGGGCAATCTGTTCGTTGATCAGGCGTTGCTCGTAATAGCCGTCGCCCAGCCGTTTGTGGGTGCGGTTGGGATCGGTTTGCAGGGCTTTGAGCATGTAGTCGCTGCCCAGCCAGGTGCGGTAGTCGGCATAGGCGGGATCGGTTTCGACCAGATAGCCGGGGCGGTCGGGACGGACGGTGTACAGGCTGCTTTCGGGCAGGCTGAAGCTGCCGTCGGGACTTTTAATGCGTTGTGGCGCAACGGCGGCGGTGGCGGCATCGGCTGCGGCGGCATGGCCGGCAGGAGGGTTCAGGCTGCCTTGGTTTTGCAGAATGTCGCTCAGCTGGTTTTCAAAATCGTGGGTGCTGACGCTCGGGTTGTTGTAAGCATAACCACCTCTCCAATAGACATGATGCCTGCCTCGGTGGCCATGGCTTCTTTCGAAGGTCGCATGTTCGCTTATGCCGACTTCTTCCAGACGCCGCTGCTCTTGGGTGGCGTGGTTGGCAATCTTGTCTTTGGAAAGCCCCGACAATGTGCCACCGATCAGGATTTTGCTGTCACTGTTACGCCATTCTCCGCCTTCGGCTTTCAGGTCGCCGCCAATCAGGATTTCGCCCGGACGGCTTTCTACGATACGTTGGCGGTAACGGTTCAGGCTGTATTGGTAGCGGCGTACCGCCGATACGTCGGAGCGTTCGAATTTGCGTTCGGTACTGCCGCTTTTCTGTCTGCCCTGCTCGTTGAAACGGAAGACCAGATTGGTTCGGTATTGGCTCATGTTGCCGTCTTCGCCGTCAATGTAGCGTTCGGGCTCGCCGGCAAAGGTGTAGGCAGTTTGGCGGCGGCTGTCGGCCAAATATTCTTCGGTGCGCAAACCGGCGTTTAGGTTGTCCAGTTTTTGAACGGCAATCTGCCCGCCTCCCACTGCTTCAATCCGCGCGCCGCGGTTTTCCAGGCGCTCGGCCCTGCCTTCGGCCTGATGGCGCTCATTCAAACGGCCGCCGATATGCAGTGTGCCTTCGCTGCTGATCAGGCTGGAGACGCTGCCGGTTTGTACTTGGCCGTTTTCAATCCGGCCAAAGCCGCTGCCGGTGTTGCTTATGCTGCGCATGCCGATGTCCAGCCGCTCTCGTGCGGCAATCACGGGGGCTTGGTTTTTGCCGTCTGCGCTTGCTTCTTCGCGGTTGTTCAGGCTGCCGCCGCCCAGGGCGAGACGGCTGCCGTAGATGCGGCCGCTGCCGATGTTGTTCAGGCTGTCTGCGGCATCAATACGGGTCAGGCCGTTGCTGTTGATCAGGCCGCGGTTGTCCACGGTGTCGGCGCCAATACGGGTATTGCTGCCGGAAACCAGTTTGCCTTCGGCGCGGTTGTCGATGTGCCGGGCACGGATGTCGAGGGCTGCGCCGCCGGCCAAACGGTGGCGGTTGCGGATGCTGCCGCCGCTTTCGATGCTGAGTGTGCGGCCGGCTTCGATGTCTGCGCTGCTGTCAAAGTCGGCGCTGAGTTTGAGGGCGGCATCACGGCCAGCGGCCAGGGTGCCGCTGCCGTCCAGTACCCGGGCATCCAGTCCGATGTCCTGTCCGGCCAAGATGCTGCCGTCTTGGTTGGTGATGTTGTCGGCGGCCAGTTTCAGGCTGCCGGCAGTGGTGATTTCGCCTTGTTCGTTGTTCAGGCCGTCTGAAAGGCGGATGTCGCTTTGGCTGTTGCTGCGGATGGCGCCTTGGCGGTTGTCGAGTCGGGTGCCATCCAGTTTCAGGCTGCCTGCGGCCAGGGCGCCGCCGCGGTTGTCGCTGTGGCTGCTGTGAATGTCGGCGCTGTGGGCGAGAATGTCGCCTTGGCGGTTGTCGAAACGGCTGCCGTCTGCTTTCAGGCTGCCGAGGGTGAGGCGGCCGCTGTTGGCCAGTTCGCTGTGTACGTTCAGATCGGTGCGGCCGCCCGCTTCGATGGTGCCGCTGTTGTCCAAACGGCCGGAGACGCTGATGCGGCCGTCGGCAGGAGTGGGAACTTGGGTATGGCCGCCGTGACTGTTGCCGCTATTGCCGTTGCCGTTATTGGCGGGCGGCCGCTTGTTGCCGGAGTGGGAACCATTGTTGTTGCCGTTTCCGCCGTTGTTGCCGCTACTGTTTCCACTGTTGCCGTTGTTGTTTTCCGGCAGGCCGATGCGGCCGCTGTTGGCCAGGCGGGCGGTATCGACGGCCAGATCCTGACTGCCGCTTTGGCTGATGCGGCCGCTGTTGTCCAATACGGGGGCGGCAATGTCCAGACGGCCGCCGTCGATTTGACCGCTGTTGTCAATCCGGGCGCTGCGGATGCGGTTTTCTGCGGTGCTGAGAATGCGGCCGCTGTTGTTCAGGCTGCTTTTGCTGTCGATGCTGCTTTGGCCGTGGGCGTAAAGGGTGCCGCTGTTGTCGGCTTGGCCGGCGTTAAGACGCAGGGTGCCGCCGTCTTGGGCGGCGACGGTGCCGCTGTTGGCCAGTCTTCCGTCGGCGCTGAGGGTCACGCCGCCGGCACCGGCGTAAATCTTGCCGGCATTGCGGATGCCGCTGCCGGCATCGGCAGCAATCAGGGTGATTTTGCCGGCATACATGCCGCCCAGGGCGCCGGTGTCGATGGCAAAGACGGGGGCGGATGAAGACGGAGTGCGGGGTGCGGCGGCGTCTTTCAGGCTGCCTGCGGCGTCGGTTTGGCCGGCGGCGGCAATCACTTGGACGTCCTGCCCCCAAATGCCGCCGTCAATCTTGGCGGCACGGCTGAGAATGCGGGTGTAGTCGGCACCGCGCCCGTCAAGACCCTGTGCGCCGATTTCAATACGGCCGCTGCCGATGTCCAAACCGTCGAAACGGCCGTCTGCCAGGATGGGACGGCCGGTGGTCAGGGTGGCACCTGCGCTGTTGATAAAGCCGCCGCCGTCGACGCGGATGCCGGCGGGGTTGGCCATCACCACTTCGGCGCGGCGGCCGGCGATTTCGATATAGCCGTTCAGCCGGCTCGGGTCGCTGCTGTTGATTTGGTTGACGATTACACGGGCTTCGCCGCGGGCGAGAAAGGGGTTGCCCTGTATCCAGCCGGCCTGGCGGGTGGATACGCTTTTATGGCTGTTGTTGAGAATGGTGCCGCGCGTGTCGACATCGAAACGGCGGTATTGGTTGACGGATACGCCGTGGGCGGTGGGGGTTTGGATATTGACCTGCGGTAGTCCGTTGCCGGTTTGCAGGATGACGGGCTGCTGGGATTTGGGGGCGGATTTGTCGGCTTGGATGTCGGCAGCGGCGGCGGGCACAATCAGGGCCGAACCGAAACCGAGCAGCAGGCTGAAAGTCAGCGTGCCCAAATGCAAACGGCAGCCTGAACGGGTTTTTAGGCTGCCGTCACCGCCACCGGTTTCTCCGCCTGAGCGCTCGCCGGGACTTTTGCCCTGCCCGATGGCAGTCTCGGCTACGGCCATCAGGATGCCGCGGGTGCGGTTGAAGACGATTTTATGGCAGTGTTTGTTCATGTTCTTGCGTCCGTGTGGAAATGGGAAACAGGCAGCCCAAATGCAGGCGGTGCCCGTGTTTTCTCCGGTTAAAACGAATAGTTTAGGTTGAAGCCGAAAACGGCGGTACGTTTGCTAAAGCCTTGCGGTTTTTTAATCGGTTTGCCGACAAACAGGTCGTAATTCAGGCTGCCGCCTGCTTTGAACTGGCCGCGCAGGCCGGCGGCGGCGCCGATTAGGGTTTGGCCGAGCAGGTATTGCGCCGAGTCGCCGGAAACATGGCCGCCGTCTAGCGCCAGATAAAACTGGTGGGCAGCCTGAAAATACCAGCCGGCTTCGTTGCGCCAGTACCAGCCGCGCTCGGCCGACAGTGAGCTTTCGCCGTCGAAGCCGCGCACGGTGTAGCGACCGCCGATGGCGATTTTGTCCAAAGGCGTCAGCGGGGTTTTATTCCACTGGGCATGCAGGGCGGTGTCATATACGAAGTGCTGCCGGCCGATTTGGAAGGGGTGGTTATAGCTGATGTCGGCAGTGATCACCTTCATTCTCGAAGTGCCTTCATCAAACACCTCTTCAGGGGCGGCAATGGCATCGGCCATGCCGGTGCCGCGCTTGTAGCCAAGGCCGATATCCAAAGTGCTGCGGCCGATGTATTCCTTGTGTTTTAGGCTCAACTGCCAACCGGCGGTTTTACGGCGCTGTACTTCGACTTCGGCATCATCGATAAAACTTTGGTTTTCTTTCTGCCACAGTTTGAAGCCGATATGGCTCTTGCGCCGCGCATCACGGTACAGCAGGCGGGTAAATCCGATGTCGCTGCCACGGCTTTTGCCGTTGTAGTCGTACACTTCATTGATACCCGCCACGGCTTGGTGGTAGCGGTAGTAGTTGTGGTTCCAGCTCCACAGCCAGTTGCCCGCAGGAACGGAATAGTGAAAGGCGTAGCTTTGGGTGCCGCCGGCGGTTTTTTTGCCCTCGGAGTCGGTATGGGTGTCGGTATGGCCCAGATGGCGGCCGTAGGACAGATAAAACAGATCGCTTAAGCCGAAAGGGTTGTCGGCAGAGAAAGTCAGGCTGCCTTGGTATTTGCCGGTGGTTTTGCTGCCGGAGTCGTCCACACCGAGCGACAGGCGGTAGGGCAGCAGCCGCTGCCGCCAGGCAACAATGATGTCGCTTTCATCGGGTGCATCGGCGGGAACGATTTGAATATCGGCTTCCGCGGTGGGTACGCGCTTGAGATTTTCCAGCCCCTGCTCGATACGGCGCAGATTCAGAATATCGCCGCCTTTCAACGGAATTTCGTTTTGAAAGGCGGCAATGCGCGCGGCACGGGTTTGGTCGTTGTGCGAAGTATCAGTGCGAACCGAGCGCACTTTGCCGGACAAAACGGTTAATTCCAAAGTTCCGCTGTTTAAATCCTGCGGTGCGGCCAAAATACGGGTAGTGGTATAGCCGCGGCCGATAACGGCGTTTTGTGCCGCAACCATAATGCGGTTGATGCCTTGCGCACCCAAACATTGTCCGGATTGGAAGCCGGTTTCTTTCAAGGCTTTTTTAAGTGCAAACTGAAAACGGCCGGCAGCATCGCCGGTCAGGGTAACGGTATGAATGGGGAAACAGGGGGATTCGGCCGATTCGGCTGCAGACGGAGTAAGCGTACTTTGCCGCGTATCTTCCAAACGCACATCGACTTCGCGCTGCAGCTGCTGCTCCTGCTGCCGGCGTCGCATTTCCTGACGTCTGAATTCGCTTTCTTCAATGGTATCGGCAAGTGCAGCCTGAAAAGAAAAGGCTGCCAAAATAGCTAAACTCAGATGGGTGTGTATGGCGGACATAATGTTAAACCCAGTATATTTTTACTTGAAAATAAACTCACTAAATTTTACAAAATCATTGATAAAATGTCAATGTCTTAACTTTATCTATAGATATCTGGCGCTGTTTACAGTATCTGAAGATTTCAAGAATGATACTGTGAAGCCTTATGGCAGCCTGAAAGGGTTGCGGTGTTTGAGATGTTGCCGGCGTATTTTTCTTAAGCTGTTGTGTAAAACACTGTTAGAGACCTTTGCAAAAAAGCCCTTCCCTCGACAACCGAAACCCAAACACAGGTTTTCGGCTGTTTCGCCCCCAATCACTCCTAATTCTACCCAAATACCCCCTTAATCCTGCCCGGACACCCCATAATCAGGCATCCGATCCGCCTTTTAGGCAGCAACAGGCGCACTTAGCCTGTTAGCGGCTTTCAACAGGTTTAAACACATCGCCTTCAGATGGCTTTGCGCACTCACTTTGAGCAGACCAAAATAGGCTGCCCGGGAGTAGCGGAATTTACGGTGCAGCGTACTGAAGCTTTGTTCGACCACATAACGGGTCTTTGACAAATATCGGTTGCGTTTAGTTTGCGCTTCCGACAACGGATGGTTACGGTGGGCTTTGCGCATAATGCCGTCCAACAACTGATGTTCTTTCAGATGTTGCCGGTTTTCCTTACTGTCATAGCCTTTGTCGGCATAGACGGTCGTACCTTTGGGCAGTCCTTCCAACAAAGGCGACAGGTGGTTGCACTCATGGGTATTGGCTGGGGTAATGTGCAGTTTCTCGATATAGCCTTCCGCATCGGTACGGGTATGTTGTTTGTAACCGAGTTTGTAGAGGCCGTTTTTCTTTATCCAACGGGCATCGCTGTCTTTACTCGGTGTGGTTTGGCCGCTGATTTGTCCTTCTTCATCAACTTCTATGGCCTGGTGCTGTTTGCTGCCGGCGGTCTGAATAATGGTGGCGTCAATGACGGCGGCGGATGCTTTCTCTATTTTTAGGTTTTTTTCGGTCAGTTGGCGGTTAATCAGTTCCAGCAATTCGGACAGGGTGTCGTC
>NZ_JBQCWN010000021.1:0-9796 GCF_051957355.1 Neisseria sp. P0018.S001 | reverse complement strand
CCAATACCCATGAGTGCAACCACCTGTCGCCTTTGCTGGAAGGGATAGCCGAAGGTACGGCCGTCTATGCCGACAAAGGCTATGACAGTGCGGAAAACCGGCAACATCTGAAAGAGCATCAGTTGTTAGACGGCATTATGCGCAAAGCCCACCGCAAACATCCGCTGACGGAAGCACAAACCAAACGCAACCGATATTTGTCGAAGACCCGTTATGTGGTCGAACAAAGCTTCGGTACACTGCATCGTAAATTCCGCTACGCCCGGGCAGCCTATTTCGGACTGATTAAAGTGAGTGCACAAAGCCATCTGAAAGCGATGTGTTTGAACCTTTTGAAAGCCGCCAACAGGCTAAGTGCGCCTGCTGCCGCCTAAAAGGCGGCCGGATGCCTGATTAATCAGGTATCCAAGGGAGATTAAGGGGATATTTGAGTAGAATCGGTGGATATTTGAAACGAAAACAGCCGAAATCCTGTTTTGGGCTTTGGCTATTGAGGAAAGGGCTATTTTGCAAAGGTCTCGGCCTGATACTTTCTCGGCTAAAATCTTCATCACAATAAAAAGGGCATCTGTTTAGATGCCCTTTTTTGATTTCTTTAGCACTGATAATCTTCAAATTCCCACGAAAAAAAACGAAGTAAATAAGTCAATGACTTTTCCCAAGTTTCTTTTGAACATTCTTTAAGAATTTTCTCAATTTCCGATTTAATAACAGAATGATTAAATTCATTCATAATCATCATACCCGCTCCCCATTTAACCCTTTGATTTTGGAAACAATTATGCAAAATCCATTTAGGAGAGCATATGCGAACAGAAAATATATCTGCAGCATCACTATCATCAGTTCCTATGTCTAAATCAATTCCCACACAAAAATTGTCTTTGATTTCGGGAACGAAATCTTCAAAGGCACAATCGTAAAGATTGATGGCTTTCAATTCTAGGTTAATCATTTTATATTCAAATGTCCATTAGTTAGTGTTGTTCTTGTATTTGGGTCTCGAATAACAAAATTCGCTTGCGTTCCTGTTGGATTAAGATGTGTTGGAGTGTTTTTTTTGGTAGTAGGCGGTCGGTATAAACGAGTTCCGTCAGCACTTATCAAACAACCCTTGCACGTACGACTTCAACGTTTCACTCAGTCTTTCAAACGGAACTCAGCCGCTCTGGCGTGCGCGGTCAAGCTTTCGCCATGCGCCAACACGCTGGCGGTTTTGCCCAACTTCTGCGCGCCTTGTTCTGAAACCTGAATCAGACTGGAGCGTTTTTGGAAATCATATGTTCCCAAAGGAGAAGAGAAACGCGCCGTGCGGCTGGTCGGCAAAACGTGGTTGGGGCCTGCGCAATAGTCACCAAGGCTTTCACTGGTATAGCGTCCCATGAAAATAGCGCCGGCGTGGCGGATTTTTTTCGCCCATTCTTGCGGATTCTCAACCGACAGTTCCAAGTGTTCGGGAGAAATATAGTTGGCGATTTCGCAGGCTTCATCTAAATCTTTAGCCAAAATCATTGCACCGCGGTTGCCCAATGAAGCTTCAATAATCGCACGGCGCGGCATGGTTTCAATCAAGCGGTTCATGGCCGTCTGAACTTCGTCCAAATACGCTTGAGAAGTACCGATCAAAATCGCTTGTGCAATTTCATCGTGTTCCGCCTGACTGAACAAATCCATGGCCACCCAATCGGCAGGTGTCGTACCATCGGCAATCACCAAAATTTCAGACGGCCCTGCCACCATATCGATACCGACCACGCCGAACACGCGTCGTTTGGCCGCAGCGACAAAGGCATTGCCCGGGCCGGTAATCTTATCGACTTGAGGCACAGATTCCGTACCATAGGCCAAAGCCGCAACCGCCTGCGCACCGCCGACCGTAAACACTTTAGTTACACCGGCCACAAAAGCAGCCGCCAACACGATATCGTTGCGCTCACCTTTCGGAGTGGGAACGACCATGATGATTTCTTTCACACCGGCAACGTGGGCAGGCATGGCGTTCATGATGACGGAACTCGGATAAGCAGCTTTACCGCCCGGAACATAAATACCGACACGGTCAAGCGGCGTAATCTGTTGGCCCAAAAGCGTGCCGTCTTCGTCTTCGTAAGTCCACGACTCCATTTTTTGGTGTTCATGGTAGCTTTCCACCCGTCTCGCGGCCGTTTTCAAGGCCGTCTGAATGTTTTCAGGCAAACGCTCAAACGCAGACTGCAAATCATCTTGCGTCAGGATTAAATCATCGATGGTTTGAGCGGATGTACCGTCAAAACGGTTGGTGTATTCAATCAGCGCCGCATCGCCGCGTTTTTGAACATCGGCACAGATGTCGGCAACAATACGGTCGATTTCACGGTTTTGCGCGGTTTCAAAAGCAAGCAGTGTTTTGAGTTCGGCTTGAAAATCAGGGGATTGGGTGTCGAGTTTCTTCATGGTTTGCTCTCTTCCTTGTTTCGTTCCTATTGTTTTCAGACGGCCTCATTCACTCAAAGGCCGTCTGAATATTATCTTTTCAAAAAACCTTTTTCCTGCAAAAACGCCAACATATGCGGCCGTACAGGATTGCCCAAGGTTTTGGCCAGCGATTCCTTCCAAGGTATCGGACTGCCCTTGCGCAACTCATAATAATCCGCTACTGCCTGATTATAGGCTTCAACGGCATCGGCATTCAGGCTCGGACAAGCGTTTTCGGCATAGACCATTTCCTTAGGTAGGCGCGGTTTGAGCGGCGGGTCTTGATCAGGATAACCGAGGCACAACCCCACCAAAGGCACGCAATAATCCGGCAGGTTCAACACATCCGATACTTTTTGCGCATTATTGCGCAACGCGCCGATATACACGCCGCCCAGCCCAAGCGATTCGGCGGTAAGCAATACGTTTTGCGCCATAATACCTGCATCGACCGCGCCAATCAGGGTTACCTCCGCCCAATCAATTTGCGCATCGGGAAACATCGCCTTGTGTTTAGAGAAATCAATGCAAAACAATAAAAATTCCGCACAATGGACAATATAAGGTGCACTTCCTGCCGCTTCATGTATCCCCTGCCTCAGCGCAAGGTCGGATACGCGGATGATGGAAACGCATTGCAGGTTGTTGGAAGTCGAAGCCTGCTGCCCGGCGCGAACCAGCGTATTGAGGATTTCATCGGCAATCGGTTCGGAAGTAAACCTGCGGATGGAACGATGGGAAAGAATCGTATCGAGTGTCGGTTTGCTTTGCATCATGACGGGGCTTTCAAACTGAGTTGGCAGACAGGTTTTACCAAAAACTTTTCAGACGGCCTTAGCGGCATTTTCAAATGCCTGAATAATCGGATTCAACAACGCATATTTGGTTTTCAACGCCGCTTTATTGACCACCAAGCGACTGGAAATATCAGCCACATGCTCTACAGCTTCCAAACCATTGGCCTTCAACGTATTGCCGCTGGAAACCAAATCGACAATCGCGTCGCTCAAACCGACCAAAGGCGCAAGCTCCATCGAGCCGTATAGTTTGATGATGTCCACATGCACACCCTTGTCGGCAAAGTGTTCGGCGGCGATGTCGGGATATTTGGTGGCAATCCGCAAGCGGCTGCCGGGTTTGGAGGCAGCGGCGTAATCGAAACCTTTTTTAACCGCAACCATCATGCGGCATGAGGCGATGTGCAAATCCAAAGGTTGATACAGGCCATCTCCGCCATGCTCGATCAGCACGTCCTTACCGGCAATACCGAAATCCGCCGCGCCATATTGCACATAAGTCGGCACGTCGGTCGCGCGCACAATCACCAAACGGATGTTGTCATGATTCGTGCCAATAATCAGCTTGCGCGATTTTTCCGGCTCTTCCGCAGGCACAATACCGGCAGCGGCCAACAGCGGCAGGGTTTCCTCAAAAATTCGCCCCTTGGATAAAGCAATCGTTAAAAGTGTGTCGGTCATTTTTTTCTTCTCCTTTGCCGTATCAAAAACAAGAAGGCCGTCTGAAATCCACAACCCATTTCAGACGGCCCCAACTACGGTTTTACAATAAAGTTTTCACATCAGCCGCAATCGTTTCCGGCTCGCTGCCATAAGGCGAGAAAATCGCCACTTCGCCGTTTTTATCAATCAAATATGCACCTGAAGAGTGGTCGACCAAATAGTTTTCGCTGTCTTCTTTTTGGTTAACTTTAGCCGATACCACACGGTATTGCTGTTTGATGACAGGCAGGCTTTGATCGCCGGTAGCCGTCAGGCCGATAAAATCAGGGTGGAACTGTTTGGCGTATTTGCCGATTACTTCAGGCGTATCGCGCTCAGGGTCGATGCTGACAAATACTACTTTCACGTCTTTAGCCTGATCGCCCAATTGTTTCAAAGTATCGCTGTAAGTCAGCAACTCGGTCGGGCATACGTCAGGACAGTGGGTATAACCGAAAGACAGGATGACCACTTTGCCTTTCAAATCGCTCAGGCTGAAAGGTTTGCCGTCGCCATCGGTCAATGTGAAGTCGCCGCCAATGTCTTCTTTGCGCATATCGGTACCACGCGCTTGCACTTTGGGTGCAGACTCACCGGAAGCAGCAGGCGCAGCAGAAGTGGCAGGTGTCGAAGATGCCTCTTTGGCCTCTTCTTTAGGCTGACAAGCAGCCAGAGCAGCCAACGCAAAAGCACTGAGTAGGAAAGTTCGTGTAACGGAAAGCATAAATTTTCTCCAAAACCGTTTCAAATAAGTAAGGCCAAACAACTGCCCGGCCGATATAAAAACAAAACATCTTCATATTAACGCGTTTAACACATTAAATGTAGCCCTTTTTGCAGATAAATACTGCTTTTTTGTTTTAAAAATCTGCCCCCCATTTAGATAACCATCAAACACAAAAAGTTTAATTCATTAAAAATCAAACAAATATAAAAATAATCCAATTTTTTTTCAATTACTGCTTTACAAGATTCGAGAACTCGCTATAATGACGACTTCTTCGCTAGCCCAGGTGGCGAAATTGGTAGACGCAGGGGACTCAAAATCCCCCGCCGCAAGGTGTGTCGGTTCGAGTCCGACCCTGGGCACCAAATTAAAAAAACCTCTTGATTCAGTCAAGAGGTTTTTTGCTATTTATCATTTGCAAAACCTTCCCCTTACTCAAACTGTCAACAATCTACCCACATCAAGCTCAATAAAACTATTTTTTTATTTCTTTAAAATCAAACGATAATCTATTTTCACTCCTTAAACGTTAAAAGATGAAAGATTTTGTCTTGCTTGTACAGTCGGATTGCGTTATCGTTTCTACTCTTTTTCACAAACTCTGTGTTTCTTTCCAATTGCTTGGATAGTCTGACTGTCATCGTATTCCCTCAGTGCGCGTACCCTAAATCGCTGCTTGGTGGAATTGCATTACAGGTGCTGTGGTGAGGCGGATTGTTCCTATTGGTTTGAAACCATATAAAAGAGGTCAATATGCAATTATCAGGCGCACAAATCATCGTGCAAAGTCTCAAAGCCGAAGGTGTCGAGTATGTATTCGGCTATCCGGGCGGCGCGGTTATCGAAATCTACGATGCCCTTTTCCAACTCAATAAATTCAAGCACATCTTGGTTCGCCACGAGCAGGCAGCCGTACATGCGGCAGATGCCTATGCCCGTGTCAGCGGCAAAGTCGGCGTTGCCTTGGTGACTTCCGGCCCGGGAGTAACCAATGCCCTGACCGGTATCGCCACTGCTTACAGCGACTCCATTCCGTTGGTAGTCATCAGTGGCCAGGTGGGCAACTCCCTTATCGGGACAGATGCATTCCAAGAAGTGGATACAGTCGGCATTACCCGCCCTTGTGTCAAACACAATTTCTTGGTGACCAATATCGCTGAGTTGGCAGACACCATCAAAAAAGCTTTCCAAATCGCCGCAAGCGGCCGTCCGGGTCCCGTTGTCGTTGATGTTCCTAAAGATGTCACCCAAGCAATGGCTAAATTCAGTTATCCTCAAGAAGACATCTTCATCCGCTCTTACCAACCGGTTGTACAAGGCCACATCGGTCAAATCAAAAAAGCCGTACAAATGCTGGCTTCTGCCAAACGCCCTATTGTTTACTTCGGCGGCGGCGTAGTTTTGGGCAATGCCTCTGAGGAAATGACCAAATTCGTCCGCATGATCGGCGCTCCTTGTACCGGTACATTGATGGGCTTGGGTGCATACCCTTCCAGCGACCGCCAATTCTTGGGCATGCTGGGTATGCACGGTACTTATGAAGCCAACCTCGCCATGCAAAATGCAGACGTTGTACTGGCAATCGGTGCGCGCTTCGATGACCGCGTGATTTCCGTACCGTCCAAATTCTTTGAAAAAGCCAAAAAAATTATTCATATTGACGTTGACCCGTCCAGCATTGCCAAACGCGTCAAAGTGGATATCCCGATTGTCGGCGACGTGAAAAACGTATTGTCCGAAATGATTCAATTGTGGGGCAAGCAAGAATCTGCACCTGCAGCCGACTCATTGGATAAATGGTGGAAAAGCATTGAAGAATGGCGTTCGCGCAACTGCCTGTGGTTTGATAATGAAAGCGAAATCATCAAACCGCAATACGTCATTCAAAAACTGGCAGAAATCACCAATAATTCTGCCATCATTACTTCCGACGTCGGTCAACACCAAATGTTTACCGCCCAATATTACCCATTCGAGCGTCCTCGCCAATGGCTCAATTCCGGCGGTTTAGGCACAATGGGCGTCGGCCTGCCATATGCCATCGGCGCAAAACTGGCTGCTCCTGATCAAGATGTATTCTGTATCACCGGCGAAGGCTCGATTCAGATGAATATCCAAGAGCTGTCGACCTGCTTCCAATACCGCGTTCCGGTTAACGTCGTTACACTGAACAACGGCTACCTCGGCATGGTTCGCCAATGGCAAGAACTTTATTATGGCAACCGTGAATCGGAAACCTATTTCGATTCATTGCCTGATTTTGTCAAACTGGCTGAAGCCTACGGTCATATCGGCATCCGTGTGGACAAGAAATCCGATGTAGAAGGCGCGTTGCTGGAAGCATTAAACCAAAAAGACCGTCTGGTATTCCTCGATTTCTTGACCGATAAGAAACAAAACGTACTGCCTATGGTCGGCAACGGCAAAGGCTTGGACGAGATGGTTCTGCCGCCGCATATGCGCGAAACATTGTCAGCGTAAGGAGAGAAAAATGCGACATATCTTATCTATTCTGATGGAAAACGAATCAGGTGCGATGAGCCGTGTGGTAGGTTTGTTCTCCGCACGCGATTACAATATCGACTCCTTGGCTGTTGCGCCAACCGAAGACAAAACCTTGTCTCGCATGACCATCGTTACTCATGGCGACGAACACGTTATCGAGCAAATCACCAAACAACTCAACAAACTGATTGAAGTTATCAAAGTGGTTGACTTGAACGAAAGCCGTTTTGTCGAACGCGAACTGATGTTGGTAAAAGTCCGCGCCGTCGGCAAAGACCGCGACGAATTCCTACGATTGACCGAAATCTACCGCGGCAGTGTTATTGATGTAACAGACCGCAGCTACACCATCGAAATCACAGGTTCCACCGAAAAACTCGACTCTTTCCTCGAAACAGTCGGTCGCGCCCAAATTTTGGAAACCGTACGCACAGGCGCAGCCGGTATCGGTCGTGGCGAGCGCATTTTGAAAATTTAACGCTGTATCGTTCAGACGGCCTTTTACTTTCAACAAAGGCCGTCTGAAAAACAGTAGGAGACAAATATGTCAAGCATCCAAATCGTTGCATTAGTTACCGTCAAACCCGAATACACCGAGGCTCTGGCTGCCCAATTTAAAGAATTGGTCAAAGCCAGCCGTGCAGAAGAAGGCAACATCAGCTACGACCTGCACCAAGAAATCGGCAAACCCAACCGTTTCGTATTCGTAGAAAGCTGGAAATCCCAAGCAGCTATTGATGAGCACAATGCCAGCGAACATTTCCAAAACTTCGTCAAATCCATCGAAGGAAAAACCGAAGCATTGGAAATCGTCTTGATGAACCAAGTCCCTGCCTAATCCCCTATTACTTTTAACTCAACCCGGATTATCCGGAACCCTCTTACACTAAGGAAATAAAATGCAAGTTTATTACGATAAAGACGCTGACCTTTCTCTGATCAAAGGCAAAACCGTTGCCATCATCGGCTACGGTTCACAAGGTCACGCACACGCAGCAAACCTGAAAGATTCCGGCGTAAATGTCGTAATCGGTCTGCGCCAAGGCAGCTCTTGGAAAAAAGCCGAAGCAGCCGGCCACGACGTGCGCACCGTTGCTGAAGCAACTAAAGCAGCCGACGTTGTAATGATTCTGTTGCCTGACGAAAACCAACCTATCGTATACAAAAACGAAATCGATCCTAACTTGAAAGAAGGCGCAGTATTGGCGTTCGCTCACGGCTTCAACGTACACTACAACCAAATCGTACCTCGCGCCGACCTTGACGTTATCATGATCGCCCCTAAAGGCCCAGGCCACACCGTACGCAGCGAATTCCTGAAAGGCGGCGGCGTACCTTCCTTGATCGCCGTTTACCAAGATAAAAGCGGCAAAGCCAAAGACATCGCCCTGTCTTACGCAGCAGCCAACGGCGGCACTAAAGGCGGCGTAATCGAAACCAACTTCCGCGAAGAAACCGAAACCGACCTGTTTGGCGAACAAGCCGTATTGTGCGGTGGCGCAGTTGAATTGGTGAAATGCGGCTTTGAAACTTTGGTTGAAGCCGGTTACGCTCCAGAAATGGCCTACTTCGAATGTCTGCACGAGCTGAAACTGATCGTTGACCTGATGTACGAAGGCGGTATTGCCAACATGAACTACTCCATTTCCAACAATGCCGAATACGGTGAATACGTTACCGGCCCTGAAGTAGTGACTCCTGCAACCAAAGCTGCGATGAAAAAAGCGCTATACCGCATTCAAAGCGGCGAATATGCGAAAATGTTCATCCAAGAAGGCGCAACCAACTACGCCAGCATGACTGCCCGTCGCCGTCTGAACGCCGACCACCAAATTGAAAAAGTGGGTGCACAACTGCGTTCTATGATGCCTTGGATCGCTAAAAACAAACTGGTTGACCAAGACAAAAACTAATCTGTCTTTCAAGCAAATGAAACCTGCCTGATTACTCAGGCAGGTTTTTTTATAATTTTAAAACCCAATACACTATAAACCTCACTCAACAAGGCCGTCTGAAGACAATATAAACAACATTTACCCCCAACCTCTATAAACTGTCTTTCATGATTCTCCTAAAATTTCCTTTTAAAAAAACATATTACGAAATAAACGACTATTTTCTATACCTACTCTGTCTGCAAAAAACAACGTTTCCCAACAAAAATACGCCTAAAACAAGAGGAAAATTTGTTTTCTTAAGCCATAACCTTTATATTATGGTCATGGAATCGTTGAAACAGAACGATATCGTAATAAGAAGAACGAATGCTCGCTTCTTCACACTTAAAAAAGGAAAACAGCAATGAAAAAATCCCTGATTGCCCTGACTCTGGCTGCCCTGCCTGTTGCAGCTATGGCTGACGTAACTCTGTACGGTCAAATTAAAGCTGGCGTAGAAATTTCTAAAGTAAAAGAGGGTAAGACTTCTTCTAAAACTGCTACTGAGATTGCTGACTTCGGCTCTCGCATCGGTTTCAAAGGCCACGAACACTTGGGTAGCAACCTGAATGCTATCTGGCAAGTTGAACAAAAAACTTCTATCGCCGGTGGTGACTCTGGTTTCGCTAACCGTGAATCTTTCTTGGGCTTGGAAGGCGGTTTCGGTAAAATTC
>NZ_JBQCWN010000020.1:0-12457 GCF_051957355.1 Neisseria sp. P0018.S001 | reverse complement strand
CTGATCCAACTTCAATAGTGGGAAACGGTCGATGTGTTTGGCAATCATGGCTTGGGCGGTTTGCTGAAAGAAGGTGCTCATGGAAAATCCCCTAAATGTCTTGGTGGGAATTTAGGGGATTTTGGGGGATTTTGGGGAATTTTGCAAAGGTCTCGGCCTATAATCTATCTGCCACACTCAAATATTCATTTTAAAAGCAAATTTATATCAAATAAGTACTTTTGCTTTATAATAACAACAAATACCCAACAAACAGGGAACGAACATGAAAAAAACTCTAATGACACTGATCCTTTGCGCATTGACTCCTGCCGCCCTGGCTGCCGATACTTACGGCTACCTGGCCATGTGGCAAAACCCTACCGACAGCAATGAAGCGCTGCAAATCAAAACCACCAAAGAAAATGCCACCCAACTGGATGCGACAGCCGAACTCGAAACATTCTGTAAAGGCCAAGATGCCTTAGCCGGTATCAGCGCAGGCCAAGCAACAGGCTGTAAAACAGTTGTCCCTCTGCACAACACCTGTATCGCTGTTGCCTACCCTAAAGCCATGGGCAAATTGACTGCTCAAAACGTAGTAGCCATTACCTCCCCACGTTTCAAAACCGTGCATCAAATTGCCTTGAACCAGTGCATCAAAAAATACGGCTCACAAGGACAATGCGCTTTAGAAACAGTCTATTGCACTTCCGAAACCTACTATCAAGGTACAGTCAAAACCCTTTGGGAAAAAATCAAATCCATTTAAGGCCGTCTGAAAATAAAACCGGCTTGCCCGATATGCTCCATATCGCGGCAAGCCGGTTTTTTATTCTGGCTTTTATTTGCTGTTTTTTTCCAACAATTTGGCCACAACACCTTCAGCCTGTTTCACCAAATCAGGATTGGTTCGGAAGTGGTTTTCATCATTTAAAGAGTAGCTGACAGTAGAAACCGCATACTTCGTGCTTCGCAACACAAATACGCCTTTACGCAAGATTTCGTCATTGCCTTTGGTTTTGTAACGCAGGTTATACGGGCAAGAAGAATCATACAGTTTGCTGCGGTTGTCCGCTGTCACAATAGTGCTACCAATGCCGCGTTTTGCCAAAGCTTTAGACAAAGCACGATCCAAATCATGCGGTCTTACTTTTGCATTTTGAATGATGCAGACATGTTTGATGCTGGTCAGCTCTTCAGGTTTCAATACTCTTTGTTCCGTAGTGGAACACGCGCCCAGCAACAATACGGCTGAAGCCGCTGCTAAAATCATGGTTTTCATCTGTTTTCCTTTTTAAAATTTTCAAACAATAAATATTCAGACGGCCTTTACAAAAAGGCCGTCTGAAAAAATCAACGTACGTTTTTCATCAAACGCTGTTTCTCACGCTTCCAATCCGCTTCTTTCAGGCTTTGGCGTTTGTCATGCTGTTTCTTACCCTTGGCCAAACCGATTTCCACTTTGATTCTACCACGTGTGTAATGCAGGTTTAAGGGCACAATCGTATAACCGGCACGTTCGGTTTTACCGATTAACTTGTTGATTTCCGATTGTTTCAACAACAACTTACGCGGACGGACAGGGTCGGGTTTGACGTGTGTCGAGGCAGTGGGCAATGCGGTAATGTGGCAGCCCACTAAATAGAATGCGTCTTTTTTCCAGTAGATATAGCTTTCTTTTAATTGAACGCGTGCAGCGCGGATGGCTTTGACTTCCCATCCTTCCAATACTATACCGGCTTCGATTTGGTCTTCGATAAAGAAATCGTGAAAGGCTTTTTTATTATTGGCAATACTCATTGTGCTGATTCTTTACAAACTTTTCAGACGGCCTATTTTATCAGGCATGCTTAAAAAATAAAACGGCAAACGGTTTTGAAACGTTTATTCGCTTAAAACATGGCGGCGGTAAAAGCGGTCTATATCGGCAATGGCTTTTTCATCTTCAGGGCGCAAATCCAGTTTCAAATCGGCAAGGCGGATCAAGATTTGATCTTCACGCTCAGCAACGGCGCAGCTGACTTCGCCTTCGCTGCGAAAATGACGGATAAGCTCGTCTAGCTGGTTTAAAGCATTTTGATAAGATGAATTTTGATTCATAATTTTTAACCCGAACGCCCATAAAAAATGGCGGGAAACCCCGCCATGATTTTACGGCTTATGCCGCGCATTTGATTAAGCAGCTTGAATGTTAGCAGCTTGTTTGCCTTTAGGGCCGGTGGTTACGTCGAAAGATACGCGTTGACCTTCTTTCAGGGTTTTGAAACCATCCATGTTGATCGCTGAGAAGTGAGCGAACAAATCTTCGCCACCTTGATCAGGAGTGATAAAACCAAAACCTTTAGCGTCGTTAAACCATTTTACGATACCGGTTGCCATTAGAAACTTCCTATACTTAAAAATTAACAAAATCAGCAAAACAAGGCATACAGCAAACTAAAACGTTCAGCGTTTCTCCCACGTATTACATACGCGGTCGAGTGCCAACTTCTGCTTAACCGTCTTTTTACATTTGTTAAGACAAAACGTCAAGCTATGTTTTCAAAAAAGTGGCAAAATAGAAAAAAATTGCCGAAATACAACAGAAAACGGTTTACACTCTAAAACAGGCCGTCTGAAAACTGAAACCTAAGATTATGAACCATCCGAATACCGACCACCAATCCGATACCCTGCTCAGCGATATCAACACACAGCCGCCGAAACGTTACGGCGTATTTTTATTGAACGACGATTACACCACCATGGAATTTGTCGTCGAAATCCTGACCGAAGTCTTTATGCTTGCACAGGAACAGGCAGTGGCCGTCATGTTGCTGGTGCACCACGAAGGCAAAGGCCTGTGCGGCACCTACACGCGCGATATTGCCCAGACTAAGCAACATCAGGTCATGGAACGTGCCAAAGCTGAAGGGCATCCGCTCAAATGTATAGTCGAAGAGGTTTAAACCATGCTTTCACCCGAATTGGAACACATCCTGCAACTGCTCTACCGTGAAGCACGCAACGCGCGTTATGAGTTTATCAGCTTAGAGCACCTGCTTTTGGTGCTGATAGAAGAAGATGCAGCTGTGCCGAACGTCTTGAAACTGTGCGGTGTGGATTTGAAAGTCCTGTCCGAGCAGCTTGCCGCCAGCGTTGCTGAAAATACGCCGCAAATTCCCGATCATCTTCTGGATACGGTCGAAACCCAGCCGACATTGGGCTTCCAACGCGTCATCCAACGGGCGATGGTGCATACCCAGTCTGCCGGTAAAGCCGCAGTAGAGCCTTTGGATATTTTGGTTGCCATGATGAGCGAATCCGAAAGCCATGCCGTTTATTTCCTCAAATTGCAATCCATTACACGCTTTGAAGTCTTGCGTTGCATTGCCCATGGCTCGCCCGATGACGAGGACGGCAATGATTCAGACGGCCTGGGACGCGAGGGCGAAGAAGCGGAACAAAAAACCGGCTCCCTTTCCGACTACACAGTCAATCTCAACACTGAAGTCAAAGCCGGCCGTATCGACCCTTTGATTGGTCGCAAACACGAAATGGAAAGGCTGGTGCAAATCCTATGCCGCCGCCGCAAAAACAATCCACTTTTGGTCGGCGAAGCTGGCGTGGGCAAAACCGCGCTGGCGGAAGGGCTGGCGCATCAAATCGTCAACGGCGACATTCCCGACGCGCTTAAAGATGCCGAAGTGTACGCGCTGGATATGGGTTCGCTTTTGGCGGGCACGAAATACCGCGGCGACTTTGAAGCGCGGGTCAAATCCGTCTTGAAACAGCTCGAAAAAATCCCTCAAGCCATTTTGTTTATCGACGAAATCCACACCATCATCGGCGCGGGCAGCACCAGCGGCGGCACGATGGACGCGTCCAACCTGCTCAAACCCGCACTGGCAAAAGGTTCGCTGCGCTGTATCGGCGCGACCACTTACGACGAATACCGCACTATTTTCGACAAAGACCACGCCTTAAGCCGCCGCTTCCAAAAAATCGACGTGGTCGAACCCACCGTCGCCGAAACCGTGCAAATCCTGCGCGGCTTGAAACCGATGTTTGAAGGTTTCCACCAAGTCCGCTACACGCAAGGCGCACTCGAAGCCGCCGCCGAACTCTCCGCCCGCTACATCAACGAGCGTTTCCTGCCCGACAAAGCCATCGACGTGATGGATGAGGCAGGCGCGGCGCAACGGATTCTGCCCAAATCCAAACAGAAAAAAGTCATCGGCAAAGCGCAAATCGAAACCGTCATCGCCAAAGTCGCGCGGATTCCCGAAAAAACCGTGTCGCACGACGACAAACAAGTGCTGCAATTCCTCGGACGCGATTTGAAAAACATGGTTTACGGTCAGGAAAACGCCATCGACGCGCTGGTTGCCGCCGTCAAAATGTCGCGTTCCGGCCTCGCCCTGCCCGACAAACCCATAGGCTGCTTCCTCTTCTCCGGTCCGACCGGCGTCGGCAAAACCGAAGTCGCCAAACAACTTGCCTACTCGATGGGCGTACCGCTGCAACGTTTCGACATGTCCGAATACATGGAACCCCACGCCGTATCACGCCTGATCGGCGCGCCGCCGGGCTACGTCGGCTTTGACCAGGGCGGCCTTTTGACCGAAGCCGCCAACAAACATCCGCATTGCGTATTACTCTTAGACGAAATCGAAAAAGCCCATCCCGACATTTTCAACGTCCTCCTGCAAGTCATGGACGCAGGCAAACTGACCGACAACAACGGCAAGAGTGCCGATTTCCGCAACGTCATCCTGATTATGACTACCAACGCAGGCGCTGAAAGCCTCAGCCGACCCAGCCTCGGCTTCACCGCCAAACGCGAACGCGGCGACGAAATGCAGGCGATCAACAAACTCTTCACACCCGAGTTCCGCAACCGCTTGGACGCGATTATCCCGTTTGCACCCTTGTCCGAACCCATCATCGCCAAAATCGTGGACAAATTCCTGCTCCAGCTCGAACACCAGCTCCTCGACAAAAAAGTCGAAGCCGAATTCACTCAGGCATTGCGCAAATATCTGGCGGAAAAAGGTTTCGACCCGCAAATGGGCGCGCGCCCGATGCACCGCCTGATTCAGGAAAAAATCCGCAAACCGCTCGCCGACGAACTCCTGTTCGGCAAACTCACCGACGGCGGCTTCGTGCGGATAGACTGGGATGCAGCAAAAGAAGAAGCCGTGTTGAAGTTTAAGAAAAACAAGGTCAAACCTGAAGCAGAAACTGTTTAACCGACTGAAAAATAAAAGGCCGTCTGAAATTTCAGACGGCCTTTTTATCTCAATCAAAAATCTGATTTACAAGACGGATTTAACAGTGGCAATCACATTGTCTACGGTAAAGCCGAATTCTTTGAACAGCAAATCAGCAGGTGCAGACTCGCCGAAGCGGTTGATACCGACTACTGCGCCGTTCAGGCCGACGTATTTGTACCAGCCGTCGGCGTGTCCGGCTTCTACGGCTATGCGCGGCAAGCCTTCCGGCAGAACAGCAGCTTTATAGGCGGCGTCTTGGCGGTCGAATACATTGGTAGAAGGCATAGAAACAACGCGTACTGCGATACCTTGTTCTGCCAATATTTTTTGAGCTTCTAAAGCCAATTCAACTTCAGAACCGGTAGCAATTACAACAGCTTGCGCATTACCTTGAGCTTCACTGATGACGTAGCCACCGCGTTTGATGTCGTTCAGCTGTTGCTCATCACGCGCTTGGAATTTCAGGTTTTGACGGCTGAAAATCAAGCTGGACGGGTGGTCGGCCGCTTTAACAGCTTCAGACCATACCACTAAAGATTCAACGGTATCACATGGACGCCATACGTCCATATTTGGAATCAGGCGCAAAGTGGCAGTTTGCTCGATAGGTTGATGGGTTGGACCGTCTTCGCCCAAACCGATAGAATCGTGGGTGAACACAAATACAGGGTTGATTTTCATCAGCGAAGCCATGCGCAAGGCGTTACGCTCGTATTCACTGAACATCAGGAAAGTCGCGCCAAATGGTTTCACACCGCCATGCAGGGTAAGACCGTTCATGATTGCGCCCATGCCGAACTCGCGCACACCGTAGTGAATATAGTTGCCGCCGTGTTCGCGGGTAACGGAAACGCTGTTTGACCAGTCAGTCAGGTTGGACGGGGTCAAGTCGGCAGAACCGCCCACCAATTCAGGCAGCTCTTTTGCCAAGATTTCGATGCTGTTTTGGCTGGCTTTACGGGTGGCGATGGTTTCTGCTTTGGCGCACACTTCTTTCAATGCGGCTTGAACGTATGCATCAAAGTTGTCCGGCAGTTTTTTATCCATACGGCGCACGAATTCTGCGGCTTCGGCAGGATATTTGGCTTGATATTGAGCGAAGAGTTCGTTCCATTCGGCCTCAAGTTTCGCGCCTTTTTCTTTTGCATCCCATGCAGCATAGATTTCTTGAGGGATTTCAAACGCAGTATAAGCCCAACCCAAATGTTTGCGTGTGGCTTCGATCTCGTCCGCACCCAAAGGCGCGCCGTGGGTTTTGTGGCTGCCTTCTTTATTGGCACTGCCTTTGCCGATTAAGGTTTTGCAGCAAATCAGGGAAGGTTTGCCAGTTTCGGCTTTGGCTGCTTCAATAGCCGTCTGAATGGCAGCAGTGTCATGACCGTTTACATTTGGAATCACATGCCAGCCGTAGCTTTCAAAACGTTGCGGAATATTTTCGGTAAACCATCCGTCCACTTTACCGTCGATGGAAATATTGTTGTCATCATATAAAACAATCAGTTTGCCCAAGCCCAAAGTACCGGCAAGCGAACAGGCTTCATGCGATACGCCTTCCATCATACAACCGTCGCCCATGAAGACGTAAGTGTGGTGGTCAACGATGTTCAAGCCGTCTTTATTGAACTCGGCAGCCAAGATTTTTTCAGCCAAAGCCATGCCCACTGCGTTGGCAATACCTTGTCCCAATGGGCCGGTCGTGGTTTCCACGCCGTCGGTGTAGCCGTATTCCGGATGGCCGGGGGTTTTGCTGTGCAGTTGGCGGAAATTTTTCAGATCATCAATAGAAACGTTGTAGCCGGTCAGGTGCAACAGGCTGTAAAGAATCATGGAAGCATGACCATTGGAGAGGACAAAACGGTCGCGGTTGTAGAATTTTGGGTTGGCCGGATTATGATTGAGGAACTTCGTCCACAATACTTCCGCCATTTCCGCCATACCCATAGGCGCACCCGGGTGGCCAGAGTTGGCTTTTTGTACGGCATCGACTGAGAGGAAACGGATTGCGTTTGCCAGTTGAGACATGGTTTGACCTTCCTTGGACAAGATTGGAAATATGAAAAAAGTGTGCCGATTATCGCCTGAATCAGCCGTGCTTTCAAGAATAGCCTTTGATATTTGCATTGTCAGACGGCATGATTTCCAACAGGCCATCTGAAACGGACGGGATAGATGATATTAACTGTTATTTCGTTTTGAAACAGTATGTTGTAAATTTTTTATCGGATAAATAGGAAATCACTATAAGCATAAACCTACACTTATTCCGTAAGTCTTTGAATACTGCTCTTTTCAGACGGCCTTGTATGAGACAGGAGTACCGCAACTATTGTTAAGGCTAAACCCTGCTTTTGCTTTGCATAGAGTCAAATGTTATGATTTTATATGCACTCCAAAGGCCGTCTGAAAATATTCGCATCAAACTACTACCATGACAAAAGGCTTGTGTGCACTTCGATTAAGGAACACTGATTATGTCACCCGAAAACCAAGCTGAAAACGCCACACCCTCAACAGAAAAAACGGCAAAAGCCACTCCGCCCAAACCTTCCAAACCCAAATCCAGCGTAATTCAAATTCATCCCGAAGGCGAACGCATCCATCCGAAAAAAGCAGAAGGACGCTTTGCCAAACTACGTATCGCCGCCGTATTGGCGACCCAGTTTGTATTTTACGTAATTCCATGGTTTAACTGGAGTAACCGTCAGGCAGTTTTATTCAATATCCCTGACCGTCATTTTTTCATTTTCGGCCTGTCACTGGGCATGGGCGATTTGATTTACCTTGCCTTGCTGCTGATGATTTGTGCTTTCGGACTGTTTTGGTGGACAACCATTGCCGGTCGTTTGTGGTGCGGCTACTCTTGCCCGCAAACGGTTTACACCGAAATCATGCTTTGGATCGACAACTTGGTTGAAGGCGACCGCAACAAACGTTTAAAACTGGAAAAATCGCCTTGGAACTTTACTAAAATCCGTATTAAAGCCACCAAATACCTGCTGATTTTCCTTGTCTGTGCATGGACAGGTATCACTTTTGCAGGCTGGTTTGTCCCTATCCGCCAGTTTGTTCCCGATTTATTCACCGGAGCAGCAGGCGGTGGCGCAATGTTTGCCGCAGCGTTTTACGGATTCATGACCTTCTTTTTTGCCCACATCATGCGCGAAAAAGTGTGTCTGCATATGTGCCCGTATGCACGCTTCCAAAGTGCGATGTTTGACAAAGACACGCTGATTATTTCCTACGATACCGAACGCGGCGAACCTCGCGGTGCACGCAAAAAAACCGCCAACAAAGAAGACAGCGGCTTAGGCGACTGCATCAACTGCACCATGTGCGTACAAGTCTGCCCCGTTGGTATCGACATCCGCGACGGTCTGCAATACCAATGTATCGGTTGTGCAGCCTGTATCGATGCTTGTGACGAAATCATGGACAAAATGGGTTATCCGCGCGGCCTGATCCGTTATACCACCGAAGGTGCGATGGAGCATGAATACCCTGAAAGCGACATCAAAAAACGCCTGAAACGCCCTCGTGTTGCAGGTTATGGTGCAGTATTGTTTGTGGTTATTATTGCTTTCTTAACCGGTATTGCCACCCGCAAAATGGTCGAAGTGGATATTCTGAAAGACCGCGGCGTGATGGTGCGTGAAAACAGCCAAGGCTGGTTGGAAAATGCCTACAACCTGCGCATCATTAATAAGAGTGAACATGAACAGACTGTTACTGCAACAGTCAAAGGTTTTGATGATATCACCTTGACCGGCTTACCAGAAAACGGTATTAAAATTGCGCCACGCGAAACCGTGACTATTCCGGTTCAAGTGTCCACCCTCCCTGAGTACGCCGAAAAAGGCAGTCAGCCGATTGAATTTACCTTCACATATCGTGAAACCGATGCCGCTGATGCCGAACCGACTGTCCTGAATGAAAAAGCAACCTTTATTGGAGAATAACAACGGTGTCCCAACCCAATCCCACTAAGCCTTGGTATAAACACATTTGGCCTTGGGTGCTGATGGCAGGTCCCATCTTTGTCGTTATCGCCAGCGTGTCTATGTTCTTCGTCGCAAAAGAACATACGACAGACTTGGTTTCCGACGATTACTATAAAGACGGCAAACACATCGAAATCCAGCTTCACCGCGATGAAGAAGCCGTTAAACGGCAAATTCAGGTGCAAGTCTTAATCAGTCCGGATATGAATGCCGCCAAAGTATTCGTCAGCGGACAATTCGATACCAAACAACCATTAAACCTATTGTTGATGCACCCGACACGCAAAGCCGATGACCAAACCGTCAAGCTGCGCGCCGTAACAGCCGAGCCGCAAAACGGCCGCATGGAATACGAAGCCGTCTTTAAACCTTTACGCCCAACCAATCATTGGTACTTACGCGTTGAAGATGCTTCAGGCGTATGGCGTGTTGAAAACAAATGGATAGTCAGCCAAGGCAATGCAGTCAACCTGACACCCATGGACAAATTGTTCGACAACGGCATACAAGCCGCTTCAACAGAACAATAAATCCCGACCCAGGCCGTCTGAAACCTTTCAGACGGCCTGAAATCTTCATACCCTCTTATATTTATTCTCTTCCAAATATGATTTTTTCCGATTGGCGCAGACTGACCGAAAACGAAGTCCGTATGGCAAAACAGGTTTTTGCAGACGGTATAGACTTCAACCGCATTAAAATATATCGTGGCATCCCCCTCCTGCCCAACCCCAATACCGCCATTGCCCCCAATGGAAACATATACTTTCCGCGTAAACACTGCCCTGATGATTTCACTCAAGCCGGCATCGCCTACAAAATCTGGCTGATTCATGAACTGACGCATGTCTGGCAACACCAGCGCGGTCACAAAGTTTGGCTTTCCGGCCTATTCATCATGCTCAAAGGCGGATACAGAAAACGCAAAGCTTACGCCTACCCCATCCCCTTACCCCACATTAACCAATTAAATATCGAACAGCAGGCAGACCTTATTGCCCACTATTTCGCAGCCACTTTTCTACCCAAAAACATTTATACCCCTCAACAACCCATTTTTCAGACGGCCTTAACAGACTTTCTTCACAACCCGCATAACAAAGCCCTTTGCCCACGTTACTTGTCGGCAAAAAAACAACACTCAAAAAAGCCCAGTAAGCAAATAAGCTATAATGGACAATCCGACACATCGTCCAAAAGGTCACAAACCATGCCTTGGAACATACCTATTTTACTTACCTGGATGCGCGTCCTATTAATCCCCGTGTTTACCATCCTATTCTATTTACCGAACACATGGATTCAACCACAAACCGTCAACTGGACAGCCGCTATCATCTTTGCACTTGCAGCTATTACAGACTGGTTTGACGGCTTTTTAGCACGTCGCTGGAAACAAACCTCCGACTTTGGCGCATTCCTCGACCCCGTTGCCGACAAACTCATGGTTGCCGTTGCCCTACTCCTGCTCGTCAGCCTTGGCAGAACATACGCTATCTTCGCCATGATTATTATTGGCCGAGAAATTACCATTTCCGCCCTGCGCGAATGGATGGCACAAATGGGCAAACGCGGCAGCGTTGCAGTGGCCACTATCGGCAAATTCAAAACCACTGCCCAAATGATCGCCATCTTCCTTTTACTTATCGGCACAGACAAATATAACGACCCTTTCTATCTCATTGGTAACATATTGATGTTTATAGCATCTGTATTGACCATCTGGTCCATGTGCTACTACCTGAAAATGGCATGGAAAGAATTCAAATAAAATTTTTAAAAAAATAAAAACAAAACACTTGACGCACACGATTAAATCCATAATAATTGCGTCTTCTTCGATATACGAAGCAACAAATATCAGAGCGGGAATAGCTCAGTTGGTAGAGTGCAACCTTGCCAAGGTTGAGGTCGCGAGTTCGAGACTCGTTTCCCGCTCCATTCTGATTACTTGTTGATTGTTCTTTTTCAATATGCGGGAATAGCTCAGTTGGTAGAGCGCAACCTTGCCAAGGTTGAGGTCGCGAGTTCGAGACTCGTTTCCCGCTCCAGTTTAATTTCAGATGCACTCAAATGCGGGAATAGCTCAGTTGGTAGAGCGCAACCTTGCCAAGGTTGAGGTCGCGAGTTCGAGACTCGTTTCCCGCTCCATTAAATCATGCATCCGAATACGCGGGAATAGCTCAGTTGGTAGAGCGCAACCTTGCCAAGGTTGAGGTCGCGAGTTCGAGACTCGTTTCCCGCTCCAGTTTCATACTACAACACTCAAACGTAGTTTTGGCGAGATAGCAAAGTGGTTATGCAGCGGATTGCAAATCCGTCTACGCCGGTTCGATTCCGACTCTCGCCTCCATCCATTTCATGGCGGGGTGGCAGAGTGTTTATGCTATAAGGGGTGCAACCCTTATATAGGCCGGTTCAAATCCGCGCCCCCGCCTCCAATCTCTCAATTTATTGTCTACGCCCGGGTGGTGAAATAGGTAGACACAACGGACTTAAAATCCGTCGGCCCTAAACCGGCCGTGCCGGTTCGATTCCGGCTCCGGGCACCAATAAATATCTGAATTTATTGAAAAACCTAATATTCCAAATTTCTAATTGACAGCTTATTTGTAAGGCTGTCTTTTTTGTTTGTGCCTGATTTGTGTCTAACTTGCACCATTTGTGTCAAATGTGACAAGCTCGTGCAAAACTTGAGCATGTTGATGAAGATGTTCAGGAGCCAAATGTGCGTATCTCTGCACCATCCTTAACGTCTTCCAACCACCCATTTCTTGCAACACTCTCAATGGTACGCCAAGCTGAACTAACCAATTTGCCCAAGTGTGCCTTAAATAATCGTGCCAAATAAAGTCTTCTATTTCTGCCAGTTCTAACGTCTTCTTCCAATATCGGCTGTTAATGCCGCTAATTGGTTTATTCCGCTTATTCACAAAAACAAATTTCTTATGCTTGCCTATCTGCCGCTTTAATACTTCAACAGCAGTATCATTCAAAGCAACACCCAGTGTATTTCCAGCTTTCATTTCATCAGGATGATACCAACAGACCTTCCTGTCTAAATCAACCTGATTCCATGTCAAACCCAAACCATTTGAGACCTTTGCAAAATTCCCCAAAATCCCCTAAATTCCCACCAAGACATTTAGGGGATTTTCCATGAGCACCTTCTTTCAGCAAACCGCCCAAGCCATGATTGCCAAACACATCGACCGTTTCCCA
>NZ_JBQCWN010000019.1:0-20428 GCF_051957355.1 Neisseria sp. P0018.S001 | reverse complement strand
TCATCGACTTCTATGGCCTGGCGCTGTTTGCTGCCGGCGGTATGAATAATGGTGGCGTCAATGACGGCGGCGGATGCTTTCTCTACTTTTAGGCCTTTTTCGGTCAGTTGGCGGTTAATCAGTTCCAGCAATTCGGACAGGGTGTTATCTTGCGCCAGCCAGTTGCGGTAGCGGCATAAGGTGCTGTAATCGGGGATACTCAACTCGTCAAAACGGCAAAACAGGTTAAAATCGATGCGGGTGATAAGGCTGTGTTCGAGTTCGGGATCGGAGAGGCTGTGCCATTGGCCGAGCAGGACGGCTTTGAACATGGACAACAGGGGATAGGCGGGACGGCCGCGGTGGTCTCGAAGGTAACGGGTTCTTTGACGATTCAGGTATTGTTCGATCGGTTGCCAATCAATCACTTGATCCAACTTCAATAGTGGGAAGTGGTCGATGTGTTTGGCGATCATGGCTTGTGCGGTTTGCCGGAAGAAGGTGCTCATGGAAAATCCCCTAAATGTCTTAGTAGGAATTTAGGGGATTTTGGGGAATTTTGCAAAGGTCTCAGTCTGAAAAATAAACGCCTCCTGATTTATTGATTACGCATGAAAACTTAGCGAAAAACCTTTGTAAAAATCCCCTAAATCTCCCCAAGACATTTAGGGGATTTTGCAAAGGTTTCAGGCCGTCTGAAAGTATATTTTTCAGACGGCCTTTTGTATTATTCAATGATTAAAATGGAATATCGTCGTCGATATCATCAACCGGAGCGGTCGGTTGTGCCGGGGCAGGACGACGGGCTGGGGCGGCTGGGGGCTCTTGAGCTGGGGCAGATTGGTATTGCTGTTGTGGCGCTTGTTGGTAACTGCCTTGGCTTGAATGACCGCCTTGATTGTAACCGTCATCGTATGGTGCGCCGCCGCTGTTGTCGTTGCGGCCACCAAGCATTTTCATTTCGTTGGCGATGATGTCGTAAGCGGTGCGCTCGATGCCGTCTTTGCCTTGGTATTTACGGCTTTGGATACGGCCTTCCAGATACACTTGGCTGCCTTTACGCAGGTATTGACCGGCGATTTCGGCGAGTTTGCGGTACATGGTGATGTTGTGCCATTCGGTACGTTCTACGCGTTGGCCGTTGCGGTCGTTCCAAGTTTCGCTGGTGGCAACGCTGAAGTTACAGACGGCCTCGCCGTTGGGCATATAGCGGACTTCTGGGTCGCGGCCGAGGCGGCCGATGAGGATAACTTTATTCAATGACATTTTACACTCCTGTGATAATTTTTTCGGCGGCCTCTTGGTCGAATCCTTTTTGCAAGGCCTTGATATAAATGGTTTGCTTGTCTGCGCTAAAGCTGATGCTTTCAACGCCTTCAATTTCGGTCAATTTTTGGTAGAGCAAATCCGGATTTTGTTGCCATTCGGCGTTAAGCGGATAGCTGAGGTTTTTGACAGGTTTCGGTGCCGGCGAAATGACTGCCAATACCAGCCACAACAACATCAATACGCTACAAAAGGCAAATACGCCTACAAAACCGTATTTTTGGAACAATAAACCACCGGTTGCACCGCCGACAAACAAGCCGACCGACTGCATGGTGTTATACACGCCCATCGCCGTACCTTTCAAATCAGACGGTGCGATTTTCGATACCATAGACGGCAGGCTGGCTTCCAATACATTGAAACCAATAAAATAAACAATCAGATAAGCGGTAATCAACCATACCGAGTGCATTCCAAACAGCAGACCGATTTGCGCCGCGGCAATGCAGATGATACCAAGGATAAACACTTGTTTGAGTTTGTTGCGCGTTTCACCAACGATAATCAGCGGCACCATAATAATCAGGCCGGTAATGGTTGACGGCAGATAAACTTGCCAGTGATGGATTTTTTCCAAACCCAACTGCGTCATGGCAAACGGCAATGCAGTAAATAAAGCCATTTGCGCCGCATGCAAGGCAAAAATACCAAAGTCAAGATTGAGCAGTTGGCAGTTTTTCAATACCTCGCCCATACGCGAAGGCTGCGCCTGCGTGTCTTCGTGCATTTTTGACACTTCCGGATCAGGCGTCATCCAGGCAACCACGCCGATACTGATTACAGTCAGAATACCGGTCAGCGCAAACAGGCCGGATACGCCGATAAAGCTGGCAATCATCGGCGCAAGCACTAGGCTGACGGAGAAGGTCAAGCCGATACTCAGGCCGATCATCGCCATCGCACGCGTCCGCACTTCGTTACGGGTCAAATCCGCCAGCAAAGCCGTTACCGCCGCACTGACGGCACCCGCACCTTGAATGGCACGAGCGGCAACCAACATCTGCAGGCTGTCGGCAACTGCGGCCAAAAAACTACCTGCCGCAAATACAATCAAGCCGGCATAAATCACTTTTTTACGGCCGAACTTATCAGAAGCCATGCCCAAAGGCAACTGCAGCAAAGCCTGTGTCAGCCCGTAAATACCCATCGCCATACCGACCAGCGCTTTATTGTTTTCTGCGCCGGGCAACGAAGCGGCATACATCGCCAAAACAGGCAACACCAAAAACATCCCCAACATACGCAGTGCGTAAACGCCGGAAAGTGTGGTACTGGCACGCCACTCGTGCGGAAACATTTGAATGCGGTTATCTCTTGCCATAAATAATGTTTCAGACGGCCTTAAGTTTGCGAAAGGCCGTCTGAAAGTGTGAATTAACAGATTTTCTGATTATACAGGATTCAAAGGAATTGCATGGGGTCAAATCGCAAGCCGTTTATCGCAAACCTGCTTCATCGGTATAAAAAGGTTTCAACAGAAACCAAAGTCACGCAAGATCTGCCCTATCCCATTTATCCCGAATCAACCCCACTGCCATCTATTTCGCCACGCGCCTAACACGGCGTTTGGATATTTGTTACTGCCCAAGCTGCCGTTAAACCTTGCCAACGCGCGGACAATATTGCCTTTTTCAATATTGTTGTAATGGCGCAGAATGGTGCAGCCATAGCGCAGATTGGTGCGGATATCGAAAAGGTTGTGCGACGGATTGCCGATATAGTTTTTCCAAAACGGCATTACCTGCATCAAGCCGCGCGCGCCCACGCCGCTGATGGCATATTGGCGAAACGCGCTTTCCACTTCAATCAAGCCCAGAATCACTTGAGTGTTGAGTCCGGCACGACTGCTTTCATATTGAATATTAATCAACAGGCGGCGGCGCTCGCCCTCATCTGGGATAAAGCGTGCCAATCGGGAAGACATCGCTGCCAACCAACGCTCCCCTTCCCTCGAATCGGCAAACACCAGCCGCGCAGGGCTGGCGCTATTGATCGAACTGCGCATCACGGAAGCCACATCATCCGCCAGCGTTTCTTCACGCTGCGCCCCCGCCCATGCGGTCGCAGGCGTCAAAAGCATGGCTCCTCCGACTTGCAATAAACGGCGGCGCGATAAAAATAAGGAATCTTGGTTTTCCGATTTCATGTATTTTCTCTTTTTAGGCCGTCTGAAAAGTTCAGACGGCCTTTGATATATTGGCTTAAAATCGGCATTATAAAATACATCTATGAGCAGAATCAAAGAGCTGTATACCTTTTATTGTCAAGTGATACCGCCTCAAGTAACATTTAGGTTTTTCTAATCAACCGGTATTTTTTATGACCACCACTCCCGCCAACGTTTTAGCCTCCGTCGACTTGGGTTCCAACAGTTTCCGCCTGCAAATTTGTGAAAACAACAACGGCCAGCTGAAAGTCATCGACTCGTTCAAACAAATGGTTCGCTTTGCCGCCGGCTTGGACGAACAAAAAAACCTGAGCGAAGCCTCTCAAGAACAAGCCTTGGAATGTTTGGCAAAATTCGGCGAACGCCTGCGCGGATTCCAGCCTGAAAACGTGCGCGTGGTGGCCACTAACACTTTCCGCGTCGCCAAAAACATTGCCCAATTCCTGCCCCGTGCCGAAGCGGCGCTGGGTTTTCCCATTGAAGTCATTGCCGGCCGCGAAGAAGCGCGTCTGATTTACACCGGCGTAGTGCATACCCTGCCACCCAAAGGCGACAAAATGCTGGTTATCGACATTGGCGGCGGTTCGACCGAATTTGTCATCGGCTCGGATTTGCAACCGCTGACCACAGAAAGCCTGCCTTTGGGCTGCGTAACATACAGCATGCGCTTCTTCCAAAACAAAGTAACCGCAAAAGATTTCCAAGCCGCCGTTTCTGCCGCGCGTATCGAAATCCAGCGCATCAGCAAAATGATGAAGCGTACCGGCTGGGATTTCGCCATCGGCACGTCCGGTTCGGCAAAATCCATACGCGACGTTTTGGCAGCCGAATTGCCGCAAGAAGCCGACATTACCGCCCAAGGCATGCGTTATCTTGCCGATAGGATTATCGAAGCCGGTTCGGTTAAGAAAGCCAAATTTGAAAACCTTAAACCCGAACGCATCGAAGTTTTTGCAGGCGGATTGGCCGTGATGATGGCCGCTTTTGAAGAACTCTCGCTGACCAAAATGACCGTTACCGAAGCCGCACTCCGCGACGGCGTGTTCTACGACTTAATCGGCCGCAGCCTCAATGTCGATATGCGTGAACAGACAACGGCCGAGTTCCAAAAACGCTACCACGTCAGCCTCAACCAAGCCAAACGCGTTGCCGATACCGCGCAAGCCTTCATGAACAGCCTGTGCCACGCCAAAAACGTAACCGTTCAAGAGCTTGCCCTGTGGAACCAATACCTCAGCCGCGCAGGCCGTCTGCATGAAATCGGTTTGGATATTGCCCATACCGGCTATCACAAACACTCCGCCTACATTCTCGAAAACGCCGATATGCCGGGCTTCTCACGCAAAGAGCAAACCATTTTGGCGCAACTGGTTATCGGCCATCGCGGCGACCTTAAGAAAATGGCGGACATTATTGGTAGCAACGAAATCATGTGGTGTGCCGTATTGTCCCTGCGCCTGGCCGCCCTCTTCTGCCGCTCGCGCCTGCCGCTGGATTTGCCGCCGCAAACCCAGCTTCGCATCGACGAAAACAACCACAGCTTCATCTTGCGCATCAACGCCCAATGGCTGGAGCAACACCCCCTCATTGCCGATGCGCTGGACTACGAAAGCGCGCAATGGCAAAAAATCGATATGCCTTTCTCGGTTCAAGCACAATAAACCGCGCTCCGTTATAATAGGCAGCTGTTCAAAATTCAAACCGCAGGCCGTCTGAAAACGACAGCCTGCCATACATCAAGGAAAACCATGAGAAAACCTCAACGCGGCTACGCCCGCCAAGACCGTGTCAAAGAACAAATCATGCGCGAACTGGCCGAACTCGTCCGCACTGGCCTGAAAGATCCGCGCGCAGGCTTCATCACCATCAACGAAGTCGAAGTTACCGGCGATTACAGCCACGCAACCGTGTTCTACACCGTCCTCGACGACAGCACACGCGACATCACCGAAGAAGCTTTAGAACACGCCAAAGGCCATTTGCGCAGCGAATTGGCTAAACGCATCAAACTCTTCAAAACACCTGAGCTGCACTTCAAATACGACGAATCACTCGAACGTGGCATGAGCATTTCCAGCCTGATCGACCAAGTGGCGGCGGAAAAACCGGTTGAAGACTGATTGATTAAAACACGCAGGCCGTCTGAATGCTTTCAGACGGCCTGAACATTAACACTCCCCTACTTAATATGACCAATAAACCCACCAAACGCCCGGTCAACGGCGTCCTTCTCCTCGACAAACCCGAAGGCCTTTCCAGCAACACCGCCCTGCAAAAAGCGCGGCGCTTGTTCCGTGCCGAAAAAGCCGGGCATACCGGCGTACTCGATCCTTTGGCCACGGGGCTTTTGCCTGTTTGCTTCGGCGAAGCGACCAAGTTTGCCCAATATCTGATTGATGCCGACAAAGCCTATACGGCCACGCTGAAACTGGGCGAAGCCAGCAGCACGGGCGATGCCGAAGGCGAAATCATCGCCACCGCACGCGCCGATATTTCATTGTCCGAATTTCAGACGGCCTGCCAAGCCTTAACGGGCGATATCCGCCAAGTGCCGCCCATGTTTTCCGCCCTCAAGCACGAAGGCAAACCGCTATACGAATACGCACGCAAAGGCATCGTTATCGAACGCAAAGCGCGCGACATCACCATTTACTCCATTGATATTACTGAGTTTGATGCACCCAAAGCCGTGATAGACGTACGTTGCAGCAAGGGTACTTACATCCGCACCCTCAGCGAAGACATCGCCAAACACATCGGCACATTCGCCCACCTGACCGCCCTGCGCCGTACTGAAACCGCCGGCTTTACCATTGCCCAAAGCCACACGCTCGAAGCCTTGGCCGAATTGGACGAAGCCGAACGCGATGCCCTGCTGCTGCCTTGCGATATTTTGGTGCAACATTTCCCCAAACTTGAGTTAAACGACTACGCCGTTACCATGCTCAAACACGGCCAACGCCCCCAGTTCACCGAAGACATTTCCGCCGAGCAGCCCATCCGCGTGTACAGCCGAGACGGCGCATTTATCGGACTGGTGGAATATCAAAAAGAAATAGGCCGTCTGAAAGCCTTGCGCCTGATGAATACCGCCGATAAATAACTTCCTGCAAAGAGAGCCGATCATGAAAGTCTATACCGCCGCCCAAATGCGCGAACGCGAACAAGCAGCCGTCGATAAAGGCACAAGCTTCGACCAACTGATGGAAAACGCCGGCAGTTCTGCCGCCCGAGACCTCATGCAGCGTCATCCCCAGGCCGGGCGCTCCCTGATCGTTTGCGGCAAAGGCAACAACGGCGGCGACGGCTTAGTCATGGCAAGATATATGCAGGCGCAAGGTTGGCACATCGATATTCTGTTTTCACTCGGAGAAAACCTCTCCCCTTTGGCTCAAACCAATCGCGAACGCCTCAACGGTTTGCCCCATATTGAATTGATATCCGTACAAGAACTGGAAGGCCGTCTGAAAAAAGGTTACGACATCATTATCGAAGGCATATTCGGCACAGGCTTCAGCGGCGCGCTTCCAACCGAAATCGCCGCCCTCTGCCGCCAACTCAATCATTCAGACGGCCTGAAAGTTGCCGTTGATATTCCCACCGGCCTCAACTGCGACACCGCCGAAGCCGATCCCGATACATTCCGCGCAAACCTGACCTACACCTTTGCCGCCTATAAACCGGCACACTTAAGCGAATCCGGCAAAACCTATTGTCAAGAAACCGTCTGTTTGCCTATTGGCATTGATTAAATACCTATAAAAAATAACAGGGTGCAATTTTGCACCCTTTGCACCCTGTTATTTTTGCTTACTTCCAAATCTGAACCAATTTAATCCCCAGCGCCGTCAAACTAAACGAACCGAAAACATGCAGACAGATTGCCATCAAAGCCATGCCCCAGCGTTGCGCCTGCATCAATCCCACCATCTCCACTGAAAAACCTGAAAATGTGGTCAAGCTGCCGAGAAAGCCGGTAATCCAAAGCAAACGCCATTGCGGATCGGTTAAAAGTTCCGCCAATACACCGATCAGCAGCGCGCCCAGCCAGTTTGCCGCCAATGTACCGATAGAAAAAGGCGCAGAAGACACCAGCACCAAGCCAAACAGCCAACGCAATACAGCTCCGACAGCGGCACCGCAAACAATGGGAAAAATATAAGCAAACATAACAAGTTAAAAATTCAATTCAAAAACAGGCCATCCGGTCATTTAGGCCGTCTGAAAACCAAGCAAGGATGCCTTCATATCTTATTGCCAAATCTTAGGCGCGGATTTCAAATACCTGTCGTCATCGAAAGTACAAATCCATTGCGGCTTGAGCGCGATAAAAATAGCTGTTGAAATACCGCTCAAAAATGCCTCCGCCCAAGCGATTAAGAAGAAAACAGGAAAAGCGGTTTTCCATAATACCGCCGTATTGAATACATCCGCCCAGTCCAACAAACCGACCAAAATTACGCCGGTAAACACCATTCCGACCGCCACAGCCCAAAAACCATTCAGAAAAATAAAGATAAAGATATTGGCAGGCAAACGCGACACCCAATGGCGGAAACCCAAGTTCACCAACAAAGGCGGAAGCAATACGGACAAGGCGTTGATGGGGAACATATGCCAATCGCCCCAAAGCCACAAATACGGAAAAAACAGCAAAACGCCAAGGCAGAACGCGGCAGAGGTGCCCAGCATTAAAGCCGTCAGGTTTAAAGCAAGCAAATGATAGCTCATGCCGGCCAGTTGTCCGCTTTCGGGAGAGGCATTTAAACTCCAAGCCAGCGGCAACATCACGGCAGCCACCAAGAATGCGGAACGATGCTGCGATACCGACACCCATGCCTGCTTTGCACACAAAGCAAAAATCACCAGCAACACAGGCCATGCCGCCATCACGACACCAACGGGAAACCATCCGTTTTGAAAAATCATCATCTCATCCGCAAAATGTTCAGACGGCCTATTATACGCGTCTCAAGCCATAGCTTTGACAATCCTGTCTGCCTTTGCCGTTAAAGCTTGTTTCGGCTGGTTTTGTTTACCCGAAAAAAGCGTTAGAATAACGGACTTTGCCGTTTAATTAAGGGGATGGACGCATGCTTTGGACAATATTGGCTTTAATTCTGCTGGCTGTCATAGCCGGCTTGTTCTGGTGGCGCCAGAAACAAGAGCAAAAGTGGCGCCAAGAATTGGCCCGACTCAGTAGCGATGAAGAAGAAATAAACGAAGAAGACAGATCGGTCGGTTTTTCCGGCCAACTGAACAGCCTGAAACGTTTGTTCAGCATAAACAAGCGCACTGCCGACAACCATAAAATCGCCCGCATCCGCCTGCTTTCCGCGCTCGAACACAATAAAATGCAACGCGCCGAAACAGAAGAACACGCAGCAGATCCAGTTGCCGAAGAGCCGGAACACATCGCAGCTACCGAAGAAGAAATCAAAGCTGCGCCTAAAACCCGTAAATCTGCCAAACCGGAACGTATTCCTAAAATCACGCCGTTTGCACAAATGGAAACGCCCGAATACAGCCCGTCTTTGGTGCAAAACAGCAATTTTGAAGAAATCACATTAGAAGAAGCCACCCGTTCCCTGCATGAAGCAGCGGTTGAGGAATGGAACGAGCATTTGGCCGAAAAAAATACGCCGATTTACAAAGACGAAGTTGAAACCCCATTGTTACGCGCTTCATCCCTGCCGATGACAGGCATGGAAATCATCGACTACAACGACCCTATCTTGCGCCGCACACGCGAACGTGCCTTGGCGCGTGCCAATAATGTCCGCGTGGCAGAAGCCAATGCGCCGCATATCGAAACCGTTCAGACGGCCTTAAGAACTGCCGAAAAAGAAGCCATCCTCCCCTATACTTCCATGCAGGCATTCCCTTCTGAAATCCAAGCGGAAGATATTCACGACAACCTTGCCCGCCGTACCGCCGCACGCCACAAACTGGCCGCGGCCGTCGCCCCATTGCGCGACTACTCTCCGCGCACCATCGAAAATGACGAAATTCTAGCCAACTTGGGACAAATCAGCCGTCCTGCCAGCCTGCGCCGCCAAGTTCGCCATACCGAAGCGGCCGCCGAAAGATGGGCGCGTAAACAAGCTGCTACGGAAGCTGTTGCACCGCAACCTGCCGCACCGGCAACGCCGTCCCGTCCAAAACCGGCTGCGCCTGTTAAAAAATCCCCTTATATCTCCCGACCTGCCGCACCGAACGCAACCGTAGTCGAGCCGCCTGCCGTACCGGTTGTCCCTATGGCTAAAACCGACATTCCGGAGCCGCCTGTTTTCCAAACCTCGATTGCACCGATTGATATCCCCGAGCCGCCTACTTTTGAACATAAAATCCAAGTGCCGATTTTTGATGCACAAGTCAATGCGCATGTCAGCAATCAGCCTGAACGCAGTATCCGCGATTATTTAATCAGCGAATCTGCCGTCGAAGAAACAGAATTCGATGGTGAGCTGGAAGCGCCTGTACAAGCGGAAGCAGAAGCTATTCAAGCGGTTGAAACCATTGAACCCGTTGAATCTGTTGAAACAATCGCAAGGCCGTCTGAATATACACAGACAGTCGTTGAAACACCTGTTCAAAGCGTAGAACCAAGCGTTCAAGAAGATACACCAAGCATAGCTATTCCAACTTCGGCAACACTGACCGATGCGCTTCTACCGACTACCGCCCTGCTTCTGCCGCCGCAGTTTGACCCAAGCGCCTCGCAAACTGAAGAACAGCTGCTGGAAAACAGCATTACCATCGAAGAAAAACTGGCCGAGTTCAAAGTTAAAGTCAAAGTGATGGACTCCTATTCCGGCCCGGTCATTACGCGCTACGAAATCGAGCCTGATGTCGGCGTACGCGGCAGTGCCGTTTTGAACCTTGAAAAAGACTTGGCGCGCTCGCTTGGCGTGGCTTCCATCCGCGTGGTGGAAACCATCCCCGGCAAAACCTGCATGGGCTTGGAATTGCCTAATCCGAAACGCCAAATGATCCGCCTGAGCGAAATCTTCAATTCGCCTGCGTTTACCGAATCCAAATCCAAACTGACCCTGGCCCTCGGCCAAGACATCACCGGCCAGCCTGTTGTGACAGACTTGGCCAAAGCGCCGCATCTGCTGGTTGCCGGTACGACCGGTTCGGGTAAATCCGTAGGTGTGAACGCCATGATTCTGTCCATGCTCTTCAAAGCAACGCCTGAAGACGTACGCATGATTATGATTGACCCGAAAATGCTGGAACTGAGCATTTACGAAGGCATTCCACACCTGCTCGCCCCTGTCGTAACCGATATGAAGCTGGCAGCAAATGCCCTGAACTGGTGCGTCAACGAAATGGAAAAACGCTACCGCCTGATGAGCTTTATGGGCGTGCGCAACCTTGCCGGTTTCAACCAAAAAATTACTGAAGCCGCCGCGCGTGGCGAAAAAATCGGCAGCCCGTTCAGCCTCACGCCTGAAAATCCTGAGCCATTGGAAAAACTGCCGTTTATCGTGGTCGTGGTAGATGAATTTGCCGACCTGATGATGACTGCAGGCAAGAAAATTGAAGAACTGATTGCCCGTCTTGCCCAAAAAGCGCGTGCAGCCGGCATCCATTTGCTTCTTGCCACCCAACGCCCAAGCGTGGATGTCATTACCGGCCTGATTAAAGCCAATATTCCGACACGCATTGCTTTCCAAGTATCCAGCAAAATCGACAGCCGAACGATTCTTGACCAAATGGGTGCGGAAAATCTGCTCGGCCAAGGCGATATGCTGTTCCTGCCGCCCGGCACCGGCTATCCGCAACGCGTACACGGCGCATTCGCATCAGACAACGAAGTACACCGCGTAGTGGAATACTTGAAACAATTCAGCGCGCCTGACTATATCGACGATATTTTAAGCAGCGGTTCGACCGAGGACTTTACCGGTACCAGCCGCAGCAACGACAGCGACCTCGACCCCATGTATGACGAAGCCGTTTCCGTTGTCTTGAAATCGCGTAAGGCCAGCATTTCCAATATCCAACGCCAACTGCGCATCGGCTACAACCGCGCTGCCCGCCTGATTGACCAAATGGAAGCCGACGGTATTGTTTCCCCGGCGGAAAACAATGGCAACCGTACCATCTTGGCGCAAAGCAGCGACCATCTGGATTAATTTATCCTTGTTTAAAATTAAGGCCGTCTGAAAACTTTTCAGACGGCCTTTTTAAATCAGATAATGGGTTCAGAGATTCCAATTAAATAAATAATCTGTAAATAATATTACCTACAAAACCAAATGCTTTTGCATTAACGGTATTTGCTGCGCTATTAAATAAACCCAGCCTCAATAAACAAAACTCGACCTGCAAGATATATCCCTATCCATTCGTTGCCATTTTCAGACGGCCTTTTGTCAAGACCGGAAAAAACAGGTAAATCCGTTTTTCGATTAGAAACAATATTATTATGATTCATGCCTTCGGCAACACCCCACCCTTTACGAGGAAAAACAAATGAAAAAATATTTTGCAGAATTTTTCGGCACTTTCTGGCTGGTATTCGGCGGTTGCGGCAGCGCAGTTTTGGCAGCAGCCTACCCTGAGCTTGGCATTGGCTTTGCCGGCGTTTCTTTGGCATTCGGTTTGACCGTACTGACCATGGCTTACGCTGTCGGCCACATTTCCGGCGGCCACTTCAACCCTGCCGTTTCCGTCGGCCTTTTCATCGGTGGTCGTTTCAACGGTAAAGACCTGTTGCCTTACATCGTATCCCAAGTTATCGGTGCGATTGCCGCTGCGAGCGTTCTGTATCTGATTGCTTCCGGTAAAACCGGTTTTGATGCTGTTGCTTCCGGCTTTGCCAGCAACGGTTTCGGCGAGCACTCTCCTAACGGTTACGACATGATGGCCGCTTTGCTGATCGAATTCGTACTGACCGCATTCTTCCTGATCATCATCATGGGTTCTACTGACAAACTGGCTCCGGCCGGCTTTGCTCCTATCGCCATCGGCCTGGGTTTGACCCTGATTCACTTGATCAGCATTCCTGTAACCAATACTTCCGTTAACCCTGCACGTTCTACCGGCGTTGCCTTGTTCCAAGGCGGCTGGGCTGTTGAACAACTGTGGTTGTTCTGGTTGGCTCCTATTGCCGGCGCAGCAGTTGGCGCGGCTATTTACCGCTTCGTTTTGGCTAACGACGACAAATAATCTTGATGGAATGACATTCCCGGTGCGGCTGATACTCTAAACCGACCGCACTCAAGTTGCCGAGACACAAACGCACCGCCTGACTCAGACGGTGCGTTTGTTTTTGCCATGTTACAATACTTCCTTTTCTCACATTCTCAAACCATCATGCAAACCTTACCTTTTCAAACCGATATCGCCGCCAGAATGCTGGTCAATACCGAAAACGAAACCATCCATCCCGATGCCGTATTCGTACAAACGCAAAACGGCTATTGGATTGCTTGGCACGACCAACAAGCCGCCCTGCTTGCCCCCGACACACCACCCGATATTCCCTGCTTTTGGGTAGAAGGTGCAGAAAGTTTAGAAGAGCTGGTAAGCATGGTAGAAAACGGCGAATTTGACGAAGTTGAAGAATTTGACGGCGACGACGATGCTTGGCAAGAGACACTCGGATGCGACCATCATCACGAAGGACACTGCGGATGCAGCCATTGAGATGCACAAAACGCCTGCTTCCGACACTTGCCCTTTGTCTGACGCTTAACGGCTGTGTTGTAGGCGCGGCTGTCGATTTGGCCGCCACAACCGTCCTGACTGCCGGGAAATTGGTTGTCAAAGGAACGGGGGCAGTGATTGATGCCGCCATTCCTGACAGCAAAAAAGACAAGGATAAAGAAAAAGAAAAGAGCAAAGAAAAGCCAAAATCGGAAGAAATCGTCTATAAGAAAGAATCCTCTGACGAAGTAGCGCAATAATCCTTCAGACGGCCTCAGCAAGGTGATCAATCCTACTGAGGCCGTCTGAACATTCATCCTTACATATAGCCCTGTTCGCGCAAAGAGCAGGTTTCTTTTGCCGTCACGATAAAATGGTCCAACAGCGTAATATCGACCAAACTTAAAGCCTGTTTCAAACGCTCTGTAAACTGCACATCAGATTCAGACGGCCTTGCCGAACCGCCCGGATGATTGTGTGCCAAAATCAAACTGTCGGCGTATTCATCCAATGCCAATTTGACGATTTCACGGATATAAACTGTGTTTTCCGCCACCGTACCGCGCGACAATTCCCGTACCACAATCAATTGATTTTGACGGTTGAGCAGCAAAGCAACGCTGACCTCAATTTTTTCATGTCCAAGATGCAGGCGCAGATAATCCGCAACCGATTTCGGGTTTGACAAAACTATCTGCTCCTGCAAATCTTCACCCAAAATCCGCCGCCCGATTTCTTTGACCACTGCAAATTGAGTATAGCTCGCCAAGCCCATGCCCTTATAGGCAGCGAGTGTTTTGGCATCCGCACTCATCAGCTTCCCCAAGCTGCCAAACTCACTCAACAAATAACGCGCTAAATCAACCGCGCTCATACCGCGCGTTCCGACACGCAACAAAATCGCCAGCAACTCCGCATCACTCAACGCCGCCGCACCGTGCGCCAAGAGCTTCTCGCGCGGCCGCTCCCCTTCGGGCCATTCTTTGATACTCATGTTTTCCCTTTTATTTATATAGCGGATTTAGTTTTAATTCCGAGTAAAACCGCCTCGCCCGATATAAAACGTAATCCATTATGGTTTTAGTAAATAAATGTAATTTGCGTATTTTATTCTATTTTGAATAATTATTTAAGACATATAGATAATAATTACCCCCTTTTGTGCAGAAAAACAACGTTACCCATTTTTACTATCTTGTTTCCCTGCCTGCCTTTCCTTTCATATTTGTTTCAAATCAGCCGATACAAGCAATTTCATATTGCCCCTATGAGGCTTAGGCTAATATAATATTGAGTTTGCCGAGAGCAAAAGCTTAGGCTTAAACTGCTTTCTATCCACGCTGCCCGTGCGCTTTACAAGAGTTTCAGACGGCCTCCGTCCGACTCCCGCCAGCAATCAAACAGCTTTTTATCACCCATTCGAAAATCCGTTTTGCCGGTACTCGTCTTTCTTTTTGGAGTATTGCCATTATGACCGCAACCACTGCGTCTTCAGCCAAACCTTATTTGCAAATCCAAGGCTTGGTGAAAAAGTTTGGTGACAATTACGCTGTCGATAACATCGACTTGGACATCTATCAACACGAAATCTTCGCCCTTTTGGGCAGCTCAGGCAGTGGCAAATCTACGCTGCTGCGCATGTTGGCAGGCATGGAAAGCCCAAATCAGGGCAAAATCATTCTCGACGGCCAAGACATTACCAAACTCGCTCCGTACGAACGCCCAATCAACATGATGTTCCAAAGCTATGCCCTGTTCCCGCACATGAGCGTTGAGCAAAACATCGCTTTCGGTCTGAAACAAGACAAAATGCCTAAAGGCGAAATCGACGCCCGCGTCGAAGAAATGTTGCGCCTGGTGCAAATGACCAAATACGCCAAACGCAAGCCGCACCAACTTTCCGGCGGTCAACAACAACGTATCGCTTTGGCGCGCAGCCTGGCAAAACGTCCGAAAATCCTGCTGCTTGACGAACCTTTAGGCGCACTCGATAAAAAACTGCGCCAACAAACCCAACTGGAATTGGTCAACACGCTGGAACAAGTCGGCGTAACCTGCATCATGGTTACCCACGACCAAGAAGAAGCGATGACGATGGCTACCCGTATCGCCATTATGTCCGACGGCCAATTGCGCCAAGTCGGCACACCTAGCGACGTGTACGATTACCCTAACAGTCGCTTTACTGCTGAATTTATCGGCGAAACCAATATTTTTGACGGCGTCGTTGTTGACGACCGCGCCGATTTCTCTATCGTCAAATGTGACGGCTTGGAAAACCACGTCCGCATCGACCACGGCCTGGGCGTTCCGAACGAGCATGAAATCTGGATCAGCATCCGCCCTGAAGACATTGATTTGCATAAAGAAAAACCAGAACACTTGGGCGCGCACAACTGGGCCCAAGGCACGGTTAAAGAAATTGCCTATCTGGGCAGCTTCGCGATTTACCACATCAAACTTGCCAACGGCCGTGTCGTCAAAAGCCAAGTTCCCGCACCTTATTGGTATGTGCGCAACATTACACCGCCGACTTGGGACGAAACTGTCTATATCAGCTGGCCTGAAAACCAACCTACGCCTCTGTACAGTTAATTTGAGGGAAATGCAATGGACCTTAAAAAACTGAAAAAGAAACTGTTTCGCCGTCCTGGACAGCGTGCAGTGATTGCCGTGCCGTATATTTGGCTTTTGATTCTATTTCTGATTCCGTTCGCCATCGTATTGAAAATCAGCTTTGCCGAACAAGAAATCGCCATTCCGCCATTTACGCCTTTGACGACGATTGATGAAGACTTAGGCCGTCTGAACATTGCCATCAGCTATCAGAACTACGCTGACATCTTCCAAAACTTTTGGAATACGCTCAATCCGTTTGGCGACAGTGAAAACAGCAATATCTATCTGATGACCTACTGGTCTTCAATTAAGACTGCGCTGACAACGACCATCATCTGCCTGTTGATTGGTTATCCGACCGCTTATGCCATTTCACGCGCCAATCCGGCTACGCGCAACGGCCTGCTGTTGGCAATCATGCTGCCTTTCTGGACTTCTTTCCTGTTGCGTGTTTACGCATGGATGGGCTTATTGGGTCACAACGGCATCATCAATAATTTCTTAATCAAATATGGAATCATCAGCGAGCCTTTAGACCTGTTCTACAATGCTTTTTCGCTGAATTTGGTGATGGTTTACGCCTATTTGCCGTTTATGATTTTGCCGCTGTACACACAACTGGTAAAACTGGACAACCGTCTGCTCGAAGCCGCGTCCGACTTGGGCGCAGGTCCGATCAAATCGTTCTTTACCATTACCCTGCCTTTATCCAAAACAGGCATCATCGCAGGCTCTATGCTGGTCTTTGTTCCGGCCGTCGGTGAATTTGTGATTCCTGAATTGGTGGGCGGTTCTGAAAACCTGATGATCGGTAAAGTATTGTGGCAGGCATTCTTCGACCAAAACAACTGGCCGCTGGCTTCTGCCGTCGCCGTCGTTATGGTTGCCCTGCTGGTTGTACCGATTGCCCTGTTCCAGCACTATGAAAACCGCGAATTGGAAGAAGGAGGCAAATAATGCAGAAAACCAAATTATCCTGGTTCTTGAAACTGATGCTCCTGCTCTCGCTGGCATTCCTCTATATTCCGCTGGTGGTTTTGGTCATCTATTCTTTCAATGAATCCAAACTGGTTACCGTTTGGGGCGGTTTTTCAACCAAATGGTACGGCGCATTGATGGAAAACGACACCATCTTGGAAGCAGCCTGGCTGTCATTGCGTATCGCCATCGTTTCCTCGCTTGCCGCCGTGGCACTCGGCACATTGGCTGGTTACGCTATGGCGCGTATTAAACGCTTCCGCGGCAGCACCCTGTTTGCCGGTATGATTTCCGCGCCTATGGTGATGCCTGACGTGATTACCGGTTTATCCATGCTGCTGTTGATTATTCAGGTGCAAATGTTCCTGCAAGGCAGTGAATTGCTGCAATCGCTCTACTTCGATCGCGGCTTCTTCACCATCTTCCTCGGCCACACCACGCTTTGCATGGCATACATTACCGTCGTTATCCGCTCGCGCTTGGTGGAATTGGATCAATCCTTGGAAGAGGCTGCTATGGACTTGGGTGCCCGTCCACTGAAGATTTTCTTCGTGATTACCCTGCCGCTGATTGCCCCTGCGATCGCTTCCGGCTTCCTCTTGGGCATTACCCTGTCTTTGGACGACTTGGTGATTACCTCCTTCCTGTCAGGCCCGGGTTCATCGACATTGCCGCAAGTGATTTTCTCCAAAATCAAACTCGGCCTTGACCCTCAGATGAACGTTCTGGCAACCATCCTGATCGGTATCATCGGTACGCTGGTTATTGTCGTTAACTACTGGATGATGCGTCAGGCAACCAAACGGGAACGCGAGGCTGCCGAAGCCTACCGCCAAGAAAAATTGGCAGCCGAGAAAGCCGCCTAATATGCAGACAGGCTGTCCGATAAAGCATCGGAACAGCCTGTTTTATTAACTGCATCTTATCCTTTCAGACGGCCTGAATCTAAGCCCACATTTAAGGCCGTCTGAAAACCAATTTCAATGAAGTGAAAACCAACCTAAAGCTCAAATCATGATTAATCCCAGCTTCAAAGAATACCTTCCTTCCTACTATGTCAGCACTGCCAATCCCCATCCGTCTTATCCTACGCTTGAAGGCCGTCTGAAAACTGAAACCTGCGTTATCGGCGGCGGCCTGTCCGGCTTATGCACCGCCCTACCGCTTGCCGAAAACGGCCATGAAGTCATCGTACTTGAAGCCGCCCGTATCGGTTTCGGCGCATCAGGCCGCAGCGGCGGACAAGTCATCAGCGACTTTGCCTGCGGCATGGAAGAAATCGAAAAACAAGTCGGTTTGGAACAGGCACAATGGTTCTGGCAGCAATCTCTGCAAGCCGTTGAACTGGTTGACTCTCGCATTCAAAAACACAATATCCAATGCGATTGGCAACGTGGTTACGCTACCGTCGCCGTCCGTCCTCAGCATTGGGAAGAATTGCAACAATGGCACGAACACGCTCAAAAACATTATGGCGCAAGCCATTACCAGCTTTGGGATAAAGCCACGCTGAAGCAGCAACTTGCCAGCGATATGTATCAAGGCGCGCAATTTGATCCTTTATCCGGCCACTTACACCCACTCAATTACACCCTAGGCATTGCCAAAGCGGCAGCCGATGCAGAAGCACAACTTTTTGAGCAATCCCCGATGACGCGTATCGAGCCATGCGATAACGGCTGGCTGGTTCATACGCCCAATGGCAGTGTTGAGTGCAAAAACCTCGTTTATGCCGTCAATACTTATGCAGGCTTGCACCCAAAATTCAAAGTATTGGAACAAAAAGCCATTGCAGTCAGCACCTTTATCATCGCCACCGAGCCACTGGGCGAACGCGCCAAAGACCTGATCCGCAATAATATGGCCATCTGCGACAACCGCCACGTCCTCGACTACTACCGCCTCAGCGCCGACGGCCGCCTGCTCTTCGGCGGCAAAGACAACGAGTTTATCGACGATCCAGACCGCATGACCGAACTCGTCCGCCAAGATATGCTAAAAGTTTTCCCGCAACTTGCCGATGTCAGAATCGAGCATTCTTGGGGCGGCGAATGCGACATTACGCGCAACCTCGCCCCACATTTCGGCCACCTCGCCCCTACCGTTTTCTACGCCCAAGGCTATTCCGGACACGGCATGGCGATTACCGGCATTGCCGGTTTGGCGATTGCCGAAGCCATCATGGGCGATGACGGCCGTCTGAAACCTTTTGAGCAACTGCGCCACAGCAACATCATTACCCAGCCTTTCCTGCGCAAACTCGGCTCTTTCCTCGGCTCAAAATACTATCAATGGAAAGACAGCCACTAAACCCAAGCAACAAACATATTTCAGACGGCGGCAGATTCAAGTAAAATTCAGGCCGTCTGAAAGCTTAGATACGACAAAATTCAATCATTCATCAGCAAGGAAACCATCATGAGCAACCATCATAAACTCATCATCCTCGGCTCCGGCCCTGCCGGCTATACTGCCGCCGTCTATGCCGCCCGTGCCAACCTAAACCCTGTAATCATTACCGGCGTTGAGCAAGGTGGACAACTGATGACCACCACCGAAGTGGACAACTGGCCTGCCGATGCAGAAGGCGTACAAGGTCCGGAACTAATGGCCCGTTTCCAAGCTCATGCCGAACGCTTCGGCACTGAAATGATTTTCGACCAAATCCACACCGTTGATTTGCAAAACCGTCCGTTTACCCTCAAAGGCGATATGGGCGAATACACCTGCGATGCGCTCATCGTTGCCACCGGCGCATCCGCCAAATATTTAGGTTTGCCAAGCGAAGAAACCTTTGCCGGCAAAGGCGTTTCCGCCTGTGCAACTTGCGATGGTTTCTTCTACAAAAAACAAGATGTTGCCGTAGTCGGCGGTGGCAATACCGCTGTGGGAGAAGCACTCTACCTTGCCAATATCGCCAACACCGTTACCCTGATTCACCGCCGCGACAGCTTCCGCGCTGAAAAAATCATGGTGGACAAGCTGATGCAACGCGTCGAAGAAGGCAAAATCATCCTCAAGCTCAACAGCTCGGTTGATGAAATCTTGGGTGACGAAAGCGGCGTTACCGGTGCACGCCTGAAACACAATGACGGCAGCACTGAAGAAATCGCTGTAAAAGGTGTTTTCATCGCCATCGGCCACAAACCCAACACCGACATCTTCAAAGGTCAACTCGATATGGATGAAACCGGCTATCTGAAAACCAAAGGCGGTACCGGTGACAATGTCGGCGCAACCAATATCGAAGGCATATGGGCGGCAGGCGACGTCAAAGACCATACCTACCGTCAAGCCATCACCAGTGCCGCTTCCGGCTGCCAAGCCGCGCTTGATGCCGAACGTTGGCTCGACCGCCACGGCGTATGAGCCTATAAGCTACGCCCTATTCTTTAAAACATAATAAAAGGCCGTCTGAAATTTCAGACGGCCTGAGACCTTTGCAAAATTCCTTTCCCCCAACAGCCGAAACCTAAACACAGGTTTTCGGCTGTTTTTGTTTCGAATATCCACTGATTCTACTCAAATACCCCCTTAATCCTCCCCGGGTACCTGATTATCAGGCATCCGGCCGCCTTTTAGGCGGCAACAGGCGCACTTAGCCTGTTGGCGGCTTTCAAAAGGTTCAAACACATCGCCTTCAGATGGCTTTGTGCACTCACTTTAATCAGTCCGAAGTAGGCTGCCCGGGCGTAG
>NZ_JBQCWN010000018.1:0-36721 GCF_051957355.1 Neisseria sp. P0018.S001 | reverse complement strand
CTTTGAACATGGACAACAGGGGATAGGCGGGACGCCCTCGGTGGTCTCTAAGGTAACGGGTTCTTTGACGATTCAGGTATTGTTCGATCGGCTGCCAATCAATCACCTGATCCAACTTCAATAGTGGGAAACGGTCGATGTGTTTGGCAATCATGGCTTGGGCGGTTTGCTGAAAGAAGGTGCTCATGGAAAATCCCCTAAATGTCTTGGTGGGAATTTAGGGGATTTTGGGGAATTTTGCAAAGGTCTCAGTTTATATTTTAGTTAAATTTGGTAAAGATTCTTTGGTTGGGAAATGGGTTGAGTCTTACTTTTTCCGAGAGGGAGAGAAAGGATAGCTTGAATATCCGTCAATAAAGAATTTTATCTATCAGTGTTTTATTTAAAAGGCCGTCTGAAAAATATTTTTCAGACGGCCTAAATATTTATGTTTTACAACAAAGGGCTCATTAGACGGACGGCATTTTCCACAAGGCCGCGGAGTTTGGAGCGTTGTTGCCATGATTTGATGGCAATGTAGCTGCTGCTTTTAAGGTAGCTGCGCTGTAGGTGGCAGATTTGTTTGGTGGTATCGCGATCGTAGATGGCGAGGCTGATTTCGAGGTTGAGGAAGAAGCTGCGCATGTCCATGTTGACCGTGCCGAAGAGGGAGTAGTCTTCGTCAATGGTCATGGTTTTGGCATGTAAGAGCCCACCTTCAAACATGGCAATTTTGACCCCGGCTTCCAGCAACATAGGGTAGTAGGCGCGTGAGGCGTAGCGTACCATCAGTGAATCGACTTTGGCTGGCAGTATCAGGGTCACTTTGACGCCGCGTTTGGCGGCAACGGTTAACGCCATGAGAAGCGGTTCGTCAGGGACAAAGTAGGGGGTGGTAATCGTGATTTGTTTGGTGGCGGCATAGATGGCGCTGATGATGGTTTCGTAGATAACGAAGCTGCCTTGCTCGGGAGCGGATGGAATGATTTGGGCAACAATATCGCCTTGCTGCATTTTTTCGGGAAGGATTTGGGGCAGCAGGCTTTGGGCTTGATTGAGGTATGTTTGTACGTTTTGGAGGTTTTCATCGGTTTCGACGGCAAGGTCTGCGAAGAAGACGGCAGACAGTTCCAAAACCATAGGCCCTGTACAGCGCATCATGACATCTACCCATTCTCCGACGCCGGAGTTTTGTTTGAAATAGCGGGGGTCGACAAGGTTGAAGCTGCCTGTGTAACCGATTTTGCTGTCGATAACGAGGATTTTGCGGTGGTTGCGCAGATCGGTGCGCGTGAATAGTGTACGCCAGATGCCGACAGGTAATGAGGTATGTACTTCAACGCCTGCTTGGCGCAGTATCTCTACCCAGTCACTTTCAAAAAAGCTCCTGCTGCCGACGGCATCGGCCAGAATGGCACAGTCAACGCCCCGATCTGCGGCGGCAAGAATTTCATTTAAAATTTCTTCGATGCGACCTTTGGGCTCGATAATGTAAAAGGCCAGCAGGCAGGAATGGGTTGCGGCGCGTATGTCCGTAAGCATGCTGTCGATGATGGCATCGGTGGTTGAGAGCAGGCTCATGGCGTTGCCTTTGGTGGCACCCAGCCCCGTTCCTTTTTCGGCAACTTTACTGATGCCGTGGTAACGTGATTTGACTTGGTCGGCAATGTCGAGATAGATATCGGCTAGATGGGTGGCGGCAAAGTTGCGGTAGAAGCGGTTCATTTCGCCGGTACGTTTGGCGCGGGCCGTGCCGAGACGAGGCTCGCCGATAAGGATGTAGGCGATGGTTCCGAATACGGGGAAAAGGAATAGGATAATCAGCCAGGCAAAGGTTGAGCCGATGTTTTTTTGTTTGTACAACACGCGCAGCATGCAGACGAGTGCGGCGCAGGTGTGGGCGAAGATGAAAATTTCGGTCCAGGTGATGTCTTTTAAAAAATTCATATTCGGTAGCGGGAGTTGATGTGTTTTTAAGTTTGAAGGTGTCAGCTGATAAGCTTCAGATATTAAGTATATAGAAAAACCGTCTGAAAACAAATTTACACGATAATTGTGTTTTTGCTTTCAGACGGCCTTTAGGTCTTGTTTTTCGTCGGTTTTGGGGTGTTAAACCACTAAACAATACAGTCAATGCTGCACCTGTGGGTAGGTCGATCAGTACGAGGGGAAAGAATGCTGTAGAGTCCAAGGTTGTCAGCTCGTGCAACACGGTTAACATAGCAACGGAAACGTGTATACTGAATAAGCAGTTGCTGGCTTGGTTAACTGCCAATCAATGACCTGCTCTAATTTCAATAGTGGGAAACGATCGATGTGTTTTGTGCGATTTGTTGGAAGAAGGTACTCATGAGAAATCCCCTAAATGTCTTGGGTCGGAATTTAGGGGATTTTTGGGAATTTTGTAAAGGTCTCAAATAATGAAATTAACGAAATATCCTTATAATTCCATAAGAGAGTTAGAAGACTATTTACTAAATACCTATCAAAAATATATTATTCTACGAGAGGAAGGAAAGGAAATTTATCGATGTTTTATTCTTTCTTTTCATAAAGAATTCAATATAGGTATTGGGTTGGCTATTTCCTGTATAAGCATTCTCCCAAAAGTATTAATATTTGGTGATAAAAATATTTTTATTGGATTTGATTCAGTTGTTTTTTGTATTTCTATACAAAATTTAAGAGTTAATATGCTAAATATAGATGGCATATTTTTTGATATTTATTTATTAGAGAATCAAAAAATTTGTATTATTCATGAGTTGGGTGCAATTATTACAGATAAAAAATTAACAAGAGAAAATTCAGTATCTACCGATATAATATCAGATTGGGAAATAGATAAAGTTAATAAGTTAATCATATTAACAGAGTTAGACTCTGAAAAAATAATTTCTCTAAATTATGATTGAGGATACTTGGTTATTTAAGATATTCTCCTCATTATGCAATGTAGGTTGGCTGAAAACTAGGAAACTGTTTCAGACGACCTTTATTTATCGGCTTGAGCGGCGGCGACACTATCTATGCTAACTCTAATAGACGGCCATTTTATAGGCCAGTTGAAAATAGCCGTTCTATTTTTTCAATAACTCCAAATGAATTAAAAGTTATTTTACAAAGTAGAAATACGATATCCTCTCCAGTAACAGCCATCCCTGGCGGTCAGTTTGTCCGTGTAGTCGATACTGGTAAGAATATTGGTATAACTAGTTTGAAGGAAGGAGGAACACCAACTAGATATATTAAGATATTTACTGACAAAATGGGAAATTTAATCACAACATATCCAGTGAAAGGGCAGTAATTATGCAAAAAAAAAATAATACTTTCTTTAAAAGAAAAAATAGAGGGTATAGGTAATAATGTAGATCATATCTTACTCGCAACTTTAATTCTTAAATGGTTACATGATTATCCTAGTTTAGAGAAAGAATTTTTAGATCACGGTTCAAATATTTCTGAATTTATGAATATAGAAATTTTAGATATCCCTAATTATCCAATAAAAAAATCACTAATTAGTTTTTACGATTTAAAAGCTCTTAAACGGGAAATAGATATTTCCATGCAAAGAAATAATCCATATATTTATCAATTGCTACAAAATTTTTTAGAGAATTTATTTATTATTCAAGAACCAGATATGGAATGTAATATTTGCCATGGCACCTATGGTTTTGATTTATGGAAGGAAATCGAGACTAATAGATTAGTTTATTGCTGCAAAACATGTGCATTCTCAGAATATGTTAGTGGGGAATTTAGAAATAATGAAAATCACCTTACCATTCCAACAAATGATGATTTGAGTTTATTGAATACATAATTAATAGAATAAGTTATATAAAACCATGTTTACATTTTTCATCATGAGAAGCTTATGACTGAATTAAATCTTGTTTTAGATAACCTCAACTTGTTGCAAACTAGAAAAGGAGAATAACCATGAATCATGAGCAAGCCGTAGCCCATATGAAATCTAAACTCAACAAGTAGGATGTGTGCGGAACGCACGCATGCGGTTCTCAAGGTTTGAGCTAAGAGGCCGTCTGAAACAATAACTACGGTTTCAGACGGCCTTTTACGTTACGCGCTCAATCAAGCGTGATACTGACGGGACAATTCGTGTACGGTATCGACCAAGATTTTGGCGTGTTCCGGATTGGCGTGTTGGTTGATGCCGTGTCCGAGGTTGAATACATGGCCGCTGCCGTTGCCGTAGTCGGCAAGGATGCGTGCGACTTCGGTGCGGATAGATTCCGGTGTGCCAAAGAGGGCGAATGGATCAAAATTGCCTTGCAGGGCAACTTGTTCGCCGACGCGACGGCGGGCTTCGCCGATGTTACAGGTCCAGTCCAAGCCTAATGCGTCTGCGCCGATTTCTGCCATGCTTTCCAGCCATAAGCCGCCGCCTTTCGCAAATACGATAACAGGCACGCGGCGGCCTTCGCTTTCGCGTTTGAGTCCGGCAACGATTTGTCGGATGTACTTCAGGCTGAACTCTTTAAACGCTGCATCGCTCAACACGCCGCCCCAAGTGTCGAAAATTTGTACGGCTTGTGCGCCGGCATCGATTTGGGCGTTGAGATAAGCGGTAACGGCTTGAGCATTGGTGTCGAGGATTTTATGCAGCAAATCAGGGCGCGAATACATCATGGTTTTGATGGTGCGGAATTCTTTGCTGCTGCCGCCTTCAACCATGTAGCAGGCGAGTGTGAACGGGCTGCCGGAGAAGCCGATCAGCGGAACTCGGCCGTCCAGTGCTTTACGGATGGAAGTCACGGCATCAAAGACGTATTGCAGTTTTTCCATGTCGGGAACTTGCAGTTTTGCAATGTCGGCTTCGTGTTGCAAAGCGCGTTCAAATTTTGGGCCTTCACCTTCGGCAAAATACAGGCCTAAACCCATGGCATCTGGAACGGTCAGAATATCGGAAAACAGAATTGCCGCATCCAGATCAAAACGTTCTAAAGGCTGGATGGTGACTTCGGTCGCCAGCTCGGTGTTTTTGCACAAATCGAGAAAGCTACCTGCGCGTGCGCGCGTGGCTTTGTATTCAGGCAGATAGCGTCCGGCTTGGCGCATCATCCAGATAGGTGTGTATTCGACAGGCTGTTTAAGCAGGGCGCGGAGGAAAGTGTCGTTTTTCAGAGCAGTCATGATAAATAGGCTTTCTGATTTGGTGTGTTGGACAAAGTTCAGACGGCCTTAGATATGTATTGAGGCCGTCTGAAATGATTAAATGGTTGGTTCTGTTGTAGATTTCATACTGTCGCTTAATACAAAATCAGCACATCAATTTGGTTGAGGAAGGGCTGCCGGATGTTCTTCTTCGGCCACGCTTTCCAAAACCAGATTGCGTTGTTCTTGCGCTTTTTGCGGTTGGTCGGTTTCATCAAACACGCGCGCTAGGACTAAATGTGCGGATACGCTTGGTTGCAGGGCGATGCTGGCTTCGAGGTAGCCTTGGGCTTTGCCCCAAAGTTTACGGCCGTAGGCCAGTTGGCCAAGATACATTAACAGCGGTGCATTGTCGGGTTGTTCCTGCAACCAAGAATCTGCCAAGTCGATGGCTTTTTGTTGCTCGCGCTCGCTTAGGAAACGCACGGATTCGACAAATGCCTCCAAAAGCTCGGGCTGGCGGGTTTGCGGATAATAGGTTTTAACCCATTTGACTGCATCGGCATACAAACCCAAACGCTCGTATTTTTCGGCAATCGCGACACACAATTCGCCTGATTTCAAGCTTTCAGGAATGTGTTTCAAACAAGCTTTCAGGCTGCCTGCATCGGTTGCTTCGCTTAAGAGGCGGCGATATGCCCAATTTTGATACTGTTCGGCTTCATAATCGTTGATGGCGCCGGCTTTGACCAGTTTTTCCGCTTTTGCCAAGACATCTGAAGCATCGCCATGATCAAAGGCATAACGTAATTGCAGGCGGACTAGGCGGCTTAAGTTGCTATTGATTTTTGCTGCGGCTTCAAGGTTTTGTGCGGCAGTCGGATAATCGCGGCGGCTCAGTGCAGATTCGGCCAGCAAAAGATGACGGGACAGTTGCTGCTTTTGTGGAAGGTGTTCGATTTCGTGCAGATAGCGGTCGCGCAATTCGAAGTTTTCCATTTGGTCGGCCGCGTGCGCGCCCAACATCAAAGCCAGGGTACGGTTGTCGCCTGCTTCTTTATTTTGCAAGACTTTGGCGGCTTCTTGCTCAGCTTTTTCAAAACGGCCTTCAAAATATGCCAAACCTGCGCTGTTCAAAGAAGCAGAAGCCTGACGGCCTTTGCGGGCAATACCGAAGCGTTGCATACGCGCCGGAATGTTCAAGAGGCCGAACACGAATTTAATCAGGAAATACAAGACGAATACGCTCAACAGCAGGCCTAAAACAAAGGCATGCAGATTGATACGCAGCATGGTTTGCTCAACCACGACGTACACGTTGCCGGTATAAATGCCGGAAGCCAACGCTAAACCAACGGCGGCGGCAAACAGAATGACAATCCAAACGACGGTTTTCATGCTTGCTCTCCTTTAATTTTGGCAGCAGGCTTGGTTTGGTTTTGTGGTTTGGCAGCTTCGGCGGCCGGTTCTTTTTTGTTTTCAGACGGCAATGCAGGTGCTTCCAAAGACTGAGGAGCGGAAGCGGCAGCCGGTGCGGCAGTTGTGGCTTGCTCGGTGGTTGCAGCCGGAGCGGAAACGGTTTTCTCGGTAGCTTGGGTTTGTGCAGCTTCTTCGGTCGTCATTTGTGTACGCGAACCTTCTTGATAAGCGCGAACGGCGCTCAAGCTGGCTTTCAGGCTGTCATCTGAAATCATGCGGACATCAAGGGCTTTGAGTTCGGCCAACTCTTTCAGCCATGACTGGGTAGCAGGGGATTTGCTGTCGAAGTATTGCTTCACAGTTGCTTCAACGTTGTTCAAATCGCTTTGATACACTTCGCCGTTGTGTTGCAACAGGGCAATGCGCGCATCCAAAAGGCGCAGGCGCAGGTTTTCACGGATGAAGTAGGTTTGATCGGGTGAAATCAACATGGCGTCGTTGCTGTCCAGATGACGGACTTCAACCAAGCCTTTGAGGGCATTGAGGGATTTTTCCCATGTGTTTTCCCACCAAGTGCCTGAATTAGCGGCTTCGACAGGTGCGGCACCCGGTTTTAATACGCCGTCCAAGACTAAAGGCAGTCCGGAAATACCGGTTTCCAAACGGTCGATACGCAAGGCAGTAGCGGAAATATCGACATAAGGACGGTTTTTCAGCGCGGCCAAATCATTGCTGATGGCTTGCTTGATGGGGATAAGCTCAGGCTGTTCAAAACGGCTTAAGCGACTGTCGATGTGTTCCAATACGCTGACCGCGCCTTGTAGGTTGCCTGACAGCATCAATTGTTGCGAAGCAGTGTTCAACATCGATTCGGCTTCGTCGACCAGCCAGTTGATACGGCCTTTGAGCAGCTCTTGATAAGCTTTCTGAGTTTGTAGAATTTGATCGCTATTGTTTTTTTGACCGTTGTTCAGGCGGTCTAACTCGGCCTGAATAGCGGTTTGGCGGTTGAGGTTGTCTTTTAAAAGGCTGGCGTTTTCAGATTCGCCTAACGCAGCTTTGTCGATTTTTTGGTTGAATTCGAGCTCTTGGTTTTTTAAAACATTTTGACCCTGTACAAACAGGAATCCGCTCGCGCCTAGGCCAAGCAGTGCCAAGACGATCGCACCTGCGGCCAAGGCTTTGCCGCCAGATTGTTTGATGATAACAGGGGCGTTGTTTTGTGGGAGATTGTTGGACTCGGGCATGCTCGCCTCCACTTGCTGAGGTTGGGTAGGTTTGATTTGTTCAGACGGCCTGGTGTTTTCAGAACGTTCAGGCGCCGGAGCTGCCGTATTGGCAACTTGTTGGGTATCTTTATTGTCTTCGACAGGGTTCACTGCTTGGCTCCTTTGTGGTATGGATGAAAGTGCAGCGGATAAAGAAGTGACGGTTTCTACATGTTTAGCACCGACGATGCGAAGCGCATCGGCAATGCGCGGATGGTGGGTAAAGTATAGCAAGGATTCGAAGAATCGGGAAAATTGTGGCGGAATCTGATGGAAAAATTCGCGCGCAAGTTCGCCGGATGTAACGTAGGCGGCGGCGATGTCTTCAGTTTTAAAGTTCTGCCAATCGATGGCGTGTGGCCGTCTGAAATAGATTTCGGCGATGTTGATTTGGAAACCCAGTTCGGTCAGTTTGTCTGCTAGAAAATCACGGCCTCCATGGCCTCGAATGATTAGAACTCGGGCGTTGGGTGGCAGGGTTTTCCAAATAGGCATTCTCAAGACGGCTTCGCTGTCGTTACCATCTTCGGGAGAGAAGGCGGAATAGGGGGAGAATTGTGCCAAAGTATGTTGGCTGGTTTGGCCGACGGTAATGTGTACTTTAGGGCCGTCTGAAAAGGTCAGACACGGTACTGCAGTTTCAATAGCGGTCGGGCTGACCCAAAACACCACATCGGCTTGCTTGAATTGTTCGGGAAGTTTTTTTAGCGCCGAATGATCCAACTCTATTTCAATCGGACTCAATACCTGAGCCTGCCAACCGGCTGCATGGCAGGTTTGGATATCTTGCTGTGGACGGTTGGACGGACGGATGATGAGTAGAGTAGGCATAATGTGGGATAAATTATTAAGGTTTAGGCCGTCTGAAAGAAGGGTTTCAGACGGCCTGTTGCCGGAGATACGTTATTGATCGACGAATGCGCGCTCAATCAGGTAGTCACCGCGAACGCCGGTTTTCGGAGAAACGGTCAGGCCGAATTCGTCCAAGACGCTGCAGGTGTCTTTCAACATGGCAGGGCTGCCGCACAGCATGGCGCGGTCGTCTTGCGGATTGATTTTAGGCAGGCCGATGTCTTCAAAGAGTTTGCCGCTGCGCATCAAATCGGTCAGACGGCCTTGATGTACATATTCTTCGCGTGAAACGATTGGGTAGTAAATCAGTTTTTCTTTAACCAAGTCGCCCAAGTATTCGTGTTCGGGCAATTCTTTGGTGAAGCGGTCGTAGTATGCCAAGTCTTTTTTGTAGCGTACGCCGTGAACCAAGATGATTTTTTCGAATTGCTCGTAAACATCAGGGTCTTTGGTAATGCTCAAGAAAGGGGCGATACCGGTACCGGTGCTCAAGAGGTAGAGGTGTTTGCCCGGATTCAGGTCGCCGGCAACCAATGTACCGGTCGGTTTTTTACTGATAAGGACATCGTCGCCGACTTTAAGGTGTTGTAGGCGGCTGGTCAATGGGCCGTCTTGTACTTTGATACTGAAAAATTCCAGATGCTCTTCCCAGTTGGCGGAAGCCACGCTGTATGCGCGCATCAGTGGTTTGCCGTCTACCATCAGGCCGACCATGACGAATTGGCCGTTTTCAAAGCGCAAAGATTCGTCACGGGTGCAGGTGAAAGTGAAGTAAGCGTCGGTCCAGTGGTGTACGGACAAGACTTTCTGGGTGTTGAATGCTGCCATTGATATTTCCTGTCGGATAAGGCCGTCTGAAAAGGATAGGTCGGGGCGGCCAAGGTTAATAAAAAGAATGGAATATGGTGTTCAGCTACTTGCTTGCCGGTTTGGCTGATTTTTCGCTGAGGCTGTGCAGGTCGGAATAGCGTCCACCTGCGTTGATCAATTCATGATGAGTGCCTTGTTCGACGACATTGCCTTCGTGCATGACAACGATGTTGTCGGCTTTTTCGATGGTCGAAAGTCGGTGGGCAATCACCAATGTGGTACGGTTTTGCATCAGGTTTTCCAATGCAGTTTGTACCAAACGTTCGGATTCATTATCCAATGCACTGGTGGCTTCGTCCAAAATCAAAATCGGCGCATTTTTCAAAAGCGCACGCGCAATGGCGAGGCGTTGACGTTGGCCGCCGGACAGTTTTAAACCGTTTTCGCCAACTTCAGTGTGCAAGCCTTGTGGCATTTTTTGGATAAATTCCCAAGCATTCGCGGCTTTTGCAGCATTGATAATTTCTTCTTCACTGAATTTGTCAGCTTGAGCATAGGCAATGTTTTCAGCAATCGTACCATTAAACAGGACAACGTTTTGGCCGACGAATGCCATACGGCTGCGCAAGCTTTCGAGTGTATATTCATTGATGTTGACGCCGCCAATCAAAACCTTACCTTCATCCGGATTAAGGAAGCGCGGCAACATATTGGCCAAGGTGGTTTTGCCGCAGCCTGATGCGCCAACCAATGCGGTAACTTTGCCTTGCGGTACAAGCAGGTTGATGTGGTTTAAGCTGTTGCGTTCGGCTTCAGGATAGCGGTGTACAACATCGCAAAATTCGATATCGCCAGGGTTTCGGCTGAGGATCTGTTTGCCTTCGTTGCTTTCTTCGGGTTGATCCAAAAAGGTAAAGACACTTTCTGCCGCCGCCAAACCGCGTTGCAGTGACTGCATCACGCCGGTCATGCGTTTGATGGGGTCAAACATCATGATCATGCTGGACAAAAACGACATAAAATCGCCTGCGCTAAAGCCGGAAAGTCCGGCTTGGCGTGCGGCTGCGTAAATAATCGCAGCCAGTGCAACCGAAGCCATTAATTGTGTAATGCCGGTACCGGCAGAGCTGGCGGAAACCTGTTTGAGCAGGTTGCGGCGAACATCATTGGCAATACGGTCGAAGCGGCGGTTTTCATAATCTTGGCCGCCGTAGATTTTTACAACGCGTTCACCATTAATGCTTTCGCCCAAGACCTGCATCAGCTGGCCAAGATAAATTTGGTTGTTGGCAGACAGTTTGCGCAGGCGTTTGCTGACTGTTTGGATACATACAGCAACAACCGGCAAGATGATAAAAGTAATCAGGGTCAAACGCCAGTTCAGATAAGTCAGCAAGCCCAATAGGCCGACTACGCTCACGCCGTCTTTGGCAATCACGGTAATGACGTTAAACCCTGCATCGGTAATTTGATTGACGTCGTTCAAGATACGAGACATCAAACGGCCGCCGGTATTGCTGCTGAAATACGAAGTCGGCAGGTGCATCATTTTGTTGAACATTTCACCGCGCAAGCGCTGCACCAAGTGGCTGGACAGATACGTCGTGCAATATTCGTTGATGAAGTTGAACAGGCCGCGAATGAAAAACAGCGCCACAATTGCCAGCGGCAACCATGACATGCTTTTCATGTTTTTATCGACAAAACCTTCATTAATCAAAGGTTTGAGCAAGTAACCGAAAGCCGGCATCGTACCGGCGACAATCAGCATGGCCACTACGGAGACGATAAACATCTTCCAATAGCTTTTTAAATATCCAAGCAAACGCTTGTACAGCTCCCAGTTGGATGTGGCTTGTGTTGTCTGCATATCAATCCAGATTTAGAGCAAACATGCAATTCTAAACGAAAATATCTGTCATTACAATGTTTGCAATTGAAAGTCAAAAGGAGTTGGTATTGTTTTAACACCTTGATTTTATATTGAGAACAACTGTAATGCGGTAGGATTGGTAATAACATTACTCACTTCTCAAACACCAGTCGCGGCCGTCTGAAAAAAGTTTCAGACGGCCTCTTCAGTCGTCAAAGACAGCCGATTAAGCCAGAGCTTCCTTAATGATGTCTTTTACTGTCGTTGCGTTATTAGGGACAACACGGACACGTTGCGGCAGATTTTCCAAGCCTTCCAATGCGGCAGGGCGGGGAATGGAAACTTCGCCGACAGCCTCATGGATGGTGGCTTCAAATTTGGCAGCCAATGCGGTTTCGAGGCAGACAATGGTTTCGCCGGCTTCGCGAACTTCACGCGCTACTTTGACGCCATCAGCAGTATGAGGATCAATCAATTCACGGTCTTGTTCGTAAACCTGTTTGATGGTGGCAAGGCGATTGGCATGGGTTGATTTGCCGGAAACAAAGCCATATTGTTGATGTACTTTGTTTAACACAAATTCCAAATTGAAACCTTTGCCGGAGCCTACTTCAGCCCATAAGGTTTTGATTTCGTCCGCATCGCGGTCCATCAGGTCAAACACAAAACGCTCGAAGTTGGAGGCTTTGGAAATATCCATGGACGGGCTGGAAGTAACGTGGGTGTGTTCGCTATTGCGCGGACGGTATGCACCGGTTTTGAAAAATTCGTCCAGTACGTCGTTTTCGTTGGTGGCGACAATCAAGCGGTGGATGGGCAGACCCATTTGACGGGCGATATGACCGGCGCAGACATTGCCGAAGTTGCCGCTTGGTACGCAGAAGCTGACTTTTTCGTCATTGCTCGAAGTGGCGTTGAAATAACCGGCAAAGTAGTACACGACTTGGGCGACAATGCGGCCCCAGTTGATGGAGTTGACTGTGCCGATGTGGTATTTGGCTTTGAATTCGGCATCGTTTTGTACGGCTTTGACGATGTCTTGGCAGTCGTCAAACATACCTTCAACAGCGATGTTGTGGATGTTGGCATCTTGCAGGCTGAACATTTGCGCGCGTTGGAATGCGCTCATTTTGCCTTCCGGCGACAGCATGAAGACGTTGACCCCTTTTTTACCGCGCAGGGCATATTCGGCGGCAGAGCCGGTGTCGCCGCTGGTGGCGCCTAAGATATTGAGTTCTTTGCCTTCTTTGTTCAATACATATTCAAACGCATTGCCCAAGAATTGCATGGCCATGTCTTTGAATGCCAAAGTCGGGCCGTTGGAGAGGGCTTGGATTTTGATGCCGTCTGAAAGTGTACGCACCGGAGTAATGGCTTTGGTACCGAATACTTCTTCGGTGTAGGTGCGGTTGATGATGTCGCGTAAATCATCAGCAGGGATGTCGGTGGCAAACAGGCTCATGACTTCAAACGCCAGCTCAGGATAGCTGAGTGTGCGCCATTGGTCTAAGGTAGCACGGTCGATCTGAGGGTATTGCTCAGGCAGCATCAAACCGCCGTCAGGAGCCAAACCCATCAATAAAACTTCGCTGAATTGCTTGCGTGCGGTTGCACCGCGGGTGCTGATATATTTCATGATTTCTTCTCTATAAAAACAAAAATATTGCCGGTCAAAACAGAAAATCCGCCTGCGAACCATCCTGCAAGCTGCCCTATCTCGACCTTAATCCACTATAAACTTTCAGACAACCCCAATACACAGAGGTCGTCTGAAAAACATTATCTATACAGACGCTTGAAACAAGCATTGACGGTTTTCACCGTTACCGACGCAATCGCCCGATCGCGCGAAGAAGGATTCAAAACATCCATCAACTCTTGCGCGGACACCTGATTCGGCGCCTCCTCGCTCGCGCAGCCGCAGATTTTATCTTCCCACTCGCGCTGTTTGTCCGCACTCATCGTCAGCGCGACCAAACGCCACTCATTGCGCTTGTTCAACTCCGAACGGCATTGATGATCGACCGCCATTTTCACCACGCTGCCGCCAATCCCCGTACCGCCGCCCAAACCGCCGAACGCCGAATCAGAATCATAAGCGCAACCGCCTAACAACACCGCCACAGAAGCAACGGCAACAATCTTTTTTATATTCATAGCCATCCCTTGCCGCAAGGTCGTCTGAAACGCCCCGCAAAGTCTTTAAACAAACGCGTATTATACCGTAAGCAGTGTGAGATGGGGGATTGGGGAAAGTCGGGTATAATTTCGATATTTATTTAAAAATGGGGCATTTTTAGACATGAATCATTTTAAGAAAAACAAACAGAAACAACTTAGATCACTATTACTTCTAAAATCTTCAGAAGAGAAGGAAAAAGCAAGATTTATCGACTATTTAGAAATAATTGGTAAATTTTTTGCAGCTTTGGCTGCGCTTGGATTAATACTTGGAAGCTTTTTAACTCATCGCTATTTAGATTTCATTGAACAATCTAGCATCTTTCCTGATGCCATGACTTCTTCTTCCAGTTTAACTACTAGTTTATTTGTTTTTGCTCTAATTCTTATAGTTTTCATTTTTCCTTTTGTATCCCCTTATTTTCTACTAAACATGTCTAGCGAATATGAAAAAAAAGGGAAGAAGCTAAAAAAACTAAATTTACCTTTATACGCCTTAGCTTCAAGCTTCCCTATTCTAATTACATTACTTATAATTATGGAATACTTTGGAAATAAAGACAACTTACCAATTCATGCTCTTTCTATACTTACATTGACAATACCCTGTATTTTTTACCTACTACAGGAAAATATCTATATTTTTTTTAAATTTTTAAAATATATACTACCATCAAATAACTGTTTTGACAATAAAAAGCAAAATATAATTCTAAAGCTTATCAAATTTATTAAAATTTATTTTTTCCAAATTTTATATACTATATTTTATTTTACTTGTTTAATCTTCATAACTGTAACGACAACCCCGCTCATTCTTATACTAGGCTCATTAGCAGATTACAACTATACTAAAGAAAGAGTAATTTCATTTCTGAGTACTATCAAACTCACCCTATTTGTACTGTTAATCTTGCTTTTTATATCATTTACAATGTTTTTTTACCCTTTCATTTTCATAATCTTAGCATATGATTGGATACCTAATGGATTAACACAATACATGTACTTATATTGCTTAAGCTTTTTTATATTCCTAAATATCAAATTCGTAGCAGATGAAATAAATAAAAGCAATAGTATCAAAGGAAAAAATATCTCTGTTTATACGCTTCCTATTTTTCTTTCTTTTTTGTCATTTTTACTTTTGCTTTTTTATTCTAATAACTCTGCAATACATATACTTTATCCTGTTCGATTTGTGGAAATTCCTAAAAATTCTTCATGGTACTTATTGCACAATAATTTCCAGCATAACAACGGAACTCAAGAAATCAACGGGCTCGATAAGAATGATTTATTTAAATTAAAACAAAAATTTAAATGTTCTGCTCTTTCAGAAAAAGAAAAAGAAAAAAAAGGTATTACCTGTTCTTCAATCCCCGAACAACGCAACAACGCCCTATACGGCTATATGGCTTGGAACTTAGGTGACACCAAAGTTTTCTGCCCACCGACTGCTGAAAACAACAAAGGAAAAAAGGAAGCCGCAAAATTAGCAACAGAATGTATCGTTATCAGTGGGAAATTCCTGCAAATTTTGAATAAAAACTATATTGATATTATGCCCAAAGAGCGTTAATCCTCCTTTCAGACGACCTGCTATAATCCACGTCGTCTGAAAAACCTCTTTCACGGAAACTGCCATGTCTGACCTCTTTACCCGCCAACCCGAGGCGCCGCTTGCCGAATGCCTGCGCCCGCATATGCTTGATGACGTTATCGGGCAGCAGCATTTAATCGGCGAAGGCAAGCCGCTGCGCGTGGCAGTTGAGGGTGGAAAGCCGCATTCTATGTTGCTGTGGGGGCCGCCGGGTGTAGGAAAAACCACGCTGGCACGGATTTTGGCGCAGAGTTTCAATGCTCAGTTTCTGCCTGTTTCTGCCGTATTTTCAGGCGTAAAAGACATACGCGAGGCAATCGAGCAAGCTGAAATTGCCTTGCAGCAAGGGCGCGCGACGATTTTGTTTGTTGACGAGGTACACCGTTTTAACAAAGTGCAGCAAGATGCATTTTTGCCTTATGTCGAAAGCGGCTTGTTAACCTTTATCGGCGCTACAACGGAAAACCCGTCATTTGAAGTCAATCCGGCATTACTCAGTAGGGCGCAGGTTTATGTCTTGCAATCCTTGTCTTCAGACGACCTGAAGAAGCTGATCGCCAAAGTATTGGCTTTGCCTGAATACCAAGAGTTTACGATTGAAGTGGATGCGCAAGAATTGCTCGTGAATGCTGCCGATGGCGATGCACGCAGATTGTTGAACTTGATCGAGCAACTTTTACGCGCTGCCGATACACGCCGTCTGAAAACCTTAACCGCCGAATTTCTCGCCGACAGCTTGGGTGCGCAAATCCGCCGTTTTGATAAGGGCGGTGAGAGTTTCTACAACCAAATTTCTGCGCTGCACAAATCCGTACGCGGTTCGCATCCCAATGCGGCATTGTATTGGTTCTGCCGTATGCTCGACGGCGGTACCGACCCGCGCTATCTTGCCCGCCGCATTGTCCGCATGGCATGGGAAGACATCGGCTTGGCCGATCCGCGTGCCTTAACGATTGCCAATGATGCCGCCACTACTTATGAGCGCTTAGGCTCGCCAGAAGGGGAACTCGCACTGGCGCAAGCCGTGTTATACCTTGCTGCCGCCGCGAAATCCAACGCGGGCTACAAGGCATACAACCAAATGCGCCGTTTTGTCAAAGAAAATGCTAGCGACGAAGTGCCTGTCCATCTGCGCAACGCCCCGACCAAGTTGATGAAAGAATTGGGCTACGGACGCGAATACCGCTATGCCCATGATGAACCTAACGCCTACGCCGCCGGCGAAAGCTATATGCCCGACGGCTTGGACGAACCCGATTTCTATCAACCCGTTCCGCGCGGACTGGAAATCAAAATTGGCGAAAAGCTGAAATGGTTGAAATCCTTGGATGAAGATGCGCTGGATGATTAAAACAGTAAATGTGTCTCAAGTTTCAGACGGCCTTTGGCTATTTTGAGCGTGATAAATTGTTTAATATTGGCATTATATCTTTAATTTCGCTATAATTTTGTCATCCTATTTTCTTGCCGAATAATCGAATACATAAAAAATCGCGGCTGCTGAACCCGATTTCCGAAACAAAATTAGAAAGCAGATAATGGACAGTTTAGATCAAGGTCGTAGCCGTGCATGGCGACGACATCAAGAGCAACGCCCTAGTCATCGTGTACATGGCAAAAATCCTTTGAAATATAAACCCGAAAAAAAGTGGGATTTGATGTATCTCCGCAGCAATAAAATCAAACGTGCACAAAAACTGGGTTTTATTTATCCGTTCAGACAGCATGAATTTGATGCTGAATGGTTTGATTAACTCAAAAGATACATTTTCGATTCAATCGAGATGGTTTTCACAAGGCGGATACTTTCCGCCTTTTTTAATTTTTATGAATGCACTTTTTATTTGTAGTCGTAACCAATGGCGCAGTCCTACCGCTGAAACCGTATTTCGACGTTATCCAAATGTACAGGCACGTTCTGCAGGGACCAGCCCCAATGCGCGGCATACTGTTTCCATAGATGATATTGCATGGGCGGATAAGATTTTCGTGATGGAACAAAAACATAAGAGCCGTCTGCTGGCACAGTTTCCCCGTGCTTTGCAATATAAGGAAATGATTGTTTTAGATATTCCTGATGATTACAGATACATGGATGAAGAGTTGATAGAAATATTGAAGGAAAGTGTCGTGCCTTATCTGTCTAGATAATGAGGTTTTCCTCAAGATTATCTGAAAAAAATATGACTTACTTCTAAGTAAAATTTATTCCAAAACATCATTTACTTCACGCATCACTGACAAATAAAACGCAAATCTAAAATCAAATTGAATTTTTCAGATGGCCTTTGCTGTTTGAATATTTTTAACCTATACCATACACACACTTTTTCATGAATATTTTTGAAGCCTTACTATTATTGTGCCTGCTGATTGTCATTAGCGCGTTTGTATCCTGTTCCGAACTTGCGCTGGCTTCGGCACGCAAAATCAAATTGCAGGTCATGGCGAAAGACGGCGGCGATACGCGCGCGCTTGACGTAATCAATATGCAGCAACAGCCGGGCAGTTTTATTACCGTTGTCCAAATCGGTTTGAACGCCGTCGCCATTCTTGCCGGTATTGTCGGCGAGGCGGCAATACGTCCCTATTTTGGCAAACTTTTGGAGAACGCAGGCAGTTGGGGCAGCACAGTTGCCTCTTTACTAACTTTCTCGCTGGTTACAGGCAGCTTTATTTTAATTGCCGACCTGATGCCCAAGCGCATGGCAATGACCCATCCCGAAGCGGTGGCGGTACGCATTGTCCGTCCAATGATGTTTTTGATTTTTATCTTAAAGCCCCTTGTTTGGGTTTTTGACGGATTGGCAAACGCAATATTCAAACTTTTCAAAATCTCAACCGTCCGTCAGGAGCAGCTGACCTCGGAAGATATTTATGCCGTCGTTGATGCAGGCGCGCAGGCTGGTGTATTGAAAGAACAAGAACACTATCTGATTGAAAACATTTTCGATATGCAGGAGCGTACGGTCACTTCCACCATGAGCACGCGCGAATACATCGCCTATTTCGATAAACACGATGACAGCGATACCGTATTGGAAATAATGTCGGACAAACCGCACAATAAATTCCTCGTGTGCGACGGCGATTTGGAACGCGTTATCGGCTATATCGAATCGCACACGCTGCTGACTTTGTTTTTAAAAGAAAAAGACGTCCGCCTGACCGATAAGCGCGTGTTGCGCAAAGCCTTGTTTATCCCCGATACGCTGTCGCTTTATGATGTATTGGAGACCTTCAAAACTTCCGGTGAAGACTTCGCCGTAGTAGTGAACGAATACGCGCTGGTGGTTGGGGTGGTAACGCTGAAAGATGTGATGAGCATTGTTATGGGCGAGCTGGTCAATACCGAAGAAGAGCCGCAAATCATCCGCCGTACCGAAGATACATGGTTGGTAGATGGCGCCACGCCGCTTACCGATGTCATGCGCGCGCTGGATATTGAAGAGTTTCCCAATTCGGAAAATTATGAAACCATCGCTGGCTTTATGATGTATTCCCTGCGCAAAATCCCGAAGCGTACGGATTTTCTGGTTTATGCCGGTTATAAGTTTGAAATCATCGATACTGAAAATTTGAAAATCGACCAACTTTTGGTTTCCAAACAAGGAAATATGGTGGGGAAAATGTAACAAGTAGCTGGGAACACTTGAAAAGAAAATTAAAAAATAAATAAAAAGGAAAAAATATTATGACGACAACCGAACCTCAAAAATACGCCCGCAGCCTGCACGCTCCCATCAGCCTTGGTACCACCTCTGACGACCGTTTTATGCCGCGCGGCTTTCTTTCATATTTTGCCTCACTGCCGAAATTGGTTTTAACCGAAAAATTAGATGGGCAAAACAACTGCTTTGCCGCACACGGCTTCTATGCCCGTAGTCATGCTGCGCCTACCCAGCATCCGTGGGATAAACCTTTGCTGCAACGATGGCAGCAAATCAAAGATGATTTAGGCGATCTTGAACTTTTTGGCGAGAATATGTATGGCATTCATTCGATTGCCTATTCGCAACTGGAAAGCTATTTTTACCTGTTTGCAGTCCGCCGTGGCGGACATTGGCTTTCATGGGAAGAGGTTAAATTTTATGCGCAGCTGTTTGATTTTCCGACTGTGCCAGAAATACCCATTGTCCAGCCTCTTGCAGATTTCACTCAAAAATACGCCAATGAAGATATTGCTTTAGCGCAATGGCTTGCCGCTAATTTGGGAGAGCCGTGGACAGACAGCGTAAAAACTGCCGGTAAGCTTGGCGGCTACGATCCGAAAACAGGAGCGGCATGCAGTGAAGGTTTCGTTATCCGGAACGCCGCTGATTTTGCCACCAACAACGGCAACCTGCCTGTTCAATTCAATGAATTTGATAATCTTTTCAAATTGGTGCGAGCCAAACACGTTAAAACCGACGTTCATTGGACGAAAACTTGGAAGCCTGCCCGTCTTATCGATTACGACAAATACCATTGGCAAAGCTGGCAGTTTCAGACGGCCTGAAGTCCAATTATCCAATAATAAGAAAGACAATTATGTGGACATTCCCAGATTACATACCCGGTCAACTTCCTGATTGGCAAGCCTTAGAACGTCGTTTCAGCTGGTTTGCCGATATGAAGGATGTTCCGCAAGACCCTGAGTGGCATGCCGAAGGCGATGTATTTACGCATACCAAAATGGTGTGCGAAGCCCTTTTACAACTGCCCGAGTTTCAAGCGTTTGATGAACAGGAGCAGCATATTCTGTTTGCTGCCGCCATGCTGCATGATGTGGAAAAACGCAGTACGACTAAGCGTGAAATAGAAAACGGCAAAGAGCGTATCGTTTCGCCGCATCACGCAAAAAAAGGCGAGCATACCGCCCGTACTTTACTGTATACCGAACTTGCCGCTCCGTTTGCTGTAAGAGAAGCAATCGCCAAACTCGTGCGCTTGCACGGATTGCCCTTATGGGCGATTAACAAGCCTAATCCTGAGCGAGCTGTCATAGCGGCCAGTTTGCAGGTCAATACTGCGCATCTTGCCATGCTTGCTAAAGCTGATGTACTGGGTCGTATATGTTGCGATCAACAGGATATTTTGCTGCGCATTGATTTATTTCGTGAACTCTGTGAAGAAAATGCTTGTTGGGGTGAGGCACGTACTTTTGCTAGCGACTACGGACGCTATCTCTATCTTAACGGCCGTAGCGAAATGCCGGATTATCAGCCATTTGATGATCAGACCTTTGATGTGTACGCCATGTGCGCCATAGCAGGTAGCGGCAAAGACAGTTACATCAGGCAACATCTTGCCCATCTGCCTATGCTGTCGCTGGATGAGATTCGCCGTGAGCGCAAACTCAATCCTGCAGATTCCAAACATACCGCCGAAGCAGTGCGTTTGGGTAAAGAGCAGGCAAAAGAATACCTGCGAGCCCGTACGTCATTTGTCTTTAATGCGACCAATCTTAACCGCGACCTGCGCAGCAAATGGCTGCCGATGTTTGCCGATTACGGCGCACGCGTGCATCTCATTTATTTGGAAGTTCCTTACACGCAATTACTATCGCAAAACCGTAACCGCGAACATTCTGTTCCGAATGATGTGTTGCACCGCATGATAGAAAAGCTGGAAATCCCTGGTTACAGTGAAGCGCATACAGTGGATTTTGTGGTTTCTTCTTAATAGGTAAGAACCTTGTAATCAGGCCGTCTGAAACAATCCAATGTTTCAGACGGCCTTTTTATGAAATCAGAAATTGCTAGAGCTAAGACAGAAGTCTTTATTCGCAGCTCAAGTTTTTTGTTTTTTCGGCGAATGTATCCATGGCAATTTGGCACATGCGTTCACGTTGGCCTACGTCGGCGGCAGGCAGGATTTGGCGCAGGTATTTTGTGTTGTCGCGTTGGAACGATGCTTTATCACCTGCTTTTTGGTAACACGCATCCGCTCGGGTAAAGTATTGCTGGCAGATTTTCGGCAATTCTTCAAAGGACAAGGGTTTGCTTTTGTGCATGCCGTGCGCGGAGACGGATAGGGAGGAAAGGGCACACAGTGCAATGATTAAGGTTTTTGAAATGGTTTTCATGGTAAGCCTGTTTATGGAAGTTGTTTAAATCAATTGTTCGCCCCAATGCAGCTTTTGGCGCAGGGTTTTGAAGTATTGGTAATCGGTAGGATGGAGCACGCGCAAGGGATTGTGATAGCGGCGGATGATGATGCGGTCGAAGTTTTGTACGTCGATATGGGATTGTCCGTCAAAATGTGCGCGTGCGTCGCCGCTTTTGGTAATGAGAATTTCAATCACGCTGGTGTCGGGGATGGCAATCGGACGGTTGGTCATGGATTGCGGGCAGATAGGCACAAGCGTGAAGGCGTGCAGACCGGCCTGCATGATGGGGCCGCCGGCGGCAAGTGCGTAGGCGGTCGAACCTGTCGGTGTGGAAATAATCAGGCCGTCCGAACGTTGGGTATAGACAAATTCTTGATTGATAAAGACTTCAAATTCAATCATTTGGCCTGCGCCGCCACGAGACAGTACGGTATCGTTGAGGGCGAGGGCGCGTTCGATGGTTTCACCGTCACGAATGATGCTGGCTTCGATAAGGATGCGTTCTTCAGGCAGATATTTTCCTTCCAGTACGGGGCGGATGCCCTCAACCATGGTGTCGCGTGAGATTTGGGTGAGGAAGCCCAAGTGGCCTTGATTGATACCGATGATGGGGACGGCGCGAGGGGCTACTTCACGGGCGGCGGAGAGGAAGGTGCCGTCGCCGCCGAGTACAACGACGAGGTCGCAGTATTTGCCCAGCTGGGCTTTGTTTACGGTTTCGCAGTAGGCGGAATCTTGGATATAGACGCAGTGTTCTTCTACGCTCAATTCATCCAGATAGATGGTGAAGCCGTTTTCGCGCAGAAAAGAAACCAATGTGTGGACGGTATCTTGAATTTCGGGCGTATTGGGACGTGTAACGATACCGATGTTTTTAAATGGGCTTTTCATGGTAGTAGGCCGTCTGAAATTAAGTGTCTAATCTATCCAGATATCGCGCTCGAGACGGTCGAGGCGTTCGTTTAGGCGGGCAACGTCGTCACGCAGTTTGTCCACTTCTTCCAACCATGCGGCAAGCGTGGCTTGGTCGATAACAGGGGATTCGGGTTCGCGTGAAAAGTCGCCGATTTGTTCGGCAATGCTTTTGCCGATTTTTTTCATGGTGCGGCCGATGTCGCCGGCACGCGAGCTGATGTTTTCTGCGGCCACATGACCGAATACACGCGCCAAATCTTCGCTTGGATAATAGCGCAGTCCACCCAAAATAGGAAGGACGGACATGCCCAATACCAAGTCGCCTTCGAGGCTGATGTCGCCCACGCCTGGCTGACCGCCTTGGAGGATTTTTTGGATGGCGCTGTTGTGGAATGTGATGTTGGTGTCGGCGGTTTCGTTTGCGGTTTCAAGAAAACCTTGTTCGCTGATGCGTCCGGTCAGTCTGAAACCGGTCAGGCTGATGCAGATGATGCTGTCTGCAAATTCAGACAGCTCGCGTTGTTGCTCTGGATTTTGCTGTATCAGGTGGTTGATAAGAGGAAAAAGGGCGGACATGGTTTACTCTGAATGCCGTCTGAAACGGATTAATGGGTTGAGTCGCAATTTTACAGGCTTAGCCCGTCTGCGCAAACGGTATTTACAATTTTGCCGTTGCTTTTGTCATCAACGATGAAATCAGGAGCCGGCAGGCCGAGTTTGGCCGCTTCGGCAGCATAAAATTCGGCCCGGCTTGGGTGGCGGGGTTCGACAATATTGCGGATACGCTTGCCGTCAGCTTGGCAGGCCGTCTGAAAAAGGATTTGGACGGCAAGATCCTTATGAAGAATATTGACGGGTTGATTGCCGCCTTGAATGCGTGTTTTTTGAACCAGCTTGGTAACGGGATGACGATCGGCAGAATAAAGTCCGCCCAGTCGCAGTATGTCGATATGGGGGACGGCGCTTTCAAATAAGGCTTGTTCAACCGCAAGGATTTGACAGGCGGATTCAGTTTGCGGATCGGGCGTCGTGGTTTCATCGCATATGCGTGCTTGGTTGCCATACACGCTGGTGCTGCTGGTAAAGATGATGTGTTTTACCTTGGACTGCTCGGCAAGTTGAATCCATTTTTTCAGGGTATCGGCGTAATGGTTTAATGACGAAGGCGGAAGCAGGCAGAACCATGTCGGCTTGTTGATATGGTTTTGCCACAATGCCGAACTGTGAAAAATATCATCTTGATTCAAATCGATGATGTTGAGTTCAATCGGCAGATTGATGTCGTCGGAGGTCAGGTTGCGTTTGACGGCGGCTACCTGACTGCCTTGCTCATAACATTTTTGTGCCAGCGGCAGGCCGAGATAGCCTAAGCCGAGAATGGAAATATCGGGAAGGTGCATAAATAAAGCATCCGAAAATTAACAGGCCGTCTGAAAATAGCTTTAACTTGGTTAAAGCCACGTTTTCAGACGGCCTTTGTATGGAAAAATCAATGGTTGCTGCCGATTTTTTGGTCGAATTCGGCACGGTGTTCCGGTAGGAGGTAAGGGCGCAACAGGCTGAGTGTGCGGCTGATGCCCCGTACTTTGGAATCTTCGGTCAACTTGGCGCGACCGCGCAGGGAGCTGTCGAAGTCGAACCAGTATTTTGTTACCATCCACATATTGACGGCGAGGTCGTTCATGGCGGTTTGGTCTGCGCTGATGATGTTCAGCCCGTTGAGCTGGGTCAGCAGGTTGACCAACAGCGGGGACACTTTGGCTTGGGTAAAGGTATTGTGTTCGCCCAATAATTCGGCACTGCGGGCAAGCAGGGTGTTCACATCGCTGAAAAGGAAACGGTATTCCCACATCACATCATAAATACCGGCCATGTAGTTGATGGAGTCTTCAACATTAGACGGCAATACGGCTTCGTTAAGGTAGGCAAGCAGGGCATCGCTGTAACGCTTAAACAATTGGACGATGATTTCGTCTTTGTTGCGGAAATGGTAGTAGAGGTTGCCCGGGCTGATGCCCAAGTGGGCGGCAATATGGTTGGTGCTGATATTGCGCTCGCCTTCTTCGTTGAACAAGGCGAGGCTGGCATTGATGATTCGTGTGTAAGTGTTGACTTTAGCAATGCGCGGCATGGGATACACTCCTTTGTTTTATAGGCTGTATGAAGTCGGCAGCCAGTTGGGTTCTGCGTGTAATTCTACCTGAAATTGAGTAAATACTGTATTACAAACATATTGTGCCAGCTGGTGGACATCTTGAGCGGACGCATTGTTTTTATTCACCAAAACCAAAGCCTGTCTGTCATGCACTGCCGCACCGCCGATCTGATGGCCTTTCAGACGGCATTGGTCAATCAGCCAGCCGGCCGCGAGTTTGACCGAACCGTCAGGCTGCGGATAGCGTGGCATATTGGGGTATTGCTGCAATAAATCGGCAGCTTTTTCGGCGCTGACAACAGGGTTTTTAAAGAAACTTCCGACATTACCAAGTACGTTAGGATTAGGCAGTTTACTGTTGCGGATTGAACACACTGCATCGGAAACATCTTTGGCCGTCGCCTCACGGCCTTGGCTCAGTTCGGCAACCGCTGCCGCTAAATCGCCATAGCCCAAGTTCGGCACAAAATGCTCTTTTAATGCAAATACAACCGAAACAATCATATAACGGCCTTTGCCTTCCTGTTTGAACAGGCTTTCACGATAAGCAAAATCGCAATCGGCATTGGAAAGCTCGACAAAAGTTTCCGTATTCAAATCAAAGCAGCGGACGCTATGGATAACATCTTTGACTTCAACGCCGTATGCGCCGATGTTTTGTACCGGAGACGCACCGACCGTACCCGGAATCAGGCTGAGGTTTTCCAGTCCGCTTAAACCCAGTCCAACCGTATGCAAAACAAAATCATGCCAAATTTCCCCGGCTTGAGCTTCGATATAAACCAGGCCGTCTGAACGCTCAATTTCGCGTATTCCCTTGTTTTCCATATGCACAACCAGACCGGCGTAGTCTTCCATCAAAAGGATATTGCTGCCGCCGCCGAGCCATAAAACAGTATCTCGGTTGAACTCGGGCAGCCGGACGATGTCGCGCAACTCGTCGGCGTGTTTGAGTGCAACAAATGCTTGGGCTTGGGCTTTGAGGCCGAAAGTGTTGTAAGGGGTAAGGTCGGTTTGGTATTGGATGGGTTGCATGATGATTTGTGATTTTGTGGATTCAGGTCGTCTGAAAACTTACTATTTAACAATTACGATAGGTAATGGGGTTTTGGGGCGCTTTATAGTTTTCTTGGGAAGAATAGGTCAGCTTGTCTACGATTTCTTGATAAATATTGGACTCTTTTGGTAACGGCTTGCCTTCAAACATCCAACGACCTTGAATAATATCGTCGGCAGAAATCCATCTTTCAATTTCATATACTGCCAATGTCCAGCCGCGATAGACTGCAACTGCATATTTTGCTTTTTCACGCCTACTTCCGATTTTCCAATATTTCCGTGTGCGCTCATAAATTTCCTTATGCCTATCGGCTTCAGGAATATTCCCTGATCTGATGTCTTTTTTCAGTTTCTCGTATTCGTTATTAATCGTAATTAAAACAATAGGTTTATCAGTTTTCAATTCTTGCGCATCATATTTTCGTTTTAATTCGGACAAGCTCATCAATCCTACTTCAGAAGAATGCGTGCCGCCTTGAATATTAGTCAGCGGCTGCTGGCTCGGCTTGACTAGGGAGAGTAGGTCTATTGCCATTGCTTCATATTCAAAAGCCTGTTTGTCTGTTTGGATGTTGTGCCGCAGAATGTAATACACGGGCTGGTTTCCGCTTTTATGTATTTCCCTAATCAAAGCAATTTTATCACTTGGCGTTTCTGTTTCTTGTAATGAACCTAGGGCATGATGGAAAACGCGATTGCCCACGCCTTTACCTACATAGAAAATATTGCCATCTCTAGGGTCAATCAAGCAATAAATATAGTAAGCAAGTTTTTCTATAATGGAAGTTGAAAACATTTTTTTCCTTAAGAGTGAATAAGCCGTAAATGAAATATCAATGGAGGTCGTCTGAAAGAAATTTCAGACGGCCTTATGTGATTTGACCATCTCTTTACTGCAAAGCTCCAGGCACCATACCAATGCGATGGCAGCAATCGTTAGTGAAGCGGTCAGCGCGGTCCAGAAGCCGTAAATGCCCATATCGACATGATAGGCAAGCAGGTAGCCGGGCAACAGGCCGCAGCCCCAAAAAGCCACGGCATGGATGAACATCGGCATTTTGGTCACTTTATAGCCGCGCAGCGCATATGAAGCGATACATTGGGTGGCGTCTGCCAGTTGGAATAGGGAGGCGAAAAATAAAACGGTCGCGGCAATGCCCAATACTGCCGCATCGTTGGTGTACATACCGGCCAACTGAAAGCGAAAGATGACCAAGAGCAGCGCGGTGCAGGCGGCAAGCATCCAGCCTAACACCAGCGAAACGCCTGAAATATAACGCGCCCGAAAAAAATCGCGTCGTCCGAGCGAAAAGCCAACGCGTACCGTGCTTGCTGAGCCGACACTTTGCGGAACCATATACAAAATGCCCGACAGGCTGATGACAACTTGTTGGGCGGCGACATAATCCTCGCCGAATGGCGCCACCAAAAAGACGATAAACGAAAACGCGCTGGCTTCTAAAAAATAAGACAAGCCGATGGGTGCGCCGATTTTCCAAATCTGTTTGAAAGCCGCCAAATCAGGTTTGCCGATTTTTGCCGTCAAACCAAACGGATGGAAGAATTTTTCTTTGGCGATATAAAGCCACAAAGCCAATGCGCTGAACCAAAATACCGCCGCCGTTGCCACGCCGCAACCTGCGCCGCCTAAAGCAGGCATACCGAATTTGCCGTAAACGAACACATAGTTCAGCGGCACATTCAACACAAATGCCGCGAAGCTGACCAACATAATTACGCGCGGACGGTTCAAGCTGGAGGCATAGGCGTGCAGGGCTCGGTGTATCATGGCAGCCGGCATTGCCAAACTGGTGAAGAACATATATTGCGCCATCGTGTCTTCGACATAATCGTTCAATGTCAGCCAATGACGGAACGGCGTAATCATCGTCCACATCAACAGCATGCCGAATAGACCCAAACATAAGCCAAACCAAATGCCCTGCATTCCTGTTTTGCCGACTTCTTCGGTTTTACCTGCGCCGTACAGCTGGGCAATCATCGGGTTCAACGCCGCCATCACGCCCATAAAGGTAATGTAAATCGTGGAAAACGCGCTGCTGCCCAAAGCCACCGCGGCCAAATCTTCCTTACCTGCGCCACCGGCCATCACCGTATCGACAAAACCAATGCCCACTTGCGCCACTTGCGCCAACAGCATAGGCAGGGCGAGGGCGGTAAGCAGGCGGGTTTCTTTTAAGAAAACAGGAAAGGCAAAGCGGTTGAGGTTCAGTAGCATAAGTGTGCGGTTTGAGGATAAAGGCCGTCTGAAAACGGAAATTTAAAATTATAAAGGGTAATACTGATAAGCAGGCAATATGTTGTTTAATCGCTAAATTTTTCAGACGGCCTTAAAAGTCGGATGTCTTTTTACTGCTTCCAACCAGCTGTCCGGCGTTTGAAACTGCATCAGGCCGTCTGAAAGCGATACTGCGGCTTGGGTAGTCGAAGCGCGGGTCAGTTTTTCGTTGGTTTCAACATCGTAAATGGTGTAATCGATACGCAGGCAGCTTTCGATCTCGACAATGTCCATATCAACGCGGATTTTTTGGCCGAAACGGGCAGGGCGGATATATTTGAGGTTCATCTGCACAATCGGCCAGCTGTACCCCTGCCGTCCCATTTCGTTGTAGTCATAACAGATGGAAGACAGAAAAGCACAACGTGCGGTTTCAAGGTATTTGACATAGTTGCCGTGCCACACGATGTGCATGGCATCTACGTCAAAAAAAGGAACTCCGGTTTCAAAGCTGTGTTGGCAATAGATGTGTTTTTTCATGGTTTAAAAGAGTGAGTGTGATGGTTTCAGACGGCGTCTTCGCCCCAAAAATCATAAAAATTGAACCATTGTAGCGGATTTTGCGCACATTCTTGCGCCAGAATGTCGGCAAAACCCTGCATCGCGTCTTTGACGGCAGCCTCGCGGTTGCCGCGTTTCCAGCTGGAAGTATCGGTAAAGCGGCGCAGTTTCAAATGATAGCGGCCGTTTTGTTTAACGCAAAACAACGTGTTTACCTCCGTTTTTAAAAGCGAAGCCAACAGCCATGCGCCTTGCGGCATAGGGGCAGTGTGGCCTAAGAAATTAATGTCGGCGGTTTTCTCGCCGCGTACAGGCACACGGTCGGCCGCGATGGCAATCCATTCGCCGTTTTCGATACGGCGGTTCAATTCCATCATCAGGGTGGTGTCCAAATCTGTTACCTGAATCAGACGGATATGATCTGCGCCGGCTTTTTGCAATGCCTCGTTAAATGCCTGCGCGTGTTTGCTGTGCACCAATACATTGAGTCTGAAATTTTTATGGTGCGCCACCAGCGCACGGCAAACTTCGGTATTGCCTAAGTGCGAACAGGCAAAAATCTGGCCGCGTTCGTTGCGCTTGACTTGCGAATAGATGTCGTCCGGATCTTCAATCACCAAATCTTCATAACGGATTTTGCGTTGCCACACGGCAAAACGGTCACAAACCGCTTCGCCAAATGCGATGAATTGTTTGAATACGCTGTGTTTCGGCAGGACGGTATGGGGAAAGGCCGTCTGAAGACGGGTTTGATAGCGTAAAATATGACGGCGCGGTTTGGGCGCAGTCGCATAAAAATACAGCACCACAAACCAAATGCACGGCCTCATGAAAAAAGCCGGCAGATAGCGCACCATCAATGTGGTCAGAGCGAGAAACAAGCGGCTGCCGCGTTCGGGTTGCGCCGCCCAATGGGTTTGTTTATTGTCGGTCATGGTTTCAGACGGCCTTTCCGAAAACTTTACCCAATCGGTGTTTCAACATACCGAAAAACAGCCGTGTGTGCATTTTACTGATGCGGACATTGTCGGCAAAGGCATCGAAGTGGGACACGCCGTCTGCGGCGTATTGGACGGGCGTTTTAATCCAAACTGGCTTGACGTCGCGCCAGTACAGGCGGATAAGGATTTCCGTGTCGAAGTCCATGCGGTCACCTACGGTTTCTTCGCGGACAACGGATAGCGCGGGTGCAAGCGGATAGAGGCGGAAGCCGCACATGCCGTCTTTGATGTCGCATGACCAAGTGTGCAGCATATTCCAGAAGTCGGTAATTTTTCGTCCGTAAAGCCGTGCTTTGGGCGCGTCATCGCCGTATTGCGGCCAGCTGCAAACAACGGCTTCGGGATTTTGTTCTGCTGCGGCGAGGAGTTTGGGCGTGTCGCTCAAGCAGTGTTGACCGTCTGCATCAACCTGCAAGACGTGGGTATAGCCATGTTCTTGAGCGTATTCCAAGCCAGTTTTGACCGCTGCGCCTTTGCCGCCGTTGATGGGACGGTAAAGGACATCAATGCCGTCTGAAACCAAAGCCTGCAATACAGGTTTGCATTCTTCGCGTGAACCGTCGTCCACAATTAAAACGTTTAAACCGAAGCCGCGCATGGTTTGGGCAACGTGGCTGATAGTGGTCGGGTGGTTGTAATGTGGAATAAGGGCTAGGGTTTTCATAAATATTTTTTAGACGACGTTAACACAATGCAGAGTATAGCAAATAAACATGCCATGGCGTTTGAAAAGGCCGTCTGAAACGGCGAGGACAAAATCGTTTGATTTCGTTTTTCACTGTTTCAGACGGCCTTTGGTATGCCATTAATTCAGCATTGTACATGACCGACATCGAGGCATAAATCATGGAATTCGTTGAGCGTGCTGCGGTGGCCGATACTGATGATGATGCTATCGGGCAGTTTTTGCTTTAAGGCGCGGTAGAGCATGGCTTCGGTCGGTTCGTCCAAAGCGGCGGTAGCTTCGTCAAGCAGGATGACTTTGGGCTGCGAGAGCAGGGCGCGGACGAAGGCGACGCGTTGTAGTTCACCCGGGGAAAGTTTGTGTTGCCAGTCGTCTGGTTTATCCAATTTATCAACGAGATAACCTAAGCGGCAGGTATTCATGGCGTCGGCTAGTTCGGGATGCTGCTTGTCGATGTCGGGATAACAAATCGCGTCGCGCAGGCTGCCTTGCGCCGTGTACGGGCGTTGCGGCAGGAAGAGGATGTCTTGATGAGGCGGATGGCTGACTTTACCGCTGCTGCCGAAAGGCCAAAGCCCAGCCAGCGCGCGCAGCAACGAAGTTTTGCCGCAACCGCTCGGGCCGCGTATCAGCAGGGAGTTGCCGTTTTTGAGGTTGATATTGATACCGTCTAATAAAACTTCGCCGTTGTGGCGGTATAGGGCAACGTTTTCCAAGATCAGGCCGTCTGAAACTTCGGTAAGGTCGGGTTGTCTTGCCGTGTGTTTTTCTTCCGTACTCAGCAAAAAGCCGTACAGACGCTCCAATCGGGCGCGGTAGGCGGTGAATTTGTTGTAGAACATCCGGAAGAAAGACAGCGCGTTTTGCAGTCGTGCGAAGGCCTGGACGGTCTGCTGGATGTCGCCGATTTTGATTTGTCCGGCAAACAGGCGCGGAGCTTGCAAAATAATGGGGAAGAGTTTGATGCCGTTGGTGAACATATCGTTGAAGCCGCTCAGGCAAACGCTTTGTCGCGCAATGCGCCAACGGTTGCGGATAATGGCTTTAAAGCGGTCGGAAAGCTGGTCGTGTTCGTGTTTTTCGCCACTGTAAAACGCTACACTTTCGGCGTGGTCGCGCACGCGGATGAGGGAATAACGATAGTCGCCGTTGAGCTTTTCGTTTTCATAGTTGTAACGAATCAACGGGTTACCTATCCACATGGCGATAAAGGTCGCCAAAATCACAAACATATAGACAAACCAAACGATGCCGTGCGGAATGTCGAAGCCGAACACAGTCAGGATGCCTGCCAAGCCCCACAAAACAACGGCAAATTCGAGCGAGGTAACGACCGAATTGACCATGCCGCGCACAAATTCTATGGTCGAGGCGATGAAATCCTGTGCGTCCTGTTGGATACGCTGGTCGATGTTGTCCGGCGCGTGGCGGCGCATTTGCAGGCGGTAGTAGTTTTTGTCGGTAAGCCAGCGTGAAGTCAAAACTTCATTGAGCCGCTCCGACCATTTAATCGACAAACCTTGATCGAGAAAGTCGTTGACGACGTTGTTAAACGCCCGTATCAACACCACGCCTGCATTCATCGCTGCAAACATCCAAAACGCGGAGGCGTTCAAATCCTGCATCGAGTCGTAAAGCCCTTTGGACATAAAGGTACTCAACACATTCAGCCGTACTTCGGTTAACAGCAGCGTAATCATTGCCGTAATCAGCAGCAGAATTTTGACGGTACTTTTCGGCGTCAGGCACAGGCGCAGGATATAGCTAAACTCGCGCCCGAAGCGTGTATTGCGTGCAAAAAACAGAATGACCGCCGAGGCTGCGGCGACCATCAATAAGGTCTGCAACAGCCAAGACGGCGTGGAATAAAGCTCGATTTGCCATTTTTGCATGGGGTGTTCTCTGAAAGGAAGTAAAGGCCGTCTGAAAGGACGGCAAATTTATTTGACTATGGTAACTGTAATAATAGTTTTCTGAACTGTTGTATTTTTGTATTTACAAACGGTTCTTATTTGTTTTTGTGGAAAGCAGAAATCTTATCAAATATAATCGCAAAACCAAATTACTTTGTAATTTTTTACTCGATATAAGAAATAAGAATTATTAATATTTCAAACCAGAAGGTATTTTATGAACAGCAAATTAGCCCTGATGCCGCTTTTGATTATGAGCGCATTTTCTTATGCCGCCGATGAAGCGACACCCGAAACCCCTGTGCAACAGCAGTTGCAGGAAGTCAATGTCCGCGCCGACGCTAAACGCGTGAAGGCCGCACGCTCGTATTCTATTGCCAGTGACGGCGACTTACGCGACCGTGTGAACTTAGGACTGCTAGGCAAGGCAAATGCCTTTACAGCACCAATTACAGTCGTCAATTACGATGAAAAAGTATTGGGAAACAACGCATCCCGTACATTAGTAGATACAATCGCCAAGAACGATGCCTCTACCATGCAGTTCGGTGGTGAAAGCAACACTATTCAAGGTGTATATGTCCGTGGCTTACAGCTTGATGCCCGTCAGTTTAGTATCAATGGCTTGGCAGGTCTTTATTCTTATTATCATACCCCGACTGCGGGCGTTTCTTCAGCACAGTTGATTAAAGGTGCTTCAAGTTCCACTGTCGGCATGGACCCTGAGGGCGCAGCAGGTTCTTCTGTCAACATTGAAACTAAAAAAGCATCCGATGAAGGTAACCGAAAAATCGGTTTAGCGGTTTTCAGTAAAAACCGTACCGAAGGTGCAATCGATATCGGTCAGCGTTTTGGTGAAAACAAACAATTTGGTATCCGTTTCAATGGTAAATACCGTCAAGGTGAAACGGCACGTAAAGGCTATAAGGAAGATAATCAGGAATTTGCATTAAATACAGATTATCGTGGTGAGAAATTACGCCTCTCTTTCGACTCGATGTATAACCATCGTAATACAGAGGGTGGTCGTGCACGTATTCATGAAATGCAGAATCTTGACTTTGCTATGCCTGCCGCACCAAGTGGTAAAACCCTACTTGTCCCGTCTTGGCAGGAGCAAACTACTAAAACTATCACGAACGCACTGACGTTTGAATACGATACTGACTACAATATGCAGATTAGTGGTGGTTTGGGTTATATGGAGTCTGTGTATAAAGGTTCGTTTACACAACTTCTCATGAAAAACCGTGCAAATGGCGGTAATTTGGGTAATTACACGGCGCAGGCTGCACAACCATTTGAATTCCTTTCTCGCACAACCAGTGGTAATTTGAAAGCTCGTGGTGAATTTGAAACCGGTCCGGTTGTTCACAATTGGGCGACCTCATTCGATTACATCAAGCGACACCGCGACCACGATCAGGGAACGCGCAATGGCGATGCATTGGATACCAACATCTACAACCCTGTTTTCCCTGTTACCCATCGCAACAATCCTGCCAATATACAAGGTACAGAGCATACGACTTATGAGACCCCCAGCCTTGCAATATCCGATACTTTGGGTTTTGCTGATAATACTATCCGTTTAACCTTAGGCGGACGTTATCAATGGGTCAAACAAACTGCTCATCCAAATTTGACAGGCAATGCAAAAACTGATGCAAGCCGCCGCTCTTCTACTGTGAAGTTCAGCAAAAAACGGTTCAGCCCGATGTTTGCAGCAGCTTGGGTGCCTAATACCGGTATGGTAGTGTATGGAAACTATATGCAAGATTTGGAACCGGGTGCGACTAACGAGGATACTGGAGAAATGTCCAAACCGCGTGTCAGCAAGCAGATTGAAATGGGGGTGCGTAAAAACTGGGGCGATGTCGTAACCAGCTTAAACGCTTTCCAAATCGTCCGTCCGGGTTATTGGCGTAACACGCAAGAGCAGCATGGTAAAGAAATCAACCGTGGTGTTGAGTTTAATACGTATGCCAACCTGATGAACAAAACCCTTCGTCCGAGCTTTGGTATTATGTATCTGAAAGCGCAGTTGAAGGATTATCCGCGTTACAATAATACTTTAACAAATGGTAATCAGGTTGCTAGCCCGCGTGTTATTGCCAAAGCAGGTATCGAATGGGATACGCCATTTGTCCAAGGTCTGACTTTGAAAAGCAATATCCAATACTACGGCAAGTCTTTCCAAGATACGGAACGCCAATATAAACTGCCTTCCTACACTTTGGTTGACGTAGGCGCGCGCTACAAAACCAAGCTGGGCAAAAATACTTTGACCGTCAGCAGCTCGGTAGAAAACCTGTTCAACAAAAACTACTGGCAGGTACAGCGCGGCCAATACGACCGCAGCTTCGCAGTTGTCGGTATGCCGCGCACTTATTGGCTGAAAGCGGAATTGGATTTCTAATCTGATTTCGGTTTGACCGTAATAGCAGGCCGTCTGAAAGGGAATGATAAAGAGCAAGAATTTGTTTTATCCCTTTTCAGACGGCCTGATTTGATTGCCTTATGTTTTTCGCTTGAAAAATCTTACATGTTTTTTATGGATTTCACGCGAAACAAGGTTAATATTCCATTTTCACAATACATCATTCGAGAAGACATATGAAAAAATCCATCAAACTGACCCTGTGCGCCCTCGCACTCTCACTTTCCGTGCAAGCTCAAGCGGTTACCCATGCCGTGATTGAAACCAATATGGGCAACATCCAACTGGAGCTGGATGAAGTCAAAGCGCCAAAAACCGTGGCAAACTTTGTCAATTACGCCAAAAAAGGTTTTTACGACAACACGATTTTCCACCGCGTTATCGACAATTTTATGATTCAAGGCGGCGGATTTACCGAGAAAATGGTTCAAAAATCCACTGATAAAGCCATCACCAATGAAGCATACAACGGCTTGAAAAATAACGTCGGCACCATCGCCATGGCGCGTACCGGCGATCCGAATTCAGCAACCAGCCAGTTCTTTATCAATACAGCCGACAACGACTTTTTGAATTTCAAAAGCAAAACTCCTCAAGGCTACGGCTATGCCGTTTTCGGTAAAGTTACTTCCGGCATGGACGTCGTCCGCAAAATCAGCAAAGTAAAAACAGCGACACGCGGCTTCCACCAAGACGTTCCAACCGAAGCCGTGATTATCCGCAAAGTCAGCATCAAATAATTTTGATTGTTTGAACCCAAACAACAGGCCGTCTGAAACATTCAGACGGCCTGAATTTATTTATTTGATAATAAGCGGCAATTTGGGCGATAATTCAGCATCTACTATTTAAGGAGTCGATTATGCAAACCCGCCTGCCTTTTTTCGGTGTTGTCCGCGTCAGTGGTGAAGACAGAGCATCATTTCTTCATGGCCAATTATCCAACGATATTAATAATTTAGCTTCCGGTCAGGCATGTTACGCCACATACAATACGCCTAAGGGCCGTGTGTTGGCGAATATGTTGGTCGTCAATCGCGGAGAGGATTTGCTGCTGGTCATGGCGCAAGATTTGACCGAAGCCATCGTCAAACGCCTGAGAATGTTTGTCTTGCGTGCAAAAGTCGTCTTCGAGCTGATGCCCGATTTGGCAGTAAGCGGCGAGTTGGCAGACAATGCAGCACCACATCCTGCTACCGAACCGCAACTGTCTTTCCCGGCCCAAATTCAAGAAAACACCGTAGAAATTACCTTGCCGCACACAGGCCGTCTGAAAATTTCAGCAGCCGAAAACGCAGCAGAATATCAAGCAGGAGCCGAAAATGCGTGGAACCTGCACGAAATCCGCAGCGGCTATCCGTGGATTTGCGCCGCAACCAAAGAAGCGGCCGTTGCGCAAATGCTCAACCAACACATCATCGGCGCAGTCCATTTCCGTAAAGGCTGCTACCCTGGCCAAGAAATCATCGCCCGCGCACAATACCGAGGCCAAGTCAAACGCGGACTGGCCGTATTAAGCGGCGATTCTTTAGAAGCCGCCGGTATTGCCATCAAAGTCGGCGAGGAAGAAGCAGGCGTTATTCTTAATACTGCACTCACAGAGCAAGGCAGCCTAAGCCTTGCAGTTATCAAGTTTTCCGCAGCAGAAGCAGCATTAACCGATGCAGACGGTAATGCTTTGAAACAGGAAGAACTGTTTTTTACGGTTGAGAAAGATTGATTGTTAGATGATTGAATAAAAAGCTTAAATATCAGCTTGAAATGAAAATAGAAAGGCCGTCTGAAATTCAGACGGCCTTTGATATTGAGTTTTGTTGGTACATGACCCAAGCTGCGTTTGCTGCTGACTGGATTACGGCATGGTTTGGAATCATTCGGTAGCAACAAAAACCGCGTGCGTGCGTACCGCACACACCCTACATCTCAATCTTAAGGTTTGCGTCGCCCGCAGTGGTAGGGTGTGTGGTCTAGCCACGCACGCGGTTGACAGGGGTGCTGGCTACGGCTTGCTACACCTCAATCTTAAGGTTTGCATCGCCCGCAGAGGTAGGGGGTGTGGCATAGCCACGCACACGGTTTGTGGGAATGCAGGCTACGGCTTGCCTTGTCGATGTATTTTTTTCAGGTAGCCTTTAAGAGGGCTACCTGAAAAGTGTTGGGTTTATCAACCCAACCTACGCTTGCTGGCTGCCGCGCTTGCCGTAACGGTCGGTACATTCGCCGTTTTGGCGGAAAATACAACTCCTTACTATTGGGGAACTTACAAATATACTTTATAATTAAATTTTTCCAAAATTATTGCGAGGATAAATAATGAAACCAGATTCCCTAAACGAAAAAAATGAGTTTTTAGTTATTGGATTAGTTGGAGCTGTAGGTAGTAGGTTAAAGCCATTATCAAATATATTAAACTCAATACTAATAGATGAATTTAATTACAAAGTAGAAGAAATTCACATATCAAAAGAGTTTTTAGAGAGAAACAAAGAGATCTATGAAAATCAATTTGATAGATATAAAACTTTGATGGATCATGGTAATGAATTAAGA
>NZ_JBQCWN010000017.1:0-36915 GCF_051957355.1 Neisseria sp. P0018.S001 | reverse complement strand
CGGTCGATGTGTTTGGCGATCATGGCTTGGGCGGTTTGCTGAAAGAAGGTGCTCATGGAAAATCCCCTAAATGTCTTAGTAGGAATTTAGGGGATTTTAGGGGATTTTGCAAAGGTCTCGGCCTTTTCCTTTTCTACAAATCAAATGCGGCGTTAATCAAACGTTTGGTGTAATCGTTTTGCGGATGGTGGAAAATCTGATCCGCGCTGCCGTACTCAACCATTTCGCCCTGCTTCATCACGATCACATTATCGCTGACAGCGCGTACGACAGACAAATCATGACTGATGAACATATAAGTCAGGCCGTATTTCTTCTGCAAATCGCGCAAAAGTTCGACCACTTTGGATTGTACGGAGCGGTCAAGTGCAGAGGTTGGCTCGTCCAAAAGGATAAATTTAGGGCGCAGGATAACGGCGCGTGCAATGGCGATACGCTGACGCTGGCCGCCGGAGAACTCATGCGGATAACGGTTGAGCGCGTCAAGCGGCAGGGACACTTCCTTCATGACTTCCAAAACGCGCTGGATACGTTCTTTTTTGGTCATTTCAGGATGATGAACCGTCAAACCTTCGCCAATAATTTCGCCAACGGTCAAACGCGGAGAAAGCGAACCGAACGGATCTTGGAACACAATTTGCCGTTGCGATTTCAGACGGCGTGCTTCTTCGGCGGTATAGTTTTTCAGGTCTTTGCCTTCAAAGGAGATATGGCCGGTATAAGGCAGCATCTGCATGACGGCTTTGCCCAGCGTGGATTTGCCGGAACCGGACTCGCCGACGACGCCCAATGTTTCGCCTTCTTTAATTTTGAGGCTGATGCCTTTGACGGCGTCAAAAGTTTTGAGCGGCTTGCCGAAAAAGTTTTGCTTCAATACGAAAGAAACATTGACATTATCGGCATCGATTAACACTCCGGCGCTGGTTTCTTCCGGCTCTTTCATGCCCTTGGGAATGGCATTGATGAGTTCGGTGGTATATTCGTGTTTCGGATGGGCAAATACTTCTTTGATTTTGCCGCGCTCGACAATTTCGCCGTTACGCATGACGCAGACGGTTTTGGAATAGTGTTCCGCCAAACCCAAATCGTGGGTAATGAAGATAATCGCCATGCCCATTTGCTGTTGCAAATCGTGGAGCAAATCAAGAATCTCGGCTTGAATGGTCACATCCAAAGCCGTGGTCGGCTCATCGGCAATCAGCAGGTCAGGTTCATTGATGAGTGCCATGGCAATCATAATGCGTTGCAGCTGACCGCCGGAAAACTCGTGCGGATATTGCTTCATGCGGCGCTCGGCTTCTTTGATGCCCACACGTTCCAGCAATGCCAATGCCTTCTGTCCTGCTTCTTTTTTGCCAAGCTTTTTATTGTGCACACGCGCCGCTTCAATCAGCTGCGCACCGATACGCATAAACGGATTGAGCGAGGTCATCGGCTCTTGGAAAATCACGCTGATGCGGTTGCCGCGCAAATCACGCAAGGTTTTCTCATCGGCATCCAAAATGGAAATACCGTCAAAAGTAATGCGCGAATCTTTGCTGTATCGGGCAAATTTCTCAGGCAGCAGGCGCATAACGGACATGGAGGTTACGGACTTGCCCGAGCCGGATTCGCCGACCAAAGCCAATGTTTCGCCCTCTGCCACTTTAAAGCTGACATTACGCACGGCGTGCACGTTTTTTTCATGCAATTCAAAATTGATGTCCAGATTTTCTACAACCAGTAACTGTTTTGTCATTTTGATTATCCTTTTGGTTGCGGTTTAGCGGTCTTTCGGGTCGAGCGCATCGCGCAGGCCGTCGCCGATAAAGTTAAAACAGAACAAAGTGGTTACCAAGAAGAAACTCGGCACGAGCAGCTGCCATGGTGCGGCTTCCATCGAAATCGCGCCTTCTTGCAACATCGAACCCCAACTGGTCATCGGCTCTTGCACGCCCAAGCCCAAGAAGCTCAAGAAGGATTCAAACATAATCATGCCCGGCACCAGCAAAGAGGCATACACCATCACCACGCCCAAAACATTCGGAATAATGTGGCGCGTTACGATTTTACGTTTTGCCACGCCGCTCACACGCGCCGCTTCGACAAACTCTTTATGCTTCAAGCTCAAGGTTTGGCCGCGCACGATACGCGCCACGTCCAGCCAAGACACCAAACCTACGGCGGCAAAAATCAAAAGCAGATTGCGGCCGAAGAACGTAGTCAGCAGAATCACGAAAAACATAAACGGAAACGCGTTCAAAATTTCCAAAAAGCGCATCATCAGCGAATCGAGCTTACCGCCGATAAAGCCGGCAATCGCGCCATAAAGCGTACCGATGACAACGGCCACCAATGCGCCGGCCACACCGACCAGCAAGGAAATACGTCCGCCGGTTGCCGCACGCGACAACAAATCGCGGCCGAGCAAGTCCGTACCCAGATAGTGATGGGTAGAAAAGGACGGCGGAATCTGCATATTGTCCCAGTCGGTGAAGTCGTAGGTGTAGCGGACAATCCATGGCGCCACAATCACAAAAATGCTGATCAGCAACAGGATGATAATGCTGTACACCGCCGCTTTGTTTTGTTTAAAACGCCGCCATGCGTCACTCCACAGGCTTTTGCCGTGTACTTGGGCGTATTCTGCTGCCTCTGCGAGGGCCTGAGTCTGCTTCTTTTTAAATAACATAATGTTCTCTCTCGCTTTTTATTCTTTCTTCAGGCCGTCTGAACATTTCAGACGGCCTTTGCGCAAATGGGATTAATAACGGATTTTCGGGTCAATAATGGCATACAGAATATCGAGGATGGCGTTGAACAAAATGGTCATGATGCCGACCAAAATCGTCAAACCCAAAATCATGCCGTAGTCACGGTTGAGCGCGCCGTTGACAAATAATTGTCCGACGCCGGGAATACCGAACACGTTTTCAATCACAATGGAGCCGGTGATGATGCCGACGAATGCCGGGCCTAAGAAAGAAACAATCGGCAGCATGGCGGGACGCAGCGCATGGCGCAGGATGATGCGGCTCATGGGCAGGCCTTTGGCGCGTGCTGTGCGGATAAAGGGACTGTTCAATACTTCAATCATCGCGCCGCGCGTAATCCGCGCGATACTGGACACATAACCGATGGACAAAGTAACGACGGGCAGAATCAAGTTCATCAGTGCGCCATCATTCCAGCCGCCTGCAGGCAGCCATTGCAGTCTGACGGCAAACACCAGCACCAATACCGGCGCCATCACAAAACTGGGAACGACAATACCGGTCATCGCGCCGCTCATCAGCGAATAATCCAGCCAACTGTTTTGTTTTAAGGCGGCGATGATGCCGATAAACATACCGAAGATGGCGGCAATCAAAAAGGCGTAGAAGCCAAGTTCTGCCGACACCGGCAGGGATTGGGCAAGCAACTCATTAACGCTGAAATCTTTATATTTGAACGACGGCCCCAAATCTCCCTGTGCCAACTGCTTGAGGTAGTGGAAATATTGGAGGTACATCGGATCATTGAGGTGGTATTTGGCTTCGATGTTGGCCATGACCGCAGGCGGCAAATTGCGTTCACCTGTGAACGGGCTGCCCGGTGCAAGCCGCATCAGGAAAAAAGATACGGTAATCAACACCAGCATGGTCGGGATGGAAGCACATATCCGTTTGATGATGAATTTCAACATAATCAGGCTGTCCTGTCTGAACATACCGGACTCGTGAAAACAAGCTGACCTGAAGCGGAAATCGGATGAATGGCAGCAGGCATCTGTAACGTCGCCGCGCCGGTTTCTCTCTCTATTCCGACCGGGTTATTGTTTTTATTCGGAGTCGGGTAAGGTTTTTTAGTTTTTAGATAGTTGTTATAAGGCCGTCTGAAACTTTGTATCCGCCGTTTCAGACGGCCTTTCACGTTAACGCGCCAAAGGTTCGGTGCGTTCAATCAGCCATGCTTTGGCCGCGCCTTCTGTCAAAGGCTCGAGACGGCGGCGCACTTCGGCGTGATATTGGTTCAGCCATTCGATTTCGCTGCCGGTCATCAGTTTGGTATCGATAAGGCGCGTATCGATTGGGCAGAGGGTAACAGTTTCAAAATACAGGAATTTGCCGAACTCGGTTTCCTCTGGGTTTTCAACCGGACGGTTGATTACCAGACTTTCGATACGGATACCCCATTTGCCCGGACGGTAAAGACCCGGCTCGTTGGAAGTCAGCATGCCTGACTTCATCGCGTGATGGGGTTGCGGCACGGCGGCAACGGCAATGCTTTGCGGACCTTCATGCACATTGAGGAAATAGCCCACGCCATGACCTGTACCGTGACCGTAATCGCATTGCGCCTGCCAGAGCGATTTGCGGCAGATGGCATCAATCATCGGGCCTTTGATGTTTTCAGGGAAAATGGTTTCCGCCAGAGAAATATGCGCTTTCAACACCAAAGTGTAATCGCGCTTCATGGCCGCACTCGGATTGCCAACAGGCACCACGCGCGTAATGTCGGTCGTACCGCCCCAGTATTGGCCGCCGGAATCAATCAGCAGCATACCGTCGCCTTTGATTTTGCTGTTGTTTTCCGGTGTTGCGCTGTAATGAGGCAAGGCAGCATTGGCATTGTAGCCGGCGATGGTGTCGAAACTTGGCGAAATAAAGCCGGGACGTTGGCTGCGGTGTTTGTAGAGCATGCCGTCGATGTCCAGTTCGCTCAATTCGCCGCCGTCTGCCAAGATTTGTTCAAACTCGGCAAAGAAGCCGCACAATGCCGCGCCGTCTTCCGCCATGGTATTGCGGATATGGGCGATATCGGCATCGGATTTGACTGATTTGAAGAATGTGCTTGGGTGGATGGCTTCAATCAAACGAACGTCTTCAGGCAGGTGGCGCAAAGTGCCAACAGCAGTTTTGTTAGGATCAATCAGCAATACGCCGTTAACGCCTGCCAAGTAGTCCGCCGCTTGCGCATAAGGCAACACTTCAAAACCTGCCACTTTCAAGGCTTCGGCAGATTCGGCTTTCAGACGGCCTGCATCGGTAAACAATACGGCTTTGTCTTGGCTGATAAACAAATGGGACAAGAACACGGGGTTGAACGGCACATCATCGCCGCGCAGATTGGTAATCCAAGCGATGTCGTCCAAAGAAGAAACCAAATGCGCCTCTGCGTCCTGCTCTTTCATGGCCGCACGGATACGAGCCAGTTTTTCGGCTGCCGTTTCGGAAACATAGTCGGGATGGTGAACGTAGATTTCCGGAGTCGGCAGTGCAGGACGGTCGTCCCACACTTCGTCCAACAAGGTTTCAGGATATTCGAGGCGGATGTTTTTGGCGGCAAGTGCCTGTTTCAAACCGCGCTCGCCGCTGAGTGCGAACATATCGGCAGGTGCGCCGACCACTGCTCCCTCGGGCAGATTTTGTGCCAACCACTCGGTATAAGGCGCATCAACGCCCATTTTTTGCAGCTCGATGCCGTTTGGCGCAAGCTGTTGGCCGGCCTGTTCCCAATAGCGGCTGTCGGTCCACACGCCTGCTTTATCGGCGGTTACCACCAAAGTACCTGCCGAACCGGTAAAGCCGGAAAAATCGCGGCGTGCCTGCCAATGCTCGGGCAGGTATTCGGAAAGGTGAGGATCGGCGGAAGGAATGACAAACGCGTCCACGCCATGTTTTTTCATGGCTTCGCGTAAAGCGGACAAACGTTGTTGTACAGATTTCATGTGTTATGTCTCCTGTTGTTTCAGACGGCCTCTGTCATCAAGGCCGTCTGAAAACTTGTGCTGTCTATAATCAATCTATTTTTTCGGTGCGAACGACCAGCTCTTGACCGTGTAGTTCCGCAAAGGGTCTTTGTCGGAATAGCCGATAATATCGGGTTTGACCATACGCACTTCAACCTGATGATACAGCGGAATCAGTGCAGCGTCTTCTTGAAGCTGCTTCTCCGCATCGGCATAGAGCTGGCTGCGCGCTTCCTTGCTGACACCATCTTTCAGCGTATTGTTCATAAATGTATCAAACGCCGCGCTTTTGTAGCGGAATGCATTGTTTGAGTTGTTGGATTTCAAGATATTGAGCATGCCCGCCGGATCGTTGAAATCGGAACACCAGCCGCTGAACGAAACCTTGAAATTGCCTTGCGCGCGCGTATCCAAATAAGTTTTCCATTCCTCGTTGGACAAAGTCGGACGGATAAACGGAATGGCGGCTTTCCACACCGACTGCACGGCAGTAATTTGTTTTTTGGACGCTTCGCTGGTGCTGTACAAAATATCGAACTCAAGCGGATGGTCATCGTTGTAGCCTGCTTCGTTCAACAGTTTGCGCGCGGTTTCGATGCGTTTTTCAGGCGTCCACTCTTTCCACTCCGGATAAACAGGAATCACGCCCTGCATTTGCGGCGGCGTCAATTGGAACGCAGGCGTATCGCCGCGGCCGCCCACTTTGACGACGATGTCGCGGCGCGTCAGCATATTGAGTGCCTTACGGACGCGCGGATCGTTAAACGGCGCCGCTTCGTGGTTCGGCTCCAAATACCAGCTACACAAAGAAGTCGTGCGTCTTACTTGGCCCGGAAACTCAATATCCGCCACTTTGACCTGATCGCTGGGAATACCGTAAGTCACATCAATTTCATTGGCGCGATAACGGTTGTACTCGCCGCTGCCTGACAAGAAAACCGCCTTCGGAATGGCCACTTTGTCTTTATCGTAATAATTGGGATTGCGTTCCATATTGATGTGGCTGTTGACTTTCCAATCCGTTAACAGATAAGCGCCACTGGAAACATAATGACCGGGCTGCGTCCACTTGTTGCCGTATTTTTCAACAGTGGCGCGGTGAACCGGAAAAGTGAATTGCTGAATCAGCATATCGGGGAAATAAGGTACGGGCGCAATCAGCGTAAATTGCAGGGTCTTCGCGTCCAAAGCCTTGACGCCCAATGTCTCAGGCTTGGCTTTGCCGTTTAATATATCTTCTGCATTTTCCACTTGGGCATCGACCAAATAGCTACCGAAAGGTGCGCCGGTAGCGGGATCGGCAAGACGGCGGAAGCTGTACACGAAATCTTCGGCAGTAATCGGATCGCCATTACTCCATTTGGCATCACGCAGATGGAAGGTCCAAACACGCTCGCCCTCGCTCTCCCATTTCTCCGCCAAAGCAGGAATGGTTTTGCCTTCGGCATCCGTACCGACCAAACCATCCATCAACTGACGGATAATCGCACCGGCCGCCATATCGCCGCTCATCTGAGGATCCAGCGTGCCCGGCTCAACGCCGTTGCTGACTACCACGCGCTCATAATCGGTACGTTTAAACTCAGGAGCAGGCTTAACATCACGGCTGCACGCCGACAGCGCGAATACGGCAGCCAATGATGCAGCCAACAGCGGATAGGTTTTTCCAGCCATATTTCATTCCTTCTTTTGGGTATTCTTCTTTTTCAGACGGCCTAATTATTCAAGCTACACTAAACTACATTTATTTAAAACTTTTACAGCATAGTTAAATCGTCTATTTCAAACCATGAAAATAGTGTTTTAAACCACATATTCAATCGAAATAATAATAGCCATCTAAGATTGTCGGCAAATTAACACAAAAATACGTAACTGAAAACTATTTTTCAATTTATCCTACGATAAGTTACAAATGTATTGATTTTTTATGTTTTGTCAAATAAGATTATCCGAATTTCCCGTCCCCAATTAAGAAAAAGACATAAAAGGAGAACAAAATGAACAAGTTATCTTGTTTTGTTGCCATTACCCTCATCGGCTCTTCCATGAGCATCGCCCACGCCGAACCTAAAATGAACGGTACCATATACATTATGACCGAGGTCGAACACAACAATAAAACCGGCGTCACCAATACAACCATTTCCGATAAAAGTTCCAGTCTTTATCTCTCCGATGAAGTACGACTCAACAACGACTTATGGCTGAAATGGCAACTTGGCTCCTTTATTTACTTCGATTCCGACCGCTGGGGCGGCTGGGGTACTGCCGACTCATACGTCGCGCTCAACAGTTACAAAAACCTTGGCACCGTCAAAATGGGTTACATCAGTACGCCCATGAACAGCATTTATCTGAACCCGTTCGACACCAACAGCTCGATTTTGGAATTCGGCAAAATTTCCCGCTTCGGTCAACGCCGCGTTTCTATGGCTTATGAGTCGCCTTGGAAAAACGGTTTCCAATTCAAATTCAACGTTTCCCCAGGTTCCAATGCTGCGCGCAACAACAACGACTGGAGTCCGGACAAAAAACGTGACGGTGACTGGGTCTTCGGCTGGGGTGTAGACTACTACCACCCAAGCAACGGCTTCAAAGCCCACTACGCTGCCGAATACGCACCCAACGACTCTCCGACTGAAACCAAAGACTTCCAAGCCCATGCATTCATGGCCGGATACAGCAAAGACAAAATCTCCGTCGATGCCGCGTTCCAATACGCCAAAAACACTTGCGACGGCTTCAGCTGCTGGGGCGTATGGAAAGATGCGGCAGGCAACGTAGCCGGTTCTTACGACAAAGAAATCAACAACACCAAAGAATTTATGGTGTCCGGCTCATACAAAGTGGGCAATTTCAAACCTCAAATCGGCTTTGCCTACGGTAAAAGCTCTGTCGGCGAAGACTACAAACACGTCGCCGTCAGCACCGATTACAGCTTCTCCAAACGGACAACCGCCACACTCGGCGCCGGCTGGTTGAAAGAAAACGTTAATCCGAAATACGAAGAAGATTTGCCGAAAAAATCTTCTTACGCCGTGGGCATGGTATTCAAACACCGCTATTAATGCCTGACAGATTAAAGGCCGTCTGAAACAATTTGTTCAGACGGCCTTTTCTACATCCTATAATTAAACTTGCAGCCCACCTTAAAAATCATTACATTGCCCACACTCAAGTAACAAAAACGTCATCATGAACGCCCACCGCACCCTCATCATCTCCGTTTTTATCGTCGCCAGCTGCGGCCTCGCTTACGAGCTCATCATCGCCGCGCTCGCAAGCTATCTTTTGGGCGACAGTATTTTGCAGTTTTCCTCCGTCATCGGGCTTTATCTGTTTTCAATGGGTATCGGTGCCCACCTGACCCAATACATCAAAGATAAAGACGTGTTACACCGCTTTATCGAAATCGAACTTCTGGTCGGCATCATCGGCGGCATTTCCGCGCTGGCATTATTTGTGGCCTTCGGTTTATCCGCCGCCCCGTTCCGTACCCTGCTCTACGCTTTTGTACTGATTGTCGGCATGGTTGTCGGCATGGAAATTCCTTTGGTCATGCGCGTGTTAAACCAAAAAGGGGCGGAATTTAAAGAACTCGTTTCCAAAGTATTGACCTTCGACTATTTGGGCGCACTTGCCGTCTCGTTATTATTTCCGCTTCTGCTCGCCCCCAAACTCGGTATGGCACGTTCAGCCTTGTTGTTCGGCATTTTCAACGCCGCCGTCGCCTATCTGACCGCCCGTGTATTCAAATCCGAATTACCCCGCTATCACGCCATCCATACGCGTGCGTTTATCGTATTGACCGCGCTCATTACGCTCTTCGCCTACGCCGACCGTATCTCTTTCAAAGCCGAACAAAGCTATTTCGGCGATCCCGTCGTCTATCAAAGCCATTCTCCCTACCAACGGCTCGTCGTGACACGCTGGAAAGACGACACCCGCCTCTATATCAACGGCAACCTGCAATTCTCCTCACGTGACGAAGCCCGTTACCATGAAGCACTCGTCCTGCCTGCCATGCAGATGGTGCCCAATGCCGAACGCGTCCTGATTCTCGGCGGCGGCGACGGATTGGCGGCACGCGAAGTCTTAAAATATCCGCAGGTCAAAAATGTTACTTTGGTCGATCTCGATCCCGACATGACCGCTACTTTTAGAACCTCCGCCACCTTGAGCGTGCTCAACCAAGGTTCACTGTCCCATCCCAAAATGCACGTCGTCAACGATGATGCCGCCAAATGGCTGGAAGGGTCGTCTGAAAAATTCGACATTATCATCATCGACCTACCCGACCCGTCCAATTTCTCGCTGGGTAAACTTTATTCCGTCCCTATGTACCGCCTCGTTGCCCGTCATCTTGAGCCACATGGCAAGATTGTTGTGCAATCGACTTCGCCTTATTTCGCCCCTAATGCCTACTGGTCGGTCGTTGCCACCCTCGAAGCGGCCAAGTTGAATACCGCACCCTATCATGTTTACGTCCCTTCCTTTGGCGAATGGGGATTTGTGTTGGCAGGGTTTGACCAAAACTTCCCCATTCCGCAAAAATTCAACGTCCCCACCCGCTATCTGAATGCCCAGACCGTTGCCGAAATGTTCCGTTTTCCGCCCGATATGGCAAGGCGCAAGGTGGAAGCAAATTATTTGAACAACCAAATTCTCGTCAGTTATTTTGAAAGCGATTGGAACAATGTGATGCGATAAAATATCTAAAGGCCGTCTGAAACATCTGTCTTCTTTTTATCCCCGTTCAGACGGCCTCATTACCCGTTTACCCTTTTTCACACAGCATTTGCTTGAAAAAATAAGGTTTATCTTTATCTAGATAGAAGACAATCGACACTATCCGTTGAATGAAGGAACAAACACTTATGCAGTATTTTGGAATCGGTTTTTTGGTTTTAATCTTTTTGGAAATCATGTCCATCGTCTGGGTTGCCGACTGGATAGGTGGCGGCTGGACGCTGTTTGTGATGGCTGTCAGCTTTATCAGCGGTATCTTTATGCTACGCCACACCGGCATTTCCGGCCTTTTGCTCGCAGGCGCAGCCGTCCGCAGCGGCCAAAACATTTCCCTCTATCAAATGCTGTGGCCGATTCGCTATACCGCCGCCGCGGTTTTCCTGCTCAGCCCAGGCTTTATTTCAACCGCCGTTGCCCTGCTCTTGCTGATTCCGTTTAAAGGCAACGCAACCGTTTCTTCTACGCAATCTTTCCAAAGCCGCCAGACTTACAGCTCCGCCAAAGATGATGAAGACATTATCGAAGGCGAATATACGGTTACGCGCACCAGCAAAGCCGAGAAACCGCAAGACTATATCGAACACAAACCCGATTGACGACCTCCTTCACAAAAGGCCGTCTGAATTAGGAATACCTCAAAAGTGTTTCATATTTCAGACGGCCTTAGTCCTTTCCGAGCTTTGAAAATGTAAATATCGGTTTGTAATTCGGTTATTCCGCATAAATCATTTAAAATAAACAGCTATTTTGATTCTAAAAACGACACGGTATCCAATGAACGTTCAACGTCTTTTCCCTCTCTCCCTCAGCTTGATTACCGCCGCTGTTTTATCGGCGTGCGCCACCCAAAACACACCGACTGCTTCGAAAACCGAAACCGTCGTTCAGCCTAAATCCACTTCTATTCCTTCACGCCGCGCCGACAGCGAATCCAAAGTCCTATCCGATTACAGCCAATACCAAAGCGCCATCGATGCCGCCAAACGCGGAGACGATGCTTGGGTACAACAATTTTTATCCCAAGCCAGCGACAGCGCAATGGCTGAAAACGTCCGCAACGAATGGCTGAAAACCTTGGGCGCGCGCGGCCAATGGGATTTGTTCCGTCAAGAATTCAGCAAATTGAACGCCGCCGGCGTCGCACAAGAAGTGCAATGTTATGCCGATTTGAGCAGCGGCAATTACAGCAAAGCCGCCGAGCTGGTTCGCGTGACCGGCAAACTGCCTGCCGGCTGTACCCGCTTGGTTGAAAGCGCGGCAGCTTCAGGCCGTCTGAACACCAACGACGCATGGCGTCGCGTGCGCGGCTTGTTGAGCAACAGTCAGACCACAGATGCACGCAACCTCGCCGCCGCATTGGGTAGCCCCTTTGAAGGTGGCGCGCAAGGTGCAAACGAATACAGCCTGTTGAGCGTGATCGGCAAAGATGCACGCAAATCCGCTTCTGCCGCCGCTACCCTGTCCGACATGGAATCAGGCCTCAGCCGCGAACAACGCAGCTTCGCATGGGGCGTATTGGGCCACTACCATGCTCAAAGCCAAAACATGCCGACTGCTTTAAGCTACTACGGCCGCGTTTCCGACCGCAAGCAACTGACCGACGAACAATTGGAATGGTACGCACGCGCCGCTTTGCGCCTGCAACGTTGGGACGAATTGGCAAGCGTGATTCAGCATATGCCTGAAAAACTGCAAAAAGATCCGACATGGCAATATTGGCTGGGCCGCAGCTTTGCCGCACAAGGCAAAAGCGGCCAAGCCAAAGAAATGTATGAAAAAGCCGCCGCTTCCGGCCGCAATTTCTACGCCGTAATGGCAGGTGAAGAACTGGGCCGCCGCATCAATACGCGCAACAACGTTTCCGATGCCGATGCCAGAGACGTTCGCCGCATGAACGAAGACGGCGCCATCAAACGCGCATTGGTTCTGTTTAAAAACAGCCAAAGCAACGGCGACTCCAAAATGCGCCGTCAGGCACAGGCGGAATGGCGTTTTGCCACCCGCGACTTCAACGAAGACAACCTGCTGACTGCCGCACAAGTCGCTTTTGACAACCAGTTCTACGACATGGCAATCAACAGCGCAGACCGTACCGACCACAAACTCAACTACAAACTGCGCTATCTCTCTCCGTTTAAAGACCTGACCATCCGCTATGCCGCACAGGCAGGCGTTGACCCGGCATGGGTTTACGGTTTGATTCGCCAAGAGAGCCGCTTTGTCATGGGTGCGCAATCCAGCGTCGGCGCACAAGGCCTGATGCAGGTCATGCCTGCAACCGCCCGAGAAATCGCCGGCAAAATCGGCATGAGCAGCAGCGAGCTTTACACCATGGACGGCAACATCCGCATGGGTACTTGGTACATGGCAGATGCCAAACGCCGCCTGCAAAATAACGAAGTAATGGCCACCGCAGGCTACAATGCCGGCCCCGGCCGCGCCCGCAACTGGCAGGCTTCTTCTCCTTTGGAAGGCGCCATCTACGCCGAGACCATCCCATTCACCGAAACTCGTGATTACGTGAAAAAAGTCATGACCAACGCGACTTATTACGCATCATTGTTCAACGAACCGCAAACTTCGTTGAAACAACGTATGGGTACGGTTCCCGGCCGTTATTAATACCCGATAGGCCGTCTGAAAAGTGAGACAGAATCAAACGTTCAGACGGCCTGCAACCTTGACAGACTATCGGGTTTATAAGATAATCGCCCGATTATTTCTGACCGAAAAGGTCACTTGCACGGCAAAAGCCGACTTGTTAGGAGGTGATGTTTACATCACGGCGCGTATCCCGCCCTGCCTTAGGCAAACCAGCGATACAACAACTACCCCATTATGACAAACCGTCCTCTATTTCTTAAAACGGTTTGATTGAACAAAATTTAAAGGAAATAAAATGCCTGCTATTCGTGTTAAAGAGAATGAACCATTTGAAGTTGCCATGCGTCGTTTCAAACGTGCCGTAGAAAAAACCGGTCTGTTGACCGAACTGCGCGCCCGTGAAGCGTACGAAAAACCAACTACCGAACGCAAACGCAAAAAAGCTGCAGCAGCCAAACGTCTGCAAAAACGTCTGCGCAGCCAACAACTGCCTCCTAAAATGTACTAATTACAGGCCTGCCCTGTGATAAACGACACACCGCAAGGGCAGCTTTGCGGTGTGTTTTGTTTTTCAGACGGCATCTTTTTATTGATATAAAGTGAGAACATTATGAGCCTAAAAACACAATTAACCGAAGACATGAAAACCGCTATGCGTGCCAAAGACCAAGTATCTTTAAGCACCATCCGCCTGATTAATGCCGCCATCAAACAATTTGAAGTAGATGAGCGCACCGAAGCCGATGACGCCAAAGTCATCTCTATCCTGACCAAAATGGTGAAACAGCGCAAAGACAGCGCCAAAATCTATACCGAAGCCTGTCGTCAAGATTTGGCTGACAAAGAAAACGCGGAAATCGAAATCCTCAACCGCTACCTGCCGCAAATGATGTCCGCAGAAGAAATCAAGACTGTTGTTGAAGCAGCCATTTCAGAAACCGGTGCATCAGGCATGGCAGATATGGGCAAAGTCATGGGCGTATTAAAGACCCGTCTGGCCGGAAAAGCTGACATGGGCGAAGTCAACAAGGTTTTGAAAGCCGCATTGACTGCTTAATCATCAATAATCAAAAAGGCCGTCTGAAATATTATTTTCAGACGGCCTTTCTTATTGTGCCAATCAAGCAGCAGTTACTTTGCTCTCATGACGCAACAAAGTAATCAAATCGCTGATACGTTTTTTCATGGAACGGCGATCGACGATTTGGTCGATTGCGCCCTTCTCCAACAAGAATTCTGCACGTTGGAAACCTTCCGGCAAGGTTTCACGTACAGTCTGCTCAATAACGCGTGGACCTGCAAAACCAATCAGAGCATTCGGTTCTGCCAAAACCACATCGCCCAAGAAGGCAAAGCTGGCAGATACGCCGCCCATGGTCGGGTCGGTCAATACGGAAATAAACGGCAGACGTTTTTCAGTCAGCAAATGCAAAGCCGCGCTGGTTTTCGTCATCTGCATCAAAGAGTTCAAACCTTCCTGCATACGCGCACCACCGGAAGCCGCCACGCAAATAAACGAACAATTATCTGCAACAGCACGGCGCACACCCTGCACGAAACGCTCACCCACGACCGAACCCATGGAGCCGCCGATAAAGCGGAATTCAAATGCAGCCACCACGACAGGCAGGCCGTTCATGGTGCCTTTCATAACAACCAAAGCATCGTCCTCGCCGGTTGCTTTACGCGCAGCAGTAAGGCGGTCCGGATATTTTTTGCTGTCTTTAAATTTCAGCGGGTCTGTCGGTTTAATATTGGCTGCAATCTCTTCACGGCCTTCTTCATCCAAAAGCAGGTCCAAACGTTCGCGCGCAGAAAGCGGATTGTGATGATTACATTTCGGGCAGACTTCGCTGTTTTGTTTCAACTCGGTTGAGTAAACCGTTGCCGAACAAGACGGACATTTGTGCCACAGACCTTCAGGGACGCTGGACGAACTGCTTCGGTTTTTAATTTTCGGAGGAAGAATTTTATCTAGCCAGCTCATGAATGACTCCTTAGGATTCAGAATTCAGTCAGCCAGTTGAACGTAAGGCCGTCTGAAACAATGGAATGGAAAAATTTAGCGAATTGCGTCTTTCAACTCTTTAACTAACGCGCCTACTGCCTCAGCCTCGCTACCCGCGTGACTTTCAATCTCTTTGACGATACGGCTGCCGACAATAACTGCATCCGCCACCGCTCCAATCTTACGCGCGCTCTCCGCATTATTGATGCCGAAGCCGACACCAATCGGAATATCAATGTATTTGCGCAAAAGCTCTATTTTACGCGAAACTTCTTCAGTATCCAAACTTGCTGCACCGGTCACGCCTTTGAGCGATACATAATACACAAAACCGCCGGCTACTTTGGCAATCGTTTGAATACGCTCTTCAGTTGTCGTTGGCGCAATAAGGAAAATACAATCAATACCTTGCGCTTTCAACGATTCATGCAAAGGCGCAATGGTTTCTACCGGAGAATCCACGGTCAACACGCCATCTACGCCTGCCTCGGCAGCCGCTTGCGCAAACGCCTGATAGCCCATTTTATGTATGGGGTTCAAATAGCCCATTAACACAACCGGCGTTTTATCATTGGTTTGGCGGAACAATCGTACTGTTTCCAATACGTCGTGCAAAGAAACATGATTTGTCAACGCCCGTTCAGCCGCACGTTGAATAGTCGGACCATCCGCCATCGGGTCAGAAAACGGCACACCCAGTTCCAAAATATCAGCACCATTAGCCACCAGGCTATGCATCAATGCCAAGGTTGTCTCAAGGCTGGGATCGCCCACCGTAATATAAGGAATCAGTGCTTTTGCGCCATTGAGCGCTGAGAAAGTTTGTTGGATTCTGCTCATTTTCTGCTATCCATTTCATCGATTTGAATGTTGTCCGGCAGCCTGTTTATTCTGCCGTTACATTTGTTTTAAAAACCTCAGTCTGCCATGAAAAGGCGGCATCTATCCGCATTCTAATGACTGTTTCTTCCCAATCAGTAAACAAGAGGCTAAGTATAACATTTACGGCTATTTCATAGAATCATTTGCAATCAAGATTCTGATATTTTGAAAGCAATATAAAACAATAAAGGCCGTCTGAAAATCATTCAAACAGCCTTTATTAGAATCAATTATGCAAATCTTTGTATGCCTTCGCACTTTTGATCAGAGTTTCCCTATCGATTACAGCTCAACATGATGGTTTTGTTGTTCAGAACCTAGATGACGCTCCAAATCAGACAAAACCTGCATCAGACCATGACGGATTTCTTCTGCATTGGCGGCAGGATTGCCGTTTGCATCCAAAGCGCCACGACTGAACGTATCGATGTACGGTTCAAACGTATCTTTCAGTTTCAACAACTTAACTACATCTGAGCGCGTATATCTATCGCCACCGTATCCAATCACAACATTATTTTCATGTTGCCATTGGGCAAACTGAGCCGGACTGATTTGCACCAATTGGCACATCTCATCCAACGTAAAATAACGCTTGGCAGGAATAACCGGATTATTGTTGTTTGTCATAGTAATGCTCCACCATGCCTTTGAGTTTTTGGCTGGCATGGAAAGTTACCACACGGCGTGCGGTAATCGGCACTTCTTCGCCTGTTTTAGGGTTACGGCCAGGGCGTTGAGGTTTGTCGCGCAATTGGAAATTGCCGAAACCGGAAATTTTAATTTCTTCACCACGCGCCAAAGTGCTGCGGATTTCTTCAAAAAAGAGCTCGACGATTTCTTTGGCATCATTCTTGGTGACGTTGCTGACTTTGTCGACCAAAATATCAGCCAATTCTGCTTTAGTTAGTGTCATGTGTTTACCTTCATTCAAACTGGTGCAATTATTACCAAAATTCTTTTAAAAATCAAGTCCTCACCAAAAAATCAAATATTATTGGTGATTTTTGGCGACAACTTTTATCTTATTTTAAGCGCGAAGCTGTGCATCTTTTTCGGCTGCCGCTTTAATCATTTTCGCCACCAAAGGCTCGATGACTTCATCTGTCAGCGTGTTTTCCATATCTTGCAAAATGATTTTAACGGCAACGCTCTTCATGCCTTCAGGCACGCCCGTACCGCGGTAAACGTCAAACACGCTGATTTCTTGAACCAGCTTGTTCGCCGCCGCTTTCAGGGCATTTAACAAATCATCATGCGTCACAGCTTCAGGCATTACAAATGCCAAATCTCGGCGTGCAGGTTGGAATTTGGATACGGACTGATAACGTGTTTTCTCACGACCCAATACCGCATCCATATCGATTTCAAATACCAGCGGCGCTTGTGGCAAGTCATATTTTTGCAGCCATTTCGGATGCAACTCGCCAATAAAACCAACTACTTTGCCGTCTGAAACGATATTGGCGGCACGTCCAGGATGCAATGCCGGATGTTCGGTCTTAACAAAGGATACTTCCTTGTTTTTCAAGAGGCTCTCAACATCGGCTTTCATATCGTAGAAATCCACGTTGCGTGTTTTCTCACCCCATTGCTCAGGCAGCACAGAGCCATACCACAAACCGCCGATACGTTCGTTTTGAACAAATTGATCAGCCGAATCTTTGCTGAACACACGGGCAATTTCAAACACGCGTACTCGGTTTTGCTTGCGGTTCAAATTGTTTTGCAAAACTTCCACCAAACCGCCGATAAGCGTAGAACGCATGACGGCATACTGCGCCGCCAACGGATTTTGCAGGCGGATAGGATTGGTATTGGCAGCAAAGTCTTGCTCCCATTGCTCATCCACAAACGCATAGCTGACCACTTCGCGGTAACCGCGAGCCGCCATTTCGTTATAAACCGCAAAACGCGGACGTTTGGTTTCAGGCAAAGCCAACATTTTCAGACGGCCTGAAGTATAGTCGTCAGGAATATTTTCATAACCGTAAACGCGGCCGATTTCTTCAATCAAATCGGCTTCGATTTCGATGTCGAAACGGAAGCTAGGAGAAGTGACACGGAAGCCTTCTGCGGTTTTCTCAGGCTGCAAACCCAAGTGTTGCAAGATAATTTCAACTTGATCGGCAGGGATTTCAACGCCCAATACCGTTTTCAGACGGCCTAAACGCAATTCGACCTGTTTTGCCTCAGGCAATTTTCCTTGTGCCTCAACCATTTCACCGGCTGCACCACCGCAAATCTGCAACACCAATTCGGTGGCACGCTCAATAGCGTCAGCTTGCAAACGGTAATCCACACCACGTTCAAAACGGAAAGAAGAATCCGAGCCAAAACCATATTGACGGGATTTACCGGCAATAATCTCCGGAGCAAACCAAGCAGCTTCCAGTACGATATTTTGCGTGTCGCCTGAAACCGCGCTTGCCTCGCCGCCCATCAAACCTGCCAAGCTCAACGCACCTTTTTCATCAGCGACCACCAGTGTATTGTCAGCCAAAGTAACCGTCTTCTCGTTCAGACACGCCAAAGTCTCGCCATTTTGAGCACGGCGGACAATCAAACTGCCTGACAGCTTGTCAGCATCGAAAACATGCATAGGCTGACCGATTTCCAGCATGACATAGTTGCTGATGTCCACCAATGCGGAAATGCTGCGGATACCGCTGCGTTCCAAACGTTGTTTCATCCAATCGGGAGTAGCCGCTTTCGCATTAACATTTTCAATAACGCGGCTGATAAAACGGCCGCAGTCGGCCGGCGCATCAATACGGACAGCCTGTTTTTTCCCACTACCGATAGAGGCCGTCTGAATTTCGACAGGCGTAAACGCACATTGAGTCAACGCAGAAACCTCACGCGCAATGCCCTTAACACTCAAGCAGTCAGCGCGGTTAGGCGTAATTTTCAATGTAAACAGCGTATCATCCAAATCCAAGTATTCACGGATGTTGGTACCGACAGGCGCATCTTCAGGCAGAATGTGCAGACCGTCTACACCATCATCAGGCAAACCCAGTTCATTGGTCGAACACAGCATACCGTTTGATGGCACACCACGCATTTTAGTCGGCTTAATTTTGAAATGGCCCGGCAAAACGGCACCTGGCAACGAACACGGCACTTTAATGCCCGGCTTGACATTCGGCGCACCACAAACAATCTGAACCAACTCGCCCGTACCGGCATCAACTTGAGTAACGTTCAAACGGTCTGCATCAGGATGTTTTTCAACGGATTTTACTTCGGCAACAACCACGCCACTGAAAGCAGGGGCGGCAGTATCGATTTCTTCCACTTCCAAACCGGCCATGGTCAAAAGATGTTCCAGTTTATCGGCAGAAAGATCAGGATTGGCTTGGGTTCTCAGCCATGAATAAGGAAATTGCATATTATTTTCTCTACTATCAGGCCGTCTGAAACAAATTTTTATCAGACGAAATCAGTAATATCTATTCACTTTTTCAGACGGCCTATCAAAAGACCATCTGAAATTTATTTAAACTGCTTCAAGAAGTTCAAATCGTTATCGAAGAATAAGCGCAGGTCATTGACGTTGTAGCGCAACATGGCAAAGCGGTCGAGACCGATACCGAAAGCGAAACCGGTATATTTTTCAGGGTCGATATTGACGTTTTTCAACACGTTAGGATGTACCATACCGCAACCGCCGACTTCCAACCATTTGCCATTTTCGCCCATGATGTCGATTTCGGCAGAAGGCTCGGTGAACGGGAAGAAAGACGGACGGAAACGTACTTGCAGGTCATCGCGTTCAAAGAAGCGACGGATAAAGTCAGTGAACACTGCTTTTAAATCGGCAAAAGTTACGCCCTCTTCCACCCACAAACCTTCGGCTTGATGGAACATAGGCGAGTGAGTGGCATCACTGTCCACACGGTAAACGCGGCCGGGAGCAATAATTCGGATAGGCGGCTCTTTTTTGTCGAGCATATAGCGGATTTGAATAGGCGAAGTGTGTGTACGCAAAACGTCGCCGTTTTCAACGTAGAAAGTATCTTGCATCGCACGCGCAGGGTGATTTGCAGGGATATTCAAGGCTTGGAAATTGTGAAAATCGTCTTCGATTTCAGGGCCGTCCGCTACTTCAAAACCCATACCGTGAAACAGCTCGACCACACGTTGCAAAGTCAAAGTAACTGGATGCAAACCGCCATGTTCTTGCGCACGGCCCGGCAAAGTAATATCCAAGGCTTCTGCAGCCAATTGAGCTTGCAGCTTGGCTTCATTCAGGGCATCGCGTTTGCTATTAAATGCCGTCTGAAACTGATTTTTGCATTCGTTGATGTGCGCACCTATGGTTTTACGCTCTTCAGGAGACATTTGACCCAAAGTTTTCAAAAGTCCGGTCAATTCGCCGGTTTTACCAAGGTAGCGTGCTTTAATTTGTTCTAAGGCATTGAAGTCTTGCGCAGCTTCAATAGCGGCAATACCTTCTGCAACGATACGGTTTACATTTTCCATGGTGGTTTATCGTCTGTTTGTTGATGGTAGGCCGTCTGAAACAACAAAGCCGTCTGTTGGATTTGATTGCAAACCCGTTCAGACGGCCTTTTGTCTTACTGCGGCCAATCCGTTTGATAAGAGAGGCCTATTCTATCGCAAATTAGTATAAAAAAATAGAGTTTAAAGAAAGAAAATCAACTACATAGGATTTCTTTAAGAAAAGAAAAAAGGAAGCATAAGCTTCCTTTTTAAATAATCTTATCGAATTAAGCAGCCAAAGCAGCTTTAGCTTTTTCAACCAATTGTGCAAATGCAGCTTTGTCGAATACAGCCAAATCAGCCAATACTTTGCGGTCGATTTCGATAGCAGCGCGTTTCAGGCCGTTCATGAATTTGCTGTAAGACAGACCATTTTCACGAGCACCTGCGTTGATACGAACGATCCACAGTTGACGGAATTGACGTTTGCGTTGGCGACGGTCACGGTATGCGTATTGACCAGCTTTCATTACCGCTTGTTTGGCAACACGGTAAACGTTTTTACGACGACCGCGGTAGCCTTTGGCTAACGCGAAGACTTTTTGGTGACGAGCACGAGCGGTAACACCGCGTTTTACGCGTGGCATATTCTAAACTCCTTAAGCGTAGGGCAACATTTTAGCAACAGAAGCCAAATCGCGTGAATCCACCATAGCGGTGCCGCGCAATTGACGTTTAGTTTTAGTGGTTTTTTTGGTCAGGATGTGACTTTTGAACGCATGACCGCGTTTTACACCACCGTTACCCAGTACTTTAAAGCGTTTTTTCGCGCTAGACTTGGTTTTCATTTTAGGCATTGGAAAACTCCATTCGTTATTAGATAAGGTATAAGGGGTTTTGAAATAAATTTCAAACACTTGGATCCCAAAATACCACGGTTTTTGCCGCTAATTAAACCTTATTCCGAGCGGCAATCGAAATAAGCCTCGCATTATAGCTTTATTTTTTCTTAGGCGCAATCATCATCACCATTTGGCGGCCTTCCATTTTAGGGAAGGACTCGATTTGTGCCACTTCAGCCAACTCTTCTTTTACGCGTTCAAGCAGTTGGGCGCCCAATTGTTGGTGGGCCATCTCACGACCACGGAAACGCAATGTCACTTTGACTTTGTCACCATCGGCAAGGAAACGGTTGATGTTGCGCATCTTGATTTGATAGTCGCCTTCATCAGTACCCGGACGGAATTTAATTTCCTTAATTTGTACCTGCTTTTGGTTTTTCTTGGCTTCGTCGCGCTTCTTGGCTTGTTGGTATTTGTATTTACCGTAATCCATCAGTTTGCATACGGGCGGTTTGGCAGTCGGGGAAATTTCTACCAAATCGACATCTTGCTCTTCGGCCATAGCCAGAGCTTCACGAACTGAAACGACACCAAGCTGATCGCCTGACTCACTGATTAATCGCACTTCTTTGGCGGTAATTTCACCATTGATTCGTGCTTCGCGTTCTTGAGCGATGATGAATACTCCTATAAAAATTAATGATTGACGAGGGCATCAGTGATTTCTTGCTGCAATTGTGCAATAAAATCATCTACATTCAAAGAACCCAAGTCTTCTGCTTTGCGGCGTACCGCAACTTTGTTTTCTTGTTTCTCTTTATCGCCGACAACGATTTGATAAGGGAAACGGTATTGGCTGTTGTCACGGATTTTGTAACCGATTTTTTCGTTACGCAAATCCAATTCGACACGGAAGCCTGCTGCCTGTAACTTGGCAGCCACTTCGCGACAATAATCTGCTTGGTTCTCGGTGATATTCATAATCACCATTTGAACCGGCGCAAGCCACAATGGGAATGAGCCTGCATGGTTTTCAATCAGAATACCAATGAAGCGCTCCAATGAACCCAAAATAGCACGGTGCAACATTACAGGACGCGCACGGTCGTTGTTTTCAGTTACATATTCGGCATTCAAACGCTCCGGCAATACAAAGTCCAACTGCAGGGTACCGCACTGCCAAGAACGACCCAAGGCATCTTTGACATGGTACTCAATCTTAGGGCCATAGAATGCGCCTTCGCCAGGCAATTCTTCCCACTCTACGCTGCAAGCGGTCAATGCATCACGCAGACCTTGTTCGGCTTTATCCCAAACTTCATCAGAACCTGCACGTTGTTCAGGGCGGAGGGACAGCTTCACAGCAACATCATGGAAGCCGAATTGTTTGTAAATGCGAACCAGCAATTCATTGAATGCGCGTGCTTCATCAACGATTTGATCTTCAGTACAGAAGATATGCGCATCATCTTGCACAAAACCGCGAACACGCATCAGACCATGCAATGCACCGCTTGGTTCATTGCGGTGGCAAGAACCGAACTCGGCCAAACGCATTGGTAAATCGCGATATGAGCGCAAACCGTTATTAAAAATTTGCACATGACCCGGACAGTTCATCGGTTTAACCGCGTATTCGCGTTTTTCAGAACTGGTCACGAACATATTGTCTTTATAGTTTTCCCAGTGGCCGGATTTTTCCCAGAAGGTCTTATCCATAATCTGAGGCGTTTTCACCTCTTTATAACCGGCAGCATTCAGCTCTTTGCGCATATGCTGCTCAATCACTTGCCACAAAGCCCAGCCTTTAGGATGCCAGAACACCATACCCGGCGCTTCATCTTGCAGGTGGAACAAATCCAATTGTTTACCCAGCTTACGGTGGTCGCGTTTTTCCGCTTCCTCGATGCGTTGGATATAGGCTTTCAATTCGTCTTTACTTGCCCAAGCCGTACCGTAAATACGTTGCAACATTTCATTATTGCTGTCGCCGCGCCAGTATGCGCCTGCCAGCTTGGTCAGCTTAAAGTTTTTCAAGAAACGGGTATTGGGAACGTGAGGACCGCGGCACATATCGACGTATTCTTGATGATGATACATACCCATTGCTTCCACTTCAGGCATATCTTCAATCAGACGCAATTTGTACTCTTCGCCGCGATCTTGGAAAATTTTGATGGTTTCTGCACGAGGCGTCATCACTTTAATGACGTCATAGTCTTGTGCAATCAACTCTTTCATGCGCGCTTCGATAGCGGCCACATCATCAGGCGTAAATGGTTTTTCAGTTGCGATATCATAATAGAACCCGTCTTCAATCACCGGGCCGATAACCATTTTTGCATCTGGGTAGAGCTGCTTGACCGCATGACCAACCAAGTGCGCGCAGGAGTGGCGGATAATTTCCACGCCTTCTTTGTCTTTAGGCGTAATGATTTGAACATGGGCATCTTCGGTAATCGGATCGCAAGCATCCACCAATTTACCGTTAACCTTGCCCGCTACCGTTGCCTTTGCCAAACCTGCACCGATAGACGCTGCAATTTGCGCCACGGTAACGGGTGATTCATATTGGCGGACCGAACCGTCCGGCAAGGTAATGTTCAACATCAGAAAGCTCCAAAACATTAAAAAATAACGGCATAAAGCCGTTATGGAAATTTGGTAGGCACAATTGGACTCGAACCAACGACCCCCACCATGTCAAGGTGGTGCTCTAACCAACTGAGCTATGTGCCTTCATCTAAGTCGCTTATTGTAACGAAGCGTGTTCCCTTTTGCAAGCATCTGTAAATACTTTTCAGACAGCCTGAATATTTTTGTTTGATTTATGTCTCATTTTTTATTTCCTCTATTATTCAGGCCATCTGAAACATTGTTTTGACAAAGATAAAATCCAGCCGTCAACCAACGAAAAATCCTTTATAATCTGCCCTTTCATTTCGCACACACGCGAACGTCCAATCTATTATTACTATGCTCAAATTTACCTTACACAAAAAAGACGGTCATGCCCGACGCGGCACTTTGGAACTGAACCACGGCAAAATCGAAACGCCGGTATTTATGCCGGTCGGTACTTACGGTTCGGTCAAAGCGATGAACCCGCAAAACCTGCATGACATCAAAGCGCAAATCATCTTAGGCAACACTTACCATCTGTGGCTGCGCCCTGGCTTGGAAGTCATCGAACAATTCGGCGGCCTGCACGAATTTATCGGTTGGGACAAGCCGATTTTGACCGACTCGGGCGGCTTCCAAGTATTCTCGTTGTCCGACATGCGCAAGCTGACCGAAGAAGGCTGTACATTCCAAAGCCCGATCAACGGCGACAAACTGTTTCTCTCACCCGAAGTGTCGATGAAAATCCAAACCGTATTGAATTCCGACATCGTGATGCAACTGGACGAGTGCACCCCTGGCGAAGCAACGCACAGCCAAGCGCAAAAATCGCTGCAAATGAGCCTGCGCTGGGCGGAACGAAGCAAAAAGGCTTTTGAAGACCTAAAAAACCCGAATGCGCTGTTTGGCATTGTACAAGGCGCGATGTATGAAGATTTGCGCGAAGAGTCGCTGAAAGGCTTGGAAGAGCTCGATTTCCCCGGCTTGGCCATCGGCGGCTTGTCTGTTGGCGAACCTAAGCCCGAAATGTACCGTATGTTGCGCGCCGTCGGCCCTATCCTGCCGGAACACAAACCTCATTATTTGATGGGCGTCGGCACACCTGAAGACTTGGTGTACGGCGTGGCACACGGCGTGGATATGTTCGACTGCGTCATGCCTACCCGCAATGCGCGTAACGGCTGGCTGTTTACCCGTTTTGGCGATTTGAAAATCAAAAACGCCAAACACAAACTCGACAAGCGTCCGATTGATGAAAGCTGCACCTGCTACGCCTGTCAGAATTTCAGCCGCTCCTACCTGCACCATCTGCACCGTGTCGGAGAAATCTTGGGCGCACAGCTCAACACCATCCACAATCTGCACTTCTACCAAGTCATCATGGCCGAAATGCGCGAAGCCATCGAACAAGGCAAATTTGCCGATTGGCAGGCGCAATTCCATGAAAACCGCGCCCGCGGTGTGGATTAATCCTTTTAAAGGCCGTCTGAAATCAGGTTTTAATTCAAACTGCTTTTCAGACGGCCTCAATATTCTTAATTAATAAAGCACAATCATGTCCCGTTTCCATACCGAACCTCCCTTAGCCTACACCGCACAAAACCGTACCGCCGTCCTGCTGCTCAACCTCGGCACACCTGATGCGCCCACTGCTGCCGCAGTCAAGCCTTACTTAAAAGAATTTCTATCTGATCAACGCGTTGTCGAACTGCCCAAGCTCTTATGGCAACCGATATTGCGCGGCTTGGTATTAACTTTTCGCCCGAAAAAAAGCGCGCATGCCTATGAAAAAGTTTGGTTTAAAGAAGGTTCGCCGCTTGAGGTTTACACACACCGCCAAGCAGAAGCCCTGGCCAAACATTTGCCCGATGTCATCGTCCGTCATGCCATGACTTACGGCAACCCGAGCGTTGCCGACGTTTTGGCGGAACTCAAAGCCCAAGGCGTGGGCAAATTGCTGGTCATCCCGCTTTATCCGCAATATGCCGGCTCTTCCACCGGCGCGGCTTTGGACAAAGTATTCCAAGAATTATTGCTGCAACGCAACCAAATGAGCGTCCGCACTGTTTCCCGTTATTACGACGATGCCGCTTATATTCAAGCCATGAAGCAGCACATCGAAGCCTATTGGGCCCAAAACGGACGCGGCGAAAAACTGATGTTGAGCTTCCACGGCATTCCGCAAAAGCATCATGACGACGGCGACCCCTATCCTGACGAGTGCCACCATACCGCCAAACTGCTCGCGCAGGCATTGGGCTTGTCCGAACAAGAATACATCGTTTCTTTCCAAAGCCAGTTTGGCAAATCCCAATGGGTCAAGCCCAGCACGCAAGCCTTGTTTGATGAGCTTCCGAAACAAGGCACGACCAAACTCGACGTCTTCTGCCCCGGTTTCATGGCCGACTGCCTCGAAACCATGGAAGAAATCGCCATTATGGGACGCGAACAATTCCACGCCGCCGGCGGCAAAGAATACCGTTACATCCCCTGCCTCAACGATTCCGCCGACTGGATTGCCGCACTTGCCCAATTAAGCCGGGCCAATCTGCAAGGCTGGATTTGACCTAAACCAAAGGCCGTCTGAAAAATCCACTTTCAGACGGCCTTTAGCGTTATCATCAAGTTATTCAAACGCAAACCAAGCGTGTAGCCATCAAAAACACGACTCAAAAAGGAACACATCATGACTGCACTCCGCCCCATCCTGCTCCTCCTGACCGCACTCAGCCTCCCAACCGCTTTTGCCGCTGATGCCACGCTGATGAGCAAAGGACAAAAGATTTACGAAACCAACTGCGCTGCCTGCCACGGCAAAAAGGGCGAAGGCCGTGGCGCCATGTTCCCGCCACTGTTCCAGTCCGACTATATCAACAAAAAACCTCAAGTCCTGTTGCAAAGCATGACCAAGGGCATCAACGGCCCGATTAAAGTGAACGGCAAACCCTACAACGGCTTCATGCCTTCTACCGCCATCAATGATGCCGATGTTGCCGCCGTTGCCACTTACATCATGAACGCCTTTAATAATGGCGGCGGTACGATTACTGAAGCAGATGTCAAAAAATCTCACGGGAAAAAATAAAACGTCTCTCCCCTAAAGGCCGTCTGAACATTTCAGACGGCCTTTTCTGTACGACACATTTTGTTTCTATGTATATCGTTACGCAATATCAACAAACATACGCAAAAAACCGTCAAACCAAAAAAAGCATATGCGTTTTGTGTTAAAGTAAACATTATTTATCGGCTGTTTTGCGTCCAGGCCGTCTGAAAGGTTTTATCTTATGAACTTTTTCCGCAAGACTGTTTTATTTTTAGTCGTCCTCTCCATATTTGCCGCCTGCGGCTCCTTTATTTCCCAATACGTTTTGGGCATGAACCCGTGCGTATTGTGCATCCTGCAACGCTTGTGCGTATTGGGTGTCGGGCTGTTGGCCATTGTTACAGCGTTCAGCTCGCAATCTTCCAAATTTGCCCGTTCGCTCTCTGCATTGTTGATTGCCGCTCCGGCCGTCTACGGCGCCGGTGTCGCCGCCTATCAAATTTGGTTGCAAAGCCTGCCGCCCGGCACCGCCCCTTCTTGCGGCGCACCTTGGACCTTCCGCCTGCGCGACTGGCCTTTGTTCGATTGGTTTGAACCCATCGTCCGCGGCTTTGGCAACTGCGCCGAGCCGGACTATCTATTCGGCGTCGCCCTGCCGGTGTGGAGTATTTTGTATTTCAGCTTCGTGGTATTGCTGCTGCTTTGGGCTTGGTTGAAAACCAGAAAAATCTGATTGGTTTCAATATAAAAAGGCCGTCTGAAATTTCAGACGGCCTTTTGTTCTTTAAACCATTTAGTCCAGATTCAACACGGCAGAAGTGTAAACGTCTTGTACGTCGTCCAAATCTTCCAATGCGTCAATCAGTTTTTGCATCTTAACCGCATCTTCGCCGCTCAGCTCGGTTTCGTTTTGGGCGCGCATGGTAACGTCACCGTCAACAGATTTGTAGCCTGCGGCTTCCAATGCCGCTTTCACGCCTGCCCAGTCGTTCGGCGCGGTAATCACTTCGATGGAACCGTCGTCGTTGGTGATGACGTCTTCCGCACCGGCTTCCAAAGCCGCTTCCATCAGCGTATCTTCGTCAACACCTGGTTCAAACACCAAATAGCCTTGATGAACGAAGTTGAACGCTACGCAGCCGTCGGTACCCAAGTTACCGCCGTTTTTAGTGAACGCATGGCGCACATCGGCAACGGTACGGGTTTTGTTGTCGGTCAGACAGTCCACCATCAAAGCTGCGCCGCCAATACCGTAGCCTTCGTAACGCAACTCGATGTATTCCACGCCTTCCAGATTGCCCGTACCTTTATCGATGGCACGTTGCACGTTGTCTTTAGGCATATTGTTTTCAGCAGCTTTTTCCAAAGCCAGGCGCAGGCGCGGGTTTGCGCCGGGGTCGCCGCCGCCCATGCGGGCAGCAACGGTAATTTCTTTAATCAGACGGGTAAAGATTTTGCCGCGTTTGGCATCTTGTCGGGCTTTTTTGTGTTGGATATTTGCCCACTTACTATGGCCTGCCATATTGATTCCTTTCATTTTTTCACGCGTTGAGGCGGAATTTGCTTCATTTATAAGGCGTGCATTTTATCATAAGTTGTCTTTACCCAAAATATTCAGACGGCCCAAACATTTGCAAAAACAGGCCGTCTGAAAACAAAAAAACCTTTTTTAAATAAAGAAGCACATTTGCGGCAACCCTTTGTCAGTTTTCGTTTTAATTCACGAAGGTTTACGGTATGATGACAAAATCGGTCAAAATTGTTAACAACTTAACCGGTATCAAATGGCAAAACGGCCTGCTCGCCGATATTGCCAAACGCGAAAAATGAGTGGGAGTAGTTACCCGTATCATTTTATTTTTATTGTTTTTATTAAAGGTTTTATTATGGAAGAAATATTGTCTGCTCTGGTGGGTGCAGTCAATCAGGTTCTTTGGGACTACCTGCTGATTTATGCCTTAATCGGTATCGGCCTATTCTTTACCCTGTACTTGGGCGCACCGCAAGTGACCAAATTGGGGACGGGTTTCAAATCCGTTTTCGGCGGCTTGTTCAGCAAAAAAGACAAAGACCACGAAGGCAAATCCCTGTCTCAATTTCAAGCGCTTGCCGTAGCGATTTCCGCGCAAATCGGTACCGGTAACGTTGCCGGTGTCGCCACTGCAATTACTGCCGGCGGCCCGGGTGCCATTTTTTGGATGTGGCTGTCTGCCATTTTGGGCATGTCTACCATTTTTGCAGAAGCCGTTTTGGCGCAAAAATACCGCGTGGTCAGCCACGGCAAATACATTGGCGGCCCTGCGTTTTACATCACGCACGGCCTGACCCCGAAAATCGGCCGTGGCGCGGCGCGTTTCCTGTCCGGCTTTTTCTCCATCGCCTTGATTATCGCTCTGGGTTTCATCGGTAACGCGACCCAATCCAACTCTATCGCCTCTGCCATGAATTTGGCTTTCGATATTCCCCCGATGGCTGTCGGCATTGCTTTGGCGGTATTCGCCGGTCTGATCATCATCGGCGGCATCAACCGCATTGCCGGTATCGCGCAATTTGTCGTGCCGTTTATGGCGGTGATTTACATCTTGTGTGCGGTGATTATTTTGTTCAAATTCTCCGACCACATCATCCCGATGTTCCACAATATCTTTGTCGCCGCTTTCAATCCTGAAGCGGTATTGGGCGGTGCGGCCGGTATCGGTATGCGCGAGGCAGTCCGCTTCGGTGTGGCGCGCGGCCTGTTTTCCAATGAAGCCGGTATGGGTTCAACCCCGCACGCTCATGCGACCGCCAACGTCAAACACCCTGTGCAACAAGGTATGGCCGCGTTTATCGGTATCTTTATCGATACGCTGATGGTCTGCACGGCAACCGCGCTGATTATCCTGCTGACCGATGCCAACCTGTCCGGCGAAACCGGCGCGGCAGTTACCCAACTGGCGTTTAACAAAGCCTTCCCGGGTTTCGGTTCGCAACTGCTTGCCGTCTGCCTGACCTTCTTCGCCTTTACCACCATCATCGGCTGGTACTACTTCGGCGAATCCAATATCCGCTTCCTGTTCCGTGGCAAACACTTGGGCATCTACCGCGCACTGGTTTTGGTGGCCATCGTATTGGGTACATTGGGCAAAGTGGATTTGGTTTGGAGTATGTCCGATATGTTCAACGGCTTTATGGTCTTGCCGAACTTAATCGCCCTCTTCCTGCTGCGTAAGGAAATTCGTGCGGTTTACGACGATTATCTGGCGCAAACCAAAGCAGGCAGAGAGCTGACCTACAACTATGAATTCCACGAATTTCACGACAAAAACCCAGATTAACGACAAACAAAAACCTCTCAGACAAACTGAGAGGTTTTTTATTTCAGGCCGAGACCTTTGCAAAATTCCCCAAAATCCCCTAAATTCCCACCAAGACATTTAGGGGATTTTCCATGAGCACCTTCTTTCAGCAAACCGCCCAAGCCATGATCGCCAAACACATCGACCGTTTTCCACTATTGAAGTTGGATCAGGTGATTGATTGGCAGCCGATCGAACAGTACCTGAATCGTCAAAGAACCCGTTACCTTCGAGACCACCGCGGCCGTCCCGCCTATCCCCTGCTATCCATGTTCAAAGCCGTCCTGCTCGGACAATGGCACAGCCTCTCCGATCCCGAACTCGAACACAGCCTCATCACCCGCATCGATTTCAACCTGTTTTGCCGTTTCGACGAACTGGGCATCCCCGATTACAGCACCTTATGCCGCTACTGCAATTGGCTGGCGCAAGACGACACCCTGTCCGAATTGCTCAAACTGATTAACTGCCAACTGACCGAAAAAGGCTTAAAAGTAGAGAAAGCATCCGCCACCGTCATTGACGCCACCATTATTCAAACTGCCGGCAGCAAACAGCGTCAGGCCATAGAAGTCGATGAAGAAGGACAAGTCAGCGGCCAAACCACACCGAGTAAGGACAAAGATGCCCGTTGGACAAAGAAAAACAGCCTCTACAGACTCGGTTACAAACAACATACCCGTACCGATGAGGAAGGCTATATCGAGAAACTGCACATTACCCCCGCCAATACCCATGAGTGCAACCACCTGCCGTCTTTGCTGGAAGGTATAGCCGAAGGTACGACCGTCTATGCCGACAAAGGCTATGACAGCGAGGAAAACCGGCAACATCTGGAAGAGCATCGGCTGCAGGACGGCATTATGCGCAAAGCCCACCGCAAACATCCGCTGTCGGAAGCACAAACCAAACGCAACCGATATTTGTCGAAGACCCGTTATGTGGTCGAACAGAGCTTTGGTACGCTGCACCGTAAATTCCGCTATGCGCGGTCAAGCTATTTTGGGCTGCTCAAAGTGAGTGCACAAAGCCATCTGAAGGTGATGTGTTTGAACCTGTTGAAAGCCGCCAACAGGCTAAGTGTGCCTGTTGCCGCCTAAAAGGCGGCCCGGATGCCTGATTATCGGGTATCCAAGGGGGATTAAGGGAGTATTTGGGTAAAATCAGGAGTAATTAGGAGCGGAAATAGACGAAAACCTGTGTTTGGAGTTTCAGCTGTCGAAGGAAGGGCTTTTTTGCAAAGGTCTCGGGTTGATATTATCTGTGCATATTAATATAATGATAATTATTATTAATCAAATAGAGGAAAAGTAGGGATGTGTAAACCGAATTATGGCGGCATTGTCTTGTTGCCCTTACTTTTGGCATCTTGTATCGGCGGCAATTTCGGCGTGCAGCCTGTTGTCGAATCAACGCCGACCGCGCAAACCCCGTCAGATTCCAAACCTTCCAAGCCTGAGGATATTCCTGCTCCGGCTCCTGCCAAACCTTCTATAGAAACCACGCCGGTCAACCAGCCCGCCGTCGGTGCGGCAATGCGGTTGCCAAGGCGGAATATTGCTTTTTATAACAAAGACGGTACGGAAATTCCCGATAAGCATCAGGCAGAGGAGTATCTGCCGCTTAAAGAGGAGGATATCCTGTTTTTAGACGGTACGCCGCAAGAACAGGTCGACAAACTTAAAAAGGAAATCAAAGGACGGCATCCTAATGCACAAATCTACACGTCCGATTCAAAAGATGCTGTGTATCAATATAAATATGTCCGGGCCGGATATGTTTATACTCAAACAGGAGAAGACGAAATCAAACAGAACTCAGGTGGTAAGCGGTTTACCCACCGGTTTGGTTATGACGGGTTTGTATATTATTCCGGAGAACATCCCTCCCAATCTTTACCGAGCGCGGGAACGGTGAAATATTCCGGTAACTGGCAATATATGACCGATGCCAAACGTCATCGGACAGGTCAGGCGGTTGCCAGTGAGAATTTGGGTTATAACACATATTATGGTAATAATATTGGTGCAACTTCTTATGCGGCTAGGGATGCCGACGACAGGGAAAAACATCCTGCCGAATATACGGTTAATTTCGACAAAAAAAACCTGGAAGGTAAGTTGATTAAAAATCAGTATGTACAAAATAAGAATAATCCAGATGAACCTAAAAAGCCGCTGATCATTTACAACATTACTGCAAAATTGGACGGCAACCGCTTTATCGGCAGTGCCAAGGTCAATCCTGATTTAGCGGAAAAACATGCCGGTAAGGAGCATTTGTTTTTCCATGCCGATGCCGATCAGCGGCTTGAGGGCGGTTTTTTCGGCGATAACGGAGAAGAGCTTGCCGGACGGTTTATCAGCAACGACAAAAGCGTATTCGGCGTATTCGCAGGCAAACAAAATAGCTCCGTGCCGTCTGAAACGCATACCAAAATCTTGGATTCGCTGAAAATTGCCGCCGACGAAGCTGCCGATCCTAAGGCACGTCCGTTTATTGCCGAGCCTATGCCCGACTTTGCCCATCCTGACAAACTCCTTGTCGAAGGGCGTGAAATCTCCTTGGTCAAAGATACTCAAACCATCGTTCTTGCCGACGGCAGGAAAACGACAATCCGAACCTGCTGCGATTTTCTGAACTATGTGAAAATCGGACGGATGCAAACCGACCGTCCCGTCGTCAAACCGACTGCAACAGAGGACGAAGATTCCGATCATGAAGGCGCGGGACCTGATGATGAAAATGAAAGTTTAGAGCCTGAAGACGGTGAAGACGGTTTGGAAAATGATACCGATGACGGTCATGCTTCTTCCGAGTTGCCGGCAGAGGAAGATAACGGGGAAGCAAATACAGCAGGAAAAAATGAAGGAAACAACGCGGAAAGCGTAGGCACGGATGGAAAATCACCTGTCCAACCCGCTTCTGCATACAGGAATATCGACCTTTTCATAAAAGGTATCCGCACTTCCGAGGCAGACATCCCCAAAATTGGGAATGTCCACTATAGAGGTTCATGGGAAGCCCGTATCGGCGCGCCGATCCAATGGGATAACCATGCGGATAAAGCGGCAAAAGCCGAATTCGACGTTAACTTTGCCAACAAGTCCCTTTCCGGCACCCTGATGGAGAAAAATGGTGTAGAACCTGCCTTCTATATTGAAAACGGTATTATTGAGCACAACGGTTTCCATGCAGCAGCACGTACCCGTGATACAGGTATCGACCTGCTTGGCAGGGGTGCAACATCCTCCAAACCGTTTAAAGCCGAGAACCTTCATGTAACAGGGGGCTTTTACGGACCTCATGCATCGGAATTGGGCGGCAGCTTTGCCGAACCCCAACAAAAAATCGGTGTGGTATTTGGTGCGAAGAAAGATGACAAGGAGGCAACACGATGAACAGAAGGCATACATTCCCGCTTACCCTGACCGCCTTGGCCATTGCAGCCGCTTTCCCATCATATGCGGCAAACCCCGAAACGGCGGCATCTGATGCGGCGCAAAGTCAATCATTGAAGGAGATTACCGTCCGTGCCGCCAAAGTGGGACGGCGATCGAAAGAGGCGACCGGTTTGGGCAAAATCGTCAAAACGTCGGAAACGTTGAACAAAGAACAGGTACTCGGTATCCGCGACCTGACGCGCTACGATCCGGGCGTGGCCGTCGTCGAACAAGGTAACGGCGCGAGCGGCGGTTATTCGATACGGGGCGTGGATAAAAACCGTGTGGCGGTTTCGGTCGACGGTGTTGCCCAAATACAGGCGTTTACCGTGCAGGGTGCATTGAGCGGATACGGCGGACGCGGCGGCAGCGGTGCAATCAACGAAATCGAATATGAAAACGTCGGTACGGTAGAAATCGACAAAGGTGCCGGTTCTTCCGATCACGGCAGCGGTGCGCTCGGCGGAGCAGTCTCCCTCCGCACCAAAGAGGCGGCAGACCTGATTTCAGACGGCAAAAGTTGGGGGATACAGGCAAAAACCGCCTACGGCAGTAAAAACCGCCAATTTATGAAGTCGCTCGGCGCGGGTTTCAGTAAGGACGGTTGGAAAGGGCTGTTAATCCGAACCGAACGCCAAGGGCGGGAAACGCGCCCGCACGGCGATATTGCGGACGGGGTGGAATACGGCATAGACCGTTTGGACGCGTTCCGCCAGACATACGATATTCAGAGTCCGAATAAAAAGGCGGAATATTTCCTGGCGGAGGGCGAGAGTGAGCTCAAGCCTGTGGCAAAATTGGCGGGCAACGGGAAATATTTGAAAAACCAGCTCAACCGCTGGGTGGAAGAACGCCGTTCAAAAGGTCAGGCTTTAAACAGTGAAGAAGAAGCGATGGTGCGGGAGGCGCAGGCGCGCCACGAAAACCTGTCCGCCCAATCGTACACAGGCGGCGGCAGGATATTGCCCGATCCGATGGATTACCGCAGCGGTTCGTGGCTTGCCAAGCTGGGCTACCGCTTCGGCGGCAGGCATTATGTCGGCGGCGTGTTTGAGGATACCAAACAGCGTTACGACATCCGCGATATGACGGAAAAACAGTATTACGGTACGGACGAGGCGAAAAAGTTTAGCGACAAGAGCGGGGTGTACGACGGCAACGATTTCCGCGACGGCTTGTATTTTGTGCCGAATATAGAAGCGTGGGATAAAAACAAAGAAAAATGGGTCAAGGGCATAGGTTTGAAATATTCCCGCACCAAATTTATAGACGAACATCACCGCCGCCGCCGTATGGGTTTGCTGTACCGTTATGAAAACGAAGCGTATTCTGACAATTGGGCGGACAAGGCGGTGTTGTCGTTTGACAAACAGGGCGTGGCAACCGACAACAACACGCTGAAGCTGAATTGCGCCGTGTATCCTGCCGTGGACAAATCCTGCCGCGCGTCGGCAGACAAGCCGTATTCCTACGACAGCAGCGACCGTTTCCACTACCGCGAACAGCACAATGTTTTGAATGCCTCGTTTGAGAAGTCGCTGAAAAACAAATGGACGAAACACCATCTGACTTTGGGCTTCGGTTACGATGCTTCCAAAGCGATCTCCCGCCCCGAACAGCTTTCCCACAATGCGGCAAGGATTTCGGAATACTCGGATTACACCGATAAGGGAGACAAGTATCTTTTGGGTAAGCCCGAAGTCGTCGAAGGGTCGGTCTGCGGCTACATCGAAACCCTGCGTTCCCGCAAATGCGTGCCAAGAAAAATCAACGGCAGCAATATCCACATTTCTTTGAACGACCGTTTTTCAATCGGCAAATATTTCGATTTCAGCTTGGGCGGCAGGTACGACCGGCAAAACTTTACCACGTCGGAAGAACTCGTCCGCAGCGGGCGGTATGTTGACCGTTCGTGGAACAGCGGCATCGTGTTCAAACCGAACCGGCATTTTTCTTTGTCTTACCGCGCCTCCAGCGGCTTCAGAACGCCCTCCTTCCAAGAACTTTTCGGGATAGACATTTATCACGATTATCCGAAAGGCTGGCAGCGTCCTGCCCTGAAATCGGAAAAGGCAGCCAACCGCGAAATCGGTTTGCAGTGGAAGGGCGATTTCGGCTTTTTGGAAATCAGCAGCTTCCGCAACCGTTATACCGATATGATTGCCGTTGCCGATCAAAAAACCAAATTGCCGAATCAGGCAGGACAATTGACAGAGATTGATATACGCGATTATTACAATGCCCAAAATATGTCGCTCCAAGGCATCAACATCTTGGGAAAAATCGACTGGAACGGTGTGTATCACAAACTGCCCGAAGGTTTGTACACGACTTTGGCGTACAACCGTATCAAACCGAAATCGGTATCCAACCGGCCGGGACTGTCCCTCCGCAGCTATGCTTTGGATGCGGTACAGCCGTCGCGTTATGTTTTGGGGTTCGGATACGACCAGCCCGAGGGGAAATGGGGCGCAAACATTATGCTGACCTATTCCAAAGGGAAAAACCCTGATGAACTTGCTTATCTGGCAGGCGATCAAAAACGATATTCGGCAAAAAGAGCGTCGTCTGCTTGGTCGACGGCAGATGTTTCTGCCTATCTTAATCTGAAAAAACGGCTGACCTTGAGGGCGGCTATCTACAATATCGGCAACTACCGCTACGTTACTTGGGAATCCTTGCGCCAGACTGCGGAAAGCACGGCAAACCGGCACGGCGGCGACAGTAACTATGGAAGGTATGCCGCACCGGGCAGGAACTTCAGCCTCGCGCTTGAAATGAAGTTTTAAAGGAAATACCGTCTGAAAGCTTGATCTGCACCCCAAAAGTCGGACTAAACCGCCAACTGATTAAGGTGCAGGTTTTTTTTGAGGTTTAGGGTAACTTCTAAACCGTCATTCCGGGAATCTGGACATTCAATGCTAAGGCAGTTTGAGACCTTTACAAAATCCCCCAAAATCCCCTAAATTCCCACCAAGACATTTAGGGGATTTTCCATGAGCACCTTCTTCCAGCAAACCGCACAAGCCATGATCGCCAAACACATCGACCGTTTCCCACTATTGAAGTTGGATCAAGTGATTGATTGGCAGCCGATCGAACAATACCTGAATCGTCAAAGAACCCGTTACCTCCGAGACCACCGCGGCCGTCCCGCCTATCCCCTGTTGTCCATGTTCAAAGCCGTCCTGCTCGGACAATGGCACAGCCTCTCCGATC
>NZ_JBQCWN010000016.1:0-40036 GCF_051957355.1 Neisseria sp. P0018.S001 | reverse complement strand
CTGTACTAGATTAGCTCTAAATTCCACACCAATCCCGCAGGATTTTTAGCTGCCGGGACGGTGTGCCGAAGTTAAATCGAAATTCGCATTCTTTCAAGAACAGCGGGAAAGATTTGCGATCGATTCCATTGTATTTTCGCAAGACACGTTTTGCCTGATTCCAAAAATTCTCAATGCCATTAATGTGGTTCTGACGGTCGGCAAATTCCTTGGAATGGTTGATGCGGTAATGGATGAAACCGCTCACGTCCAACTGGTCGTAGCTGCTCGGACTATCGGTATAAACAATACTGTCCGGCATGATTTTCTTTTTAATGACAGGGAGTAACGTTTCAGACTTGGCATTATCCACCACAACGATATAGACCCGTCCGTTGCGTTTCAGAATGCCGACGACAACCACTTTTCCTGCCACACCGCGACCACGCCTGCCTTTACGCTGTCCGCCGAAATAGCTTTCGTCCAGCTCGACAGGGCCCTCGAAAACCTCATCGGCAGCCAAGGCCAAATGATAGTTTATAACCGTGCGGATTTTACGGTAGAACAGTGCTGCTGAATTGGGATGGATACCCAAAATATCGACTGCAGAACGGGCGGTAACTTCCAGTACAAAAAAACGGAGCAGTTCTTTCTGTGCTTTTTTCTTTAATTTGCAGTGCGTTATCTTCATATTTCGAGGGTAACATATCTGCTAATCTAGTACAGCCCCTAATTTAATTGTTCCTGCTAACATAACTAACCTCAGTTAGCTAAGGAAGGAGAAGAAATATTTAGTCTTATCAGATTGGCACACTATCAATTTTCAGACGGCCCTTTGTTATAATCCTCTCTTTACCTGAACATAAAACAGGCCGTCTTATGGAAGTCATCCAATATCCAAATTCCCCCTTCAAACTCCACCAACCCTTTCCGCCCGCAGGCGACCAGCCTACCGCCATTGCCGGTTTGCTCGAAGGGCTTTCAGACGGCCTTGCTTATCAAACTCTGCTCGGCGTAACCGGTTCCGGCAAAACCTACACCATGGCGAACGTCATCGCCCAAAGCGGCCGGCCCGCCATCATCATGGCGCACAACAAAACCCTTGCCGCCCAGCTCTACGCCGAAATGCGCGAGTTTTTCCCCGAAAACGCGGTGGAATATTTCGTCTCCTACTACGACTATTACCAGCCCGAAGCCTATGTGCCCAGCCGCGATTTGTTCATCGAAAAAGACAGCGCGATCAATGAACACATCGAGCAAATGCGCCTTTCCGCCACCAAAAATCTAATGACGCGCGACGATGTGATTATCGTCGCCACCGTGTCTGCCATTTACGGTATCGGCGATCCGACCGAATATCAACAAATGGTGTTGTCCGTCAAAGAAGGCGACACCATCGAGCAGCGCGACATCATCGCCACGCTCGTTTCCATGCAATACGAACGCGGCGATTTGGACTTCAAACGCGGCAGCTTCCGCGTACGCGGCGACGTGATTGACGTGTACCCCGCCGAAAGCTCCGAAAACGCCTTGCGCATCAGCCTGTTCGACGACGAAATCGACCGCCTCGATATGTTCGACCCGCTTTCAGGCAGCCTTATCCAACGAGTCGGCCGCTACACCGTCTTCCCGTCCAGCCACTACGTTACCCCGCGCGACACCGTCTTGCGCGCCTGCGAGTCCATCAAAGAAGAACTGCGCGAACGCATCGAATTTTTCGCCCGCGAACAACGCCCCGTCGAGCAACAACGCATCGAGCAGCGCACCCGCTTCGACCTCGAAATGCTCTACGAAATGGGCTTCTGCAAAGGCATCGAAAACTACTCCCGCCACTTCTCCGGCAAAAAAGAAGGTGAACCGCCGCCCACGCTGATGGACTATCTGCCCGACAACGCCATCATGTTCATCGACGAAAGCCACGTTACCGTTACCCAAATCGGCGGCATGTACAAAGGCGACGCATCGCGCAAACAAAATCTCGTGGACTACGGCTTCCGCCTGCCTTCCGCTCGCGACAACCGCCCGCTCAAATTCCACGAATTTGAAAAAGTCATGCCGCAAACCGTCTTCGTTTCCGCCACTCCCGCCAAATACGAAGAAGAACATGCCGGACAGGTGGTCGAACAAGTTGTCCGCCCCACAGGGCTGGTCGACCCCCAAATCATCATCCGCCCCGTCGCCACCCAAGTCGACGATTTAATGAGTGAAATCAACGACCGCATCCAAAAAGGCGAGCGCGTGCTCGTTACCACCCTCACCAAACGCATGGCGGAGCAACTCACCGACTATTACAGCGAACTCGGCATCAAAGTGCGCTACCTGCACAGCGACATCGACACCGTCGAGCGCGTTGAAATCATTAGAGATTTGCGGCTCGGACTGTTTGACGTACTCGTCGGCATCAACCTCTTGCGCGAAGGCTTGGACATTCCCGAAGTCTCCCTCGTCGCCATCCTCGACGCCGACAAAGAAGGCTTCCTGCGCTCCCACCGCAGCCTGATTCAAACTATAGGCCGCGCCGCGCGCAACGTGAACGGCGTCGCCATCCTGTACGCCGACAAAATCACCGACTCCATGAAAGCCGCCATCGACGAAACCGAACGCCGCCGCGAAAAACAAATTAAATTCAACGAAGAACACGGCATCGTGCCGCAGCAGATTAAAAAACAGGTCAAAGACATCATCGACGGCGTGTACCACGAAGAAGACAGCGGCAAAGGTCGTCTGAAAGGCAAAAACAAGGTTAAAGTTGGCGAGATTCACAATGAAGAAGACGCAATTAAAGAAATCGCCAAACTGGAAAAAGCCATGCAGCAGGCGGCTAGGGATTTGCAGTTTGAAGAGGCTGCTGTACTTCGTGATAGAATACGGAATATTAAGGAAAGTTTGCTGTTTTAAATAAATATATACAGCGCAATAAATAAGGTAAATAGATATGTTATTTTATGGATATCAAGTTAAATCCGATCATAGAGATAATTCACATAGAAAAAGTCAATGGAAAATTTGTGAAATTGATGAATTAAAAATTTTTACATTTGGATTTTGTAATAATTGGTGCAGTAAAGAGAACGATGTATTATGGTCTTGTTCAGAAAATTTCCAAGCTATTGGAGTGGAAAGCCAAGAAAACAAAAATGCGGGTAGCCCATATGATAAATTATATTTTGCAAGATTTACTAAAGATGCACAACATATTTGGCACGGATTCCCTATTTCCCAATATAATCAAAATGATGAAGTGCCAAAAAGTATAAAACTTGAAGTAGGAAAATATTTTTCTACCACGGAGTTTAAAGATAAATTTAATAAATGGATGAAAGGAAAGTTGTGATGATTGAGTTAAAAATAGAAGGAAATTATATTGATTCATTTATTTATTCGGGATCATTTTTCTTACTGGATTCAGAGATGAGATTAACATCATTTCCTTGGAAAGATGTTATAAATTGCATTGAAGAAAAAAGTCAAGAAAAAAAACAACTAATTTATAATTATTTTTCAGGGGAAAAATACGATGTTTCTTTAATTAAAGAAGAATCTTTTAACTACATTATTAATAAGGAGAAAATGGATAAAATTTCACAGAAAGAAAGTAATAAACATTGTGTAATAGATTTTGATTACTGGGTAACTGATATTGATATTTATAAGAATACTCTTTTTATATCTAGTCATGAGGGAATAGATAATTTTGCTACAAATCGGCAAGAATTACGAAAAGGGGAACCTAAATTTGAATTTTTTCCTCAGCAAAAAAATAAGCTTACTGAGCAAAAAGTTTTTGATATAACTGTTGGAAATTATTCCAGATTAATTGCTACCTGCGGTAAAGATGGTGCATTGCAAATTAATATGAAAAGCAAGGATGAGAAAGGAGGATTATTTGAATTATCAACAGATATATACCAACTTAGTGATGATATTTGGATAAACTGTGATTGGGATAGTGAAATTGGTATTGCTGTTATTAAGAATAAATTGAAACAAGAATTTTTTAAATTTAATACTATAAATAAAGATGAAATTATTTCTGATGAAAGTGGAAAAATTCTATTTGAAAAACTAAACAAAGAAAATAAAAGAAAAGTAATACAAGAAAAGCATCCTGAAAAAATGATAAAAAAAGATGATGTTATAAATAGTTGGATTGTAGAAGAAAATGGAAATAAAAAAATTGTTTTTCTTGATATAGATCTTAATTTCCATCAATTAAACTTAGATAACTTTGTTGAAGAGCAATCTAATATACAAGCGGAATTTGAAATGACGGACTTTTCTAATTTACATAGAGATTTAATTTTAGAAACTCAAAAGACTGATTTTGGGATTGTTATTGAAACTCTAGATAAATTATTTTTTATTCCTAATTTGTATAGTGGAAATAAAATTAATAAACCTTTTTCTCTTAATTGTGTAACTAATTGGAGAACTTTTCCAAAATCAAAAAATTATAGAAATCAGTTGCATATAGTTCAAAATGATCATGTATCAATAATCGGTGTTAACCTTGAATAACAAAACAAGCAAGCCGTAGCCTGTGTAGATAGCAAGCGTAGCAAGCGTAGGTTGGGTCAAGACCCAACAAAACTGTTCAATTTCGCAAAATGTTGGATTTGCAACCCAACCTACATTTTGCTCAAGTGGCACATAATAAAAAGGTCGTCTGAAAACCGATTTAACGTTTTCAGACGACCTTTGTTTCATTCCAAACAACAAATATAATCGCTTAAAGACTGGTTTCTTCCTGTTGGTTCAACACCCAACAAAATCCATTTTAAAAAGACCCCTCCCATCATGACCTATCCGCAAGCCCTGCAACAACTTCAATACTGGCTGACAAGCAGCCAAGCATCTCAAGCTAACCATCTGAATTTCAATGTACATCCCCTTTCAACCGATGAATTGCAGGCGATACGCGAATATACGCAAAATAGGCTACCTGAAAGCTATTATTTATTTTTACAGCAATGCGGCACGGGAGATTTTTTCTATTCATGGTACACCAGCGTGATCGATCAAACCGTATCGCAAACGCCCAAAATAGAAATCTACAACCTCGCCCAACTGCAAGAACAAAATCTCTATTACCAACAACTATTACGCGAAGAACTCGACGACCTACCGCCCGACGAACACCCCGACATAGGCGAAATCTTTATCATCGGCGCGCATGACAGCATGGGAGATTGGTTCGGCTTCGATTTGTCCCGTGCCGAACCCAACTTCGATATTTTTATCCACGATGCTGCCAATCCCGCCACCTATGCCGAAGAGGCCCAATGGCGACAGTTTGAAGATTGGATCATCCGTTGCGTGGAAAGTGAGGGAGAAGATACGCTTTAAATGGTGGCATAAGTAAAACACAGTGAGGTAAAGTGGGTACTCATTAGCCATGTATTTCTGCTAACCATGCTTGAGTGGCTACGCCAAACAATAAGGCCGTCTGAAAACCATTTAAAGTTTTCAGACGGCCTTATTGTTTATTCACTCAAAACCTAACAGTCAAACTCGGCAATCACTGGCGCGTGGTCGCTGGGGCGTTCTTGGGCGCGGGTTTCTAGGTCGACGGTGACGTCGGTAAGGGTAGCGGCGAGTTCGGAGCTGCTGAGGATGTGGTCGATGCGCAGGCCGAGTTTGCGTTGGAACATGGCGCCGCGGTAGTCGAACCATGTGTAGAATGCGCCTTCGGGGTGGATTTTGCGCAGGCTATCGGTCAGGCCGAGGTCGATCAGGTTTTTAAACCATTGTCTTTCGATGGAGGAGCAATGGATTTTTTCGTGCCATTTTTCGGGGTCGTAGCAGTCGGCATCGGCCGGGGCGATGTTGAAGTCGCCGAGCAGTACGAGTTTGGGGTGGGCGGCCATTTCGGCGCGGACGAACTCGGTCAATGCGGCAAACCATTGTTCTTTGTATTGGAATTTGGGGCTGTCCAGGGCTTCGCCGTTGACGCAATAGACGTTGATGACGCGCACGCCGTTGATGGTGGCGGCGATGACGCGGCGTTGCGGGTCATTGGGGAGGGTGGGCAGACCGCAATGTACGTTTTGCGGTTCGTGGCGGCTGATAATGGCGACGCCGTTGTAGGTTTTTTGGCCGCTCCAGACGCAGTGCCAGCCCATCATTTGCAGGGCGGCTGCCGGGAATTTGTCTTGATCGAGTTTGAGTTCTTGTAAGGCGAGTATGTCGGCTTGGTGGTCGGCCAGCCAGTTTTGTACTTGGGGCAGGCGGACGTTGAGGGAATTGACGTTCCAAGTAGCGATTTTCATGATGTTTCCGTGTGTGCTGTTGGGTGGGAAGGCGGCGGATTGCGCCTGTGTGCATGGGCGGTATTGTATAGCGGATTGGTTTATTTTTCGATATGGGCTGAAAGGGGCAGGCCGTCTGAAAGCTGATGTTTCAGACGGCCTTGATGTTGTGATGTGGAATAATGTGTTTATTCTGCTTGGTCTTTGAGCGTGCGTAGGGTATTGAGGATGGTGGTGGCTTCTTCGGAGATGAGGCGGTATTCGATGATGCGGTGGTAGCGCGTGAAATCGATGATGCCTTCGGTGCGCAGGCGTGCGAGGTGGTTGGCGATGCCGGTCGGGGAGGAGTCGAGCGCTTGTGCCAGTTCGGTAATGCTGCGGTCGCCGTTAAGCAGCAGAAAAAGGATGGCCATGCGTTCGGGGTTGGCAATCAGTTTGAGAATGGTAGAGAGACGCTTGATTTCCATATTATTGTTCCTTTTGTCTGTTATATGAATGCTTGATTTAGGTTAAATTTGGATGATTGTAGTTTTTATTAAGATTAACTTTATAATTCAAGATTTTACCTTGCAGTGTACACGTTTTTGTAAAATTTGAGGGCATTGTTTTGCAATTTTTTGTTCATTTTCGAGATTTTGCTTCGGTTGTGAAACTGGATTGAAAAAAGACGAAAAGGCCGTCTGAAATGTTCCGTTGCAGATGATTTTGCTGACGGATGTTTCAGACGGCCTTTGATTTGGCTTTAAGTTGTTTTTTCTTTTATGTTTGTTTTGAATCAGCCGATTGATTGTTTTTAAACAAACAACTAGGTTTTATGATTCTATGCTTAGGACTACACGCCAAAGGCTTGTCAGATGCTTGGACGTGTTGTCGAAATGCGACTACTTTTTCTTCCAGCCTGCGGTCATGGCGAAGGTGATGGGGTCGTAGTATTTCGGCAGCTTGGACGGAATGCCCACATCGTTACGGTACACGACGCGGTAGCGGTCTGCGAACCAGTTTGGAACGATGGTGTATTGGTGGCGGATCAGTCGGTCGAGCGCGCGCGAGGTGGTTTGCAGCTCTTGGCGGTTGGTAAAACTGTTGAAATGGGTCAGTAGTTTTTCAACCGCAGGATGACAGACGCCGGATAGGTTGCGGCTGCCTTCGGTTTTGGCGGCGGTGCAGCTGAAGTAGTCGTATTGCTCGTTGCCGGGGCTTTCGCTGTTGCCGTAGTAGCCTGTGGTCACGTCAAAATCGAAGTCGTTCATGCGTTTTTGGTATACGGCGGAGTCGGCGGTGCGCACGTTCATGGTAATGCCGATTTTGGCGAGGTCGCTCTGCCATTTGGAGGTAATGCGTTCGTAGTTTTTGCTTGGTGCGAGGAATTCAAAGGTCAGCGGTTTGCCTTGTTTGTCGACTGCTTTGCCGTTTTTGTATTGATAGCCGCCTTTTTCAAGCAGGGCGCGTGCTTTGAGCAGGTTCGGGCGCACGCCCAGTTTGGGGTCGGTAACCGGCGGCATAGGGACGTCTTGATCCAATACGCCGTCGGGCAGCTTGGTGCCCAATGATTTGAGCAATGTGGTTTCCGCGCTGTCAGGTTTGCCGGTCGCAGCCATGGTGCTGTTGGTGAAGAAGCTGTCGGTGCGGCGGTATGCGCCGTAGAAGATGCGGCGGTTGACGCTTTCGTAGTCGAAGCTTTCAATCAAGGCGCGGCGGACGTAAATATTGTCCAAGGGCTTGTGGCGCATATTGATGACGAAGCCTTGCATGCCGGCTGTGCTGTTTTGTATCCATTCGTGTTTGGACAGATTGCGTTTTTTGAGGACTTCGTCGGAGTAGGCGCGTGCCCAGTTGCGGGCGACGTTTTCTTGTACGAAGTCATATTGGCCGCCTTTCAGCCCTTCGATGCGGACAACTTCGTCTTTGACGTATTTGATGCGGATGTGGTCGTAGTTGTAGCGGCCTTTGCGTACGGGCAGATTTTGCGCCCAGTAGTTTTTGTCGCGGACAAACTCGCTGATGCGGCCGTTTTCAGCTTTGGCAAAACGGTAGGGGCCGGAGCCGATCGGCAGGCTGTTGGGTGCGGCGGCCAGGCCTTTGGGATAGCTTTTATGCGAGAAGACGGGCAGGCTGCCGAGAATCATGTGCAATTCTGAGTTGCGCTGTTTGAAGCGGAACACGACGGTGCGATCGCTGGGCGTTTCCACTTTGTCCACGTCGCTCCAGTAGAAGTGGTACATGGGGGCGGCAGCTTTGTCTTTGGTCAGGATGTTAAATGAAGCGGCAACGTCTTTGGCCAAAACGGGGTCGCCGTTGTGGAATTTGGCTTTAGGGTTGATTTTGAAGGTAACGGAAAGGCCATCCGGCGCCAGGGCGATGTCTTCGGCAATCAGGCCGTAAACGGCGTAAGGTTCGTCCATGCTTTGCTCGGTCAGGGTGTCGAGCGTCAGCATGCTGATGCCGTATTCGTGGTTGCCTTTGAGGGTAAAGGGATTGAGCGTGTCAAAAGCACCGAGGAAAGGCGTGGTAAACGAGCCGCCTTTGGGAGCGTTGGGATTGACGTATTCGAAAGCGGTGAAGTTGGCCGGATATTTCGGTGGTTGGCCAAGGCTTACGCCGTGGGCGGCAAAAGCGGCAGATGGAATCAGACCGAGCAGCGAGAGTAGGGCTGGTGTTTTCATCTATTTTTCCTTGTAGGTTGAATGTAGTATTCAGTAGTGTGCTGATTATAGCAAAGGCCGTCTGAAACTTGATATTTTTGCTTTCAGACGGCGTCAGGTTTAAGAGGATTGTTTTTTCGTATGGGCACTGAACTCGGCCAGCGTCATGTTCAAGGTTTCCAAGCAGGGCTGCATAATGTGATCAACCGTTTGATTGACCTTGTCTTTATTAAGCGTTTGCGGACGGTAGACAAAGAGTTTGAACAGCTCAGCCAAGTCGATGGACTCCGCTCCCATTTTCAAGACCCAGCCCTGACGGCCGGAATAGACATAACCGTGTCGCGCCAGCTTTTCCAAAAGCTCGCCCAATTCATCGAAGCCCATATTGATATGCCGTCTGAACTCCTGCACCGGCAATGCCTTGCCGCTTTGTTGGGCAGAGTCGAGCAGCAGCAGGATTTTCAATACATCATCAAAGCGGCCGCGCGCATCCAGACTGCGGCGGAACGCTTCGCCGCGCCAGTAGGACAGGGACGAGGTCAAAACCGCGCCGCCCAATACCAGCGTCCACAACAGGTTGAGCCACAACAGGAAAAACGGTACCGCGGCAAATGCGCCGTAAATCGATTTGTAGCCGTCAAAGTTGCCCATGTACCAAGCGAATAAAAAGCGTGCCGTTTCCAAGCAAAACGCCGTTACGGCCGCGCCGACCAAAGCATGGCTGGCAGGCACGAAACGGTTGGGCACAAAGCGGTATAAACCCCACAGCAGCAGCGTAATAAATGAAACCGTAGTGATAACCCTCAGCCATTCCGAGCCGCCCACTACTTGCACCTGACCGATCACGACCGACAAGCCCACGCCCAAAGACAAAGGCCCAAACGTCAGCAACGCCCAATACACCAAAAACTGCATCATCCAAGGCCGTTGCGAATTGACGCGCCAAATCCGGTTGAACGCATTGTCTATCGTCCGAATCAACATCAGCGAGGTTACGACCAACATCACACTGCCGATCGCCGTCAGATTGGTGGCCTTATCGCGGAATGCATTGATGTAGTCAAACACCATGTCCGCGCCCTGCGGAACGATGGTGCGGTTGATAAAAGAGATAAATTCCTCCGACCATTGGTCGAAAACGGGGAAGGCCGAAGCGATGACGACCATCACCGTCAACACGGGCACCAAAGCCAAAAGTGTCGTAAACGTCATGCTTGCCGCTACCTGCGGCACGCGCTCCTCATCAAAACGGCGCACGACAAACCAAGCGAACGCCACGCCTTTACTCTTTAAAAAACCTTGCCACCATTGCGAAAACGGCATAACCTTTTCCCTCTTTTAAATTGAAATTTTTTCTTTTCAGACGGCCCGAGTATTTAAAAGGCCGTCTGAAACCTGACAGCATTGTAACGGAAACCCCAAATGAACCCAAATCCTCTGAAAATCCTCGTTCTCTTTTATTCCCAAAATGGCAGCACGCGCAACCTTGCCCGCCAAATCGCACGCGGTATCGAAAGCGTGGACGGTTGCGAAGCCGTATTGCGTACCGTTCCCAAAGTTTCCACCGTTTGCGAAGCCGTTGAAAAAGCCATTCCTGACGAAGGTGCGCCATACGCGACTGCCGACGACCTCAAAAATTGCGCCGGCCTCGCGCTCGGCAGCCCGACACGTTTCGGCAATATGGCTGCCGCGATGAAATACTTTATCGACGGCACCATTCCCCTTTGGCTCGGTGCAGAACTCGTCGGCAAACCTGCCACCGTTTTCACCAGCACATCTTCACTGCACGGCGGCCAAGAAAGCACCCTGCTGACCATGATGCTGCCCCTGTTGCACCACGGCATGGTCATCAGCGGCATCCCATATACCGAGTCCGCGCTCAGCAATACCCAAAGCGGCGGTACACCTTACGGCGCAAGCCATGTTTCCAGCCACGACAGCAAGCCGGCATTGACTGCCGAAGAAAACGATATTGCCTTTGCACAAGGTAAACGTTTGGCAGAATTGGCACGAAAATTGGCAGACTGATTACCTTGTAATAAAAAGATTAAGGCCGTCTGAAAACCTGATAATGCGGGTTTTCAGACGGCCTTTCTAGTTAATTATGATTAGTCTTAAAGAAATATTTTTAATGAAACAAATGACTTAGAAAATAGTGATTAGAACATAGTTTCATCGGACTACATCTTTTTGATAGAATCTGCGACCAAATTGTAAAGATAAGCTAATTGGAGAGGCTATGTCACTACCTGTATTCCCCTATGGCAAATTAAGCTTTGCCGTCAGTCTGGCGCTGTGTTCGGCGTATTCTTTCGCAACCGAAGTAGAAAATACCCAGCCGCAAGAACGTGTCGATTTACCGACAGTTACCGTCCAAGGTGTCGGAAAACAGACTACTTCCAACTACACCATTCCTGCTTCCTCTGCCGCAACAGGCATCCGCCTGACCCAGCGCGAAACGCCGCAGTCCCTGTCTGTCGTTACTGAAAAACAAATGGACGACCAAGGTTTGGATACCTTGCAGGACGTGTTGAAACAAACACCGGGCGTGTTCCACAGCAAAATGGGCAACAACGTCTCCGGCCACAGCCAATTTATTTCGCGCAGTCAGGCGATTGACAGCATTTCCGTGGACGGCGCGCCTAAATTCCTTTACGACGGTAAAGCCATCCGCCGCGGTACCAACAATCTAGACAGCGCATTGTACGAACAAGTCGTTATCGTGCGCGGCGCAAGCGGTTTGTCCAACGGTGGTATGGGTGAGCCGGGCGGTACGGTTGCTTTGGAACGCAAAAAACCGACTGCCAAGCCAGCCATCAGCGTAGAAGCCGGTGTCGGTTCGTGGAACCACTACCGCTTCGTCCTTGATGCCAATCAGCCTTTGAATGCCGACAATACCTTGCGCGGCCGCGCTATTTTGGTCAGCGACCATGGCGGCGATTACCTGCCGAACACTTCGCGCCACAATCACACTTTCTACGGCACTTTGTCTTACGATATCACGCCGCAAACCCAATGGCGCCTCGGTACGGAAATACACCGTTTCCGCAATACCGGCAGCTCGCGTTTCAGCTATCTGACCGCAGCAGGTTCGCGCCGTACTGGATTCATACCGTTTGAGTCTTCGCCGCGCAGCAATTCGTCCGCACGCTGGGCATACGGCAAAGACACCAGTGCCGAAGTGTTCACTTCCCTCAGCCATGAGTTTGACAACGGCTGGAAACTGACAGGCGATTACAGCCATGTTTCGGGTAAAAACGACATCGTTTCAGGCATTGCCGGTACTTTTGTCATTAATTCCGATTACTCCGCACTCTTTACATCCGACCGCGACCGCAGCAAATACCGCGATCAGAATTTTGCGCTGGCCTTGGACGGCCATTATCCGGCGTTGGGCCGCTCGCACGAGTTCAATGTCGGTATCAGCTATCAGGACAACAAAGAAAACCTGTCTTTCTATGAAGAAGGCGAATCGACGATTCCTGATTTGCGCCTCTTTAACGGCAATATCGCCAAACCCGATATGCCGTATCTTCGCGATGGATTTTCACGCATGAAAAACCTGTCGGTTTACGGCTCGACCCGTTTCAAACTGACCGACAAACTCGCCTTTATCGGTGGCAGCCGTTTTGTGGATTGGCGTTACCGTTACAGCACCAGCCGTAACAAATTCGCACACAGCAGCCATAAACAAAACGTTTTCATTCCTTATTTGGGCGTAACCTACGACATCGGCGACAATCTGACCGCCTATGCATCTTACACCACCATTTTCCGTCCGCAAGTACGTTACCTGACCAAAGACGGCGCGGCGCTCAAACCTCAGCGCGGCAAAACCTACGAGACCGGTTTGAAAGCGTCATGGTTTGAAGGCCGTCTGAATGCTTCCGCCTCCGTCTTTATGAACAAACGCGACCATTTGGGCGTTGTCGCAGGCAAATTCGCGAATGGCGAGGAATACTACCGTGCAGCCGACAACACCACAACAAAAGGCGTGGAACTCTCTGTCGGCGGCCGCCTGAGCGATAAATGGCTGCTGAATGCATCTTATGCACGTTCCAAAATCAAAGACAGCGAAGGTGTTCAACTGCATCCGTCTTATCCGGTTCATCTGTTCAAACTCTTTACCGCGTATGATGTGACCGACCGTTTGAACGTGGGTGCCAACGTCAACTGGCAAAGCCGCAGCCACACGCTGGATGAATACCCTGCAGACATCAATCCAGCCGCCGCCGCTGCATTGACCCAACGTCCGTACGCAACGCTGGACTTGACCGGTCATTACAAAATTGGCAAATCCACCCGCATCAGTTTGGACTTTGAAAACGTGTTTAACAAACGCTATCGCACCATGCCGGATATTCACGTTTACGGCACGCCGCGTAGTGTGACTGCAACGGTTAAACATACGTTTTAATTGAATAGCAGAAGTAGGACAGGCCGTCTGAAAACCTAAATTATCGGGTTTTCAGACGGCCTTTTGTTTATATCTTAAACTTGCAAAAACCGCCTGTTTGTTTTATAAATGTAAACCATTATTATTCAAATAATAAGGTTATGTAATGAAAAAGAAAGCGATTGCCTGTGTAGTAGGGGCGGTTTTTTCCGGACAGTTATATGCGGCTCAGATGCCGGTGGCTCAGGCAGAAATAGAGCCTGTGGTGGTTACGGCCGACCGCAATGCGCAAACCTTGGATAAAGCCGCGCCGAATGTGTCGGTTATCGGACGCAAAACCTTGAATCAAGCCTCGGCACAGAATTTAGACGATATCGTGATGTATGAATCCGGCGTCAGCGTGCCGTCAGACAACAATCGCCGCGGTCATGCTGGTATCAATATCCGAGGCATAGACGGCAACCGCATTCTGATGATGGTGGACGGCGTACGCATTCCTGAATCTTATGCAGGCGGTGGCTCCAACGGTGCGATTTCGGGACGCGATATGGTCGAAAGCGACACGCTTAAGCAGGTCGATATTGTCAAAGGCCCTTATTCCGCGCTGTACGGCAGCGATGCGCTCGGCGGTGTGGTGAATATGGTGACGCTCTCGCCGAGTGATTTCGTCGATGCGGGCAAACGCGGGCATTTCGGTTTGAAACACGGCTACCGCAGCCGCGACCGCAGCCATGGCGTGACGGCGACTGTGGTAGGTTTCCATGAAAACGCTGAAGGTCTGCTGATGCTGACGCGCCGTCAAGGTCATGAAACCGAAAACATGGGCAGCGATACCAGCTACTCGACTGCGCGTACTGCCACCAACCCTCAGAAAAACAATGCCTACAATATCTTGGCGAAAGGCAATATCGGCAACGAACGCCACCGCTTGGAAACTTTGTACGAACAGTATTACCACGCCAACGATACCGTGTTGGCAAACGGCTTGGGTTCACAATCGCGCGGGCCGGTAATCATCGCAACATCTGAGAGCAATGCCCGCGACCGTATCCGCCGTCAACGTATCGAAGCAGGCTACCACTACACTGGCGAAGGCCATCTGAAAGAAGCCAACCTGACTGCCTATCAGCAAAAACTGCGTACGGAAGACGATGCCGTCGATGCGAGCATTACGCGTATGGGCGCGCGCCAATTAGGTAACTCGACCCGTTATTCCGACTACGGTTTCAATCAGACCATACGCGGGCTGAACGGGCGCGGAGTGTGGGAATTTGACGGTGCGGTCAAACAAACCGTCGTTGCCGGCGCAGAATACAAACACACCGAGACCGCCCGTCCGCGCGACAGCCTGACAGTGGACAATCTGACCGGCGCCGTCAGCAAAGTTTATGCAGGCAGCACCTATCCGAATAAAACCTTCCCCGACAGCAAGCGCAAAACGTTCAGCGTTTACGTACAAGATAGCCTGACCTTCGGCAACGGCATCGTTCTAACTCCGGCCTTGCGTTACGAAAAAGACAAGCTGAACACGTCGACCGACCAAGCCTATCTCAATGCCAATCCCGGCGGAACGGCGACGCGCTTCAGTGATTCCGCGTTTACGCCCAGCCTGCGCCTGAGCGTGCCGATGGGCGAGCAGTTCACCGGTTTTGCCACTTATTCCCAAGGCTTCCGCACGCCGCCGTTTGACAGTGCAACCATGGCGTTTGCCAATACGACCTACGGCTATGCCGTCATTCCCAATGCCAACCTCAAATCCGAACGCTCCAATAGCTTTGAATTGGGGATGAAATTTAAAAACGAACGCGCCCGTGCGCAAGTTACCGCGTTCTACAACCGTTACCACAACTTCATCAACCGCACTGAAATCGGTACCTCCACCGTTGGCAGACGCCCGATTATCCAGTACCAATATCAAAACCTTGATCACGTCAAAACCTACGGTGCCGAAGCCTCTGCCGCCTACAAATTCCTGCCGGGCTGGCAAGTCTCTGGCAGCATCGCTTGGATGCGCGGTGAGCAGCAGGACGGCAAACCGTTGGATTCCGCTTATCCGCTTAACGGCGTTTTGGGTTTGGATTACACGCAGGAAAAATGGGGTGTCGGCACCAAGCTGCGCTGGTCGAAAAAACACAGCCGCGTCAGCAGCGACACTGTTTTTCAAGCGCCGGGTTATGGCGTATGGGATGTCGGCGCATGGTACAAGCCGTTTAAAAACCTCGAAATCGGCGCAAACATTTACAACGTCGGCAACAAAAAATACTGGCAGCACGCAGACGTTGCCGGCATGAGCCGTACCAGTGTGATGGACTTGTACACCGAAACCGGTCGTAATTTCGCTGCGACCGTACAACTGAAGTTCTAATGTGATTCAACCGTTTTCAGACGGCCTGGAAAAACGATCAGGCCGTCTGAAAGCATACAACAAGGAAAAACAATGAAACTCAAACTCCTCCTGCTTTCCGCGTTTATTTCGTTGGCCGGCACTGCACACGCGCAACGCATCGTCGTGTTGACCCCCGATACGGCAGACATCGTTGCCGCGCTCGGCGCATTGGACGAAATCGTCGGCCGCGATCAGACTGTTCAAAATCCGGCGTTGAAAAACAAGCCCAGTATCGGCATTCATCGCCGCCTGACGGTTGAACCGATTGTGGCCGCCAAACCCGACATTGCCATCGGTTCATGGATGGCGCAGCCTGCCGATATTTTTACCCACCTGCAAAAAGCAGGCATTAAAGCCGTCAATGTTGCGCCCGATGACAGCATCGCCTCCTATCCGCAAAGTATCCGCAACATCGGTCAGCTTATCGGCAAAAGCGCGCAGGCGGACAAGTTGGCCAGTAAGTGGCAGGCGGATATGAAACAACAGCCTTCCAGCGGCAAACGCTACCTCTTCAGCTACGACGGGCGCATCGTATCGGGCAAAAATACTGCCGCCGACGAAATTATCCGCCGCGCCGGCGGTATCAATGCCGCAGCCGCCATTGACGGCCTCAAACCGATGACGCGTGAGGCATGGATTGCGGCCAAACCCGACATCATCATTATTGCCGACCACAACACCGCCATGATAGGCAACGTCAAAACCTTTGCCGCACGCCCCGAAATCGCCGGCTCGCCTGCCGCGAAAAACGGCAAGATTTATTTGTGGAAGGCCAACGATATGTTTCGTTACGGGCTGGATACGCCGCAAGTGATTCAGCGTTTGCACGGTTTGGCGAAATAAACGCGCCTGTTTTGAAAACCCTTGCCCGATTTTTGTTTTCAGACGGCCTTGATTTGTTCCTTCTTATTGAGGAGGAAGCAAAACGGTTGTCTTAAAAATGCCGTCTGAAACCGTCCCTCAATCCGCTTAAACCGCATGATGTCATGAAACCGCATACCCTTACCCTCTGCCTGCTGCTTACTGCCGCCGCTGTTTATTTGTGCTGCGGCATCGGTTTTGGTGCGTGGGAGTCGCCGTTGGCGATGGATGAAACCGTCCGCCAAATTCGTTTACCGCGCATCTATACCGCGCTTTTGGTCGGAGCCGGTTTGTCCGCTTCGGGTGCGGCATTGCAGGCTTTATTTGAGAACCCGCTGGCCGATCCGAGTTTGATCGGGACATCGGGCGGGGCGGCCTTGGGCGTGATTGTGTTATTGGCTTTGGGCGGCGGCGCGATGGGTGTGCCGGCGGCGGCTTTTTTCGGTGCATTGGGTGTGTGCCTGCTGATTTTGGCAGTGCACAAGCTGCTCGGCGGCGGTACTTTGGGATTGCTGGTGTTGGGTTTTGTGTTGAGCGCGTTTTCGGGCGCGGTGGTCAGCATGATTTTGTTTTTATCTGACGATTTGGTATTGCGCAGCGCGACCACATGGCTGTCGGGCAGCCTTGCCGAAGCCGGTTTCTCATCGCCTGTCACGGCAATCGCGGTCATGTTGCCCGGTTTTCTGATTTTGCTGTCGGCAGGCAGGCGGCTGGACGTTTTGATGACGGGGGAAGACACGGCTGCCAGTATGGGAGTATCAGTTGGGGCATTGCGTGTGCAAACCGTAATCGGCGCGGCATTGATGACGGGGGCGGCGGTATCGCTTTCGGGCATCATCGGTTTTCTCGGCATGATGATCCCCAATGTGCTGGCGCAAACCGTCGGTGGCAGCCGCCGCAAACTGATTACGCTGTCGGCTTGGTTGGGCGCAGTGTTTTTGATGGTGGTGGACGGTGCGGCGCGCTGGCTGACATACCCTGTCGATCTGCCGGTTGGTATCGTGATTGCCTTATTGGGCGGACCGTTTTTTATGTATTTGTTTATCAAGCCTTTGAAAAGCCGTTGATGCCTAAACAGGCCGTCTGAAACTTCATTGCCCCATATCTTTTGCCATGCACACCTTATTTCAAATCTGTAATCTTTCCGTCCGCGTCCAAGACAAAACCCTGCTTGAAATCGATCAACTGAATATACCTTCGGGCATGACTGTCATTATTGGCCCGAATGGTGCGGGCAAATCTACTTTGCTGCGGGCCTTAATCGGGCAAACAGGGCAGGGGGGAATCACGCTTTTCGGTGAGGCCGTTACGCCGCAAATCCGCGCGGGCAGGGTGGCATGGGTCGGGCAGCATGGCCGTTATAATATGCCGATGACCGTACGTGAATACATTGCGTTGGCGTCATTCGTACAAAAAGGCCGTCTGAACCATGAATGGGCGGACGAGTTGCTCGATTATTTTGATTTGACGGCATTGGCGGATAAGCGTATCGGCAAGCTCTCAGGCGGCGAGCAACAACGCGCCAACATCATCCGCGCCCTGTTGCAAAACGCGCCGGTCTTGCTTTTGGACGAACCGTGCAACCATCTCGATATTCGCCACCAACACCGCCTGATGCAGTATTTGGTCGGGCATTCAAACCGTGCCTCATCAATGATGGTATTGCACGATTTAAACCTCGCCGCGCGTTATGCGGAACATATTATTTTGATGAATAAGGGAAAAGTCGTTGCATCAGGCAAGGTGGGCGAAGTGATGCGCCCCGACTTGCTTGAATCGGTTTACGGTTGGCAGATACGCCGTTGCGAAGATGAGGCAGGGTTTTATTTCAGAAGCTGAGCGCCAACAGGCCGTCTGAAAAACGATAAATAAAATTTATTTTATCGTTCAAAAATAAAACGAGATGGGAGGATGTTCCCGACTTGAAGAACCAAATTTTGCGCATTTCACAAGTAAAATGCCGATTTTCATCAAATAGAAATACATTTTATTATTTATAGAATACAATATTTTAAAATAATACTAATTTTTAATTACGCAAAAATATTGACAAGAAAATGATGATGGTTATTTAATATATAAATCTTATTAATAATTTTTATTAATCATTATCATGGTACAGCAGCTTGTTTGGACTCCGAAACAATCCGCGCCCAAGGCATTTCCCGAACGTCAGGCATTAATGCCCGTTTGGGGCGGCGTTCCAATGCCGCGTCCCCAGTGGCAGAACATTTGGAAGAAAAAGCTTCCCCATGCCACGGATGTGGACGCGCTTGCTTATCTGCATATTCCATTTTGCGCCAACCATTGCGTTTTTTGCGGCTTCTACCGTAATGCGTGGAAGGACAGCCAAAGCAGCGTGTACACCGACAAAATTATCGAAGAAATGGCCGCTGAAGCCGAAGTCCGTACAGGCAACGGCAAAATCCGAGCCGTTTATTTCGGGGGCGGTACGCCGACCGCGTTGCTTACGGAAGACCTCGTCCGCTTGATTCGTGCCTGCTACCAATATCTGCCGCTTGCCGAAGACTGCGAGTTCACCATCGAAGGGCGCATGAGCCATTTCGATTTGGAAAAAGCACAGGCCTGCATCGAAGCAGGCGCCAACCGCATTTCCATCGGCGTGCAAACCTTCAATACCGCCATCCGCCGCCGTCTCGGTCGCAAACACAGCGGCGACGAGGCGTTTGAATATTTGGCAAAATTGTGCGAACTCGATGCCGTGATTGTGGCCGATTTGATGTTCGGCCTGCCCAATCAAACCGATGAAGTTTGGCAAAACGATATTGCCCGCGCCACTGAGCTGCCGCTGTCCGGTTTGGATACGTATGCGTTCAATCTTTATCCCATGCTGCCCATCAATCGCATGATTGAGAAAGGCGCATTTCCGACACCGCCGGGCTTTGATATTCAGGCAGACCAATATGCCTACACGGTTGAAACACTGCTGGAAAAAGGCTGGGAACAGGTCAGCAACAGCCACTTCGCCTATCCCGGCCGCGGCGAGCGCAACCGCTACAATACTCTGATTAAATCCGATATTCCCTGTTTGGCGTTCGGCTCCGGCGCGGGGGGTAACTTCGGCGGTTTCAGCTATCAGGTGCAGGGCGATTTGGAGAGCTATCTTGCCACGCCGAAAGGCGAGAAAAACATCGCATTTATGAGCGGTCATAGTCCAAATAAAGCACTTCTCAGCAAAGTCCAGCACGATATTGAAACAGGCCGTCTGAATCCATTATTGTTCGACGGCAACAAAACAGCGCAAAAGCTGATTGCCCAATGGCAGGAAATGCAGCTTTTTAAAGAACCCGATTCAGACGGCATTATCCGTTTGAATACCAGCGGCCGTTATTGGTCGCCCACCCTTATCCGCAAACTCATGCTCACTCTTCCGACTCAAGAAAAGGATCAAACCATGCAAAAACTTTCAGCCGAACAACAAACCATGTTGCGCCAATCATTGGAAAAAAATCCCGGCCAAGTGCTGGAAATGCTGGCCGCGCAAAACCAATGCAGTTTTGAAGACGTTATCCGCTGCCTGCCTGAAGAGAACGTGCGCCAAACCGAAGGCAGCCGCATTGTCGAAATTCTCCAAGCCATCGCCGCATGGGATGAATCCGTTACCTTCATCGCCCACACCCCCGATGCCATCGTCGAAGTCAGCGGCAAACTGCCTAACGGCAAAGTCGGCCGCGGTTTCTACAACTTTGATCATCCCGAAACTGACGGCGGCGTACACGGTCATATCTATTACGAAAACTGCGCCTCCATCTACCTTTTGGAACGCCCGTTCATGGGCAAAGCCACTTGCTCGCTCAACTTTATCAACCGCAATGGTGGCGCCATGTTTAAAATTTTTGTCGGTCGCGATGAAGCAGGCGAGTTGAAACAACATCAAATCGAAGCCATGCGCAAATTGTTTGATGCCGCTTAAACGGTTTCAGACGGCCTGAAAATCCGTTCCTTGTTGCATAGAGGAGCGGATTTTCTAACAACAAACATCTACCATACAAAGGAACCCCAAACATGCAACTCATCTTCGGAGCCAACGGGCCGTCCGGCCGCGCCTATATCCGCACATTGACTGACTCAGCCGATACCGTCGCCGTATTGAGAAGGCCGTCTGAAGACAGCTTTTTTACCGAACACAATATTCAAACCGTCGTCGCCGATGCGCTTGATGCCGACGCGCTCGATAAAGCGTTGGCACAATATCGTCCCGATACCGTGATCAGTTTTGTCGGCGGTAAAAACGAAGAGGGCATCCGCAGCGATGCGCTGGGCAATATCAACATCATTGCCGCTACGAAAGCCGCCAATCCGCAAGCCCGCTTTGTACTGATTACCAGCATGGGCTGCGGTGAACAATGGGACATGATGAGCGAGCCGTTCAAACAGGCACTCGGCGAAGCCGTCCGTGCCAAAACGGAAGCCGAAATCTATCTCAAACAAAGCGGTTTGAATTGGACCATCTTGCGCCCCTGCGGCCTTGCCGATGGCGAAGATAATGCCTATACCTTGACACAAAATGCCCAAGAAATTCCGCAAAAATACATGACGCGCAACGGCTTGGCCGCTGCCGTTGCTGCCATTGTCGGCCAAGCGGACAGCAAGGGCGAAACGTATAGCGTTGGTGCGGCATAAACGGATTGAGTAGGCCGTCTGAAACTGTTTTTTAATTGTTTCAGACGGCCTGATTTTTTCTTAAAATACTGTTTTTATTATGAATATGAGCAAGGAAATCAAAATAACAGGCACAAAAAAGACCGGAACATATCCGGTCTTTTTAATGGTTTCGCACTTATGCTTGGTAACCTTTCGCTTCGGCAAGCAGTGCCAGTAATTCTTCAGTCGTATCCCAACCGATGCAGGCATCCGTAATACTTTGACCGTAAACTTCAGGCTTGTCTTGACGGCCTTCAACCAAGTGGCTTTCGACCATCACGCCCATGATGTTTTCTTCGCCGGCTTTCAGCTGCGCCGCAACATCGCGCGCCACATCCATTTGTTTGCGGAAGTCTTTACGGCTGTTGGCATGGCTGCAGTCCACCATCAGTTTGCTGCTCACGCCGGCTTTTTGAAGCTGCGCAACCGCGTCTTTAACGTGCTCCGCGCTGTAATTAGGCTCTTTACCGCCACGCAAAATCGCATGGCAGTCAGGATTGCCGCTGGTGTGGACAATCGCGGAATGACCGGCTTTGGTTACAGACAGGAAGTGGTGCGGATGATTGGCGGCACCGATGGCGTCGATGGCGATTTTCAGATTGCCGTCCGTACCGTTTTTAAAACCGACAGGGCAGGAGAGGCCGCTGGCCAATTCGCGGTGTACCTGGCTTTCAGTCGTACGCGCACCAATCGCGCCCCAAGAAATCAGGTCGGCGTAGTATTGCGGCGTAATCATGTCCAAGAATTCAGTCGAAGCAGGCATGCCCATTTCGTTCAAAGTCAGCAACAACTGACGCGCTTGGCGCAGGCCGTAGTTGATGTCAAACGTACCGTCCAAGTGCGGATCGTTAATCAAACCTTTCCAGCCAACGGTTGTACGCGGTTTTTCAAAATACACGCGCATCACAATCAGCAACTCTTTCTCATATTTTTTGCGCAAGGTCAGCAATTTTTGCGCATATTCTACCGCCGCCTTAGTATCGTGAATCGAGCATGGGCCGATGATGACCAGCAAACGGTTGTCGCGGCCGTGAACCAAATCCGAAATCTCATGACGTGTTTTATAAACCAAATTGGCAACCTGAGGCGTAACAGGTAGCTCATACAAATGTGCGATTGGAGGGAGTAACTCTTTGACTTCTTTGATCTTAATATCGTCGGTAGGGTGGTGCTGGGACATGATGGACTCTCTTGTTTATTTTTGATACAGGTTACAGGTTTTAGCAGAATTAAACAAGGCTTGATTTTTTGTTTTAGCAATTTTATTCTAAAATTTCTTTATTTAAATTATTTTATGGAATTTAAAATCAGTTAATTCATAAAAATTAGAATTTAATTCTATTAAAAATTTCATTTATATAATAAAGGGCTTTAAGTTTTTATCAAAATACAGGCCGTCTGAAAAAGTTCAGACGGCCTTTCTTTAATTAAAACAGGATACCAAATCTCATCTCAATCTATATTGCGAACAATTATTTTGCAGAATTGCTAACTTGTTTCATCCAGGCAAACAGTTCGTCTAAGTCATAATCGCCGCTGTGGCCAACATCCCAAGGCAGGGCGTAGTCGACGGTTTGGCCGTTGTTTTGCAGTTTGGCGGTTAAGATGGCGGAGACTGCCAGTGAGGTGTCGCGGTCGTTGGTGCCGACGCGGATGCGCCAGTTTTGCGGCAGGTTTACGCCCGGTTTGCCGATGTAGTTGAGCGGGTTCATGATTTTGACGGTTTCTTCGTCCGCGATTTCGGCGTTGGCAGCGGTGTTGTGTTGAAGAGGTAAACGGATACGATAACCAATACTAAGGCCGTCTGAAACGCCAAGTTGGGTTTCAGACGGCCTGATTTTTTGTAACGTTATGTAGTGTTGTGCGTTGCGCTGTGAAGTAATATTGGCTTGGATTTATCTATTTGATAAATATAAATTTAATGAGGAATTATGCCTTGAAAATCCTATTTATCCGGTATCTGTAAAAGTTTGAATCTGCCTTGTAAATCAGTATGCAGGACCGATATTTTTGCTTGATCCCCAGATTAGTTCTATTTGTCAGAACGTTTTGCTCAATTCGACAAACATTTTGGTTTTGCCGTATTCGTAGAACTTGTCGTTGCTCCATGTTTTGTTGTGGGCAATGGTCAGGCGCGGGGTGATACCTTTGAAATGGAGGGCGCGGTGCCATACGCTTAGGGAGGCGGAGGCTTCTTTGTCGCGGCGGTTTTGTTCGTTGCTGAAGAAGCTGGGGGCTTGGTAATGGCGTTGGGCGGCGCTGAGGCGTAGGACGGTGGAGAGGCCTTTGGGCCATTCTTGTCCCCATGTGGTGCGCAGGGCGTAGCGGTTGAAGCTGTCGCTTTTGTCGTCGCGGTTGCGTTCGCGGTAGAGGTCGATACCGGCTACCCAGTATTGGCGCGCGTTGCGGTAGTACACGATGGAGTTGCTGAGCAGTTGGCTGGTGTTGTTGGAATGCTCGCGGCGGCCGTTTTTCAGACGGCCTGCTTCAAATGCGCTGAGGGTTTGCAGCTTGGGTTGCCACCAATGGTTGTAGTGGAGGCGTGCGCCGTTGGTGTAGGTGTAGGGGTCGTTGCCGTAGAAGCGGCGTTCATGGAACGGGGTCATGCCGATATCGTTGCGCTGGTCGGCATAGCCGATGCCTGCCGAAAAGCGTGTGGTGAGGTCGTTGTAGTTGGTGTGTTTGGGATAGATTTTGCCGTAATGGTCTGCGCCTGCCGTGGCATAGAAGCCGCGGGGCAGCGACCATTTTTTTTCTGCGCCGATTTGGTAGTGGACGGCGGTGGCATCGATGGGCTCGGGGAATGTCCAGCCTCGGAAGCAGTCGTCGTCGGGATAGGCTAGGCGCACGGCGCGGCATTGTTCATCGCTCAGGTGGTTGCCCAGACGGCGTTGGCCGGGGGCTTGGTTGATGTTTTGTTCGCGCGTGATGTTCAAGCCGGCATTGAATTGCCATGAGTCGCGTTCGCGCAGGGCTTTGCGGTAGGTTTCGATGCGTTCTTGCAAGGCAGGCGGGAGGGATTCGGTTTGTAGTTTGTCGAACTGGTCGGCTGCGGCTTCGTTTTGTTTGTCTTCAAACAAGGCGGTCGCAAGCTGCCAGCGGACGGCGGAGGCATCGGGTTGCTCGGCGATAAAGCGGCGGTAATGGCCGATGGCTTCGGCGGCGCGTCCTTCGGATTGGGCAAGCAAACCTTTGGCATAGCGTGCCATGGCGCGGTCGTGTTCTGGCCATTGTTCGTAAATGGGCAAAACGGCTTTGATGCCGGGGATGTTGTGGGCGACGACGGCGGAATACATGGCGCGTGCCAGTAATTCGGTGTTGGCAAGCAGGGTATCGGCATCGACGTTGATGATTTTTTCAGACGGCCTGTTTGTCTGCTCGGCAGTGATGTTGTGCGTTTCGGGTTGTTGGGGTTCGGCTGTGTTGACTTGAAGCTCGGGTTTCACATCAGGCGGCACATCGGCGGCGTGAAGGGAAAGGGGAAGGATGGCGAGGAGGAGCAGACGTTTTTTCATGGCAATGTTTGGGATGTTATCGGTATAAGTGGGCAGATTGTACAATGTTTTGAGTCAGAAATTTTACAAACCGAGTGCCATTATATCTGATAAAGACGACAAAAGGCCATCTGAAACCCGATGGGATTTCAGACGGCCTTTATTTGCGAGTCGGATTTAGTTTTGGTCCAAGTCCAAATCCAAATCGGCTTTGTATTCGATACGGCCTTGGCCTTTGTCTTCGATGGAAACGTCCAGCTCTTGTTTGCCGCGTTTGAATTTCAGATCGGCATCGTCGTGTTTGATTTCAGACTCAACCACATGGAAACCTTTGCTGCGCGCGTGGGCAATCACTTTTTTGGCCAAGGAAGGAATGGAATTGCGTTGGCCGGAAAGTTCGGCTTCGTATTCAAATTCGCCGTCGCCTTGATGATCGGCTTTGATGGTGTGCGCGCCTGCCGGACGGTAGATTTCGGAAGGCAGCGGGGAGGCGAATGCCGTGGCGGAGAAAAGAGCCAAAATGCCGGTGGCCAGTAACGATTTTGCTTTGGTCATCGGTTTTCCTTTCTGAAAAGGGTTTTGAGAATGGCATCATCTTATCGGTAGGTATGAGTGGCGGCAAGCGGATAAACCTGATTTTACGCGCGGCTACATGATTTGTTTGGAGGGCATTGATTCTTTGCTTTGGGCTGGTGTTTGCCTGCGGAAAAATGCTGCCGGATAAGACTTAGCCGAGGCGGAACAATTCGCTGCCGTGCGCCTTCAGCCATTGTTCGGCTTGGTCAACATGCGGCGTGATCGAGTGGGTCAGAGCCCAAAACGCAGGGCTGTGGTCGGGATGGCGCAGGTGGGCGAGTTCGTGCAGGCAGACGTAGTCGGCGACATATTCGGGCGCGCCGATGAGCCGCCAGTTGAGGCGGATGCCGGTAGTGTGGCGGCATACACCCCAGAAAGTTTTGGCGTTGGAAAGGGAAATGGCGCTCGGGGTTAGGCGGGTGGTTCGGATATGGCCTTCGAGGCGCGGCAGCAGATACTCGCGCGCACGCTCGTGCAGAAGGCGGCGCAAATGGGTGAGTTGGATAGCGGTTTCTTTTTCGGGCAACAGGATTTCAGACGGCCTGATTTGGATGTGGTTTGCCGTGTGGACGGACAAGGCCGTCTGAACGCCTTGATACCAAATCCATTCGGGAAGCGTGTCTGTAGGTGTTTGTCGGGCCGGTGTTTTGTTTAGGGTACGGCGCAGGATGGCTTCGTTGTCGTTCAGCCATTGGGTAAAGGTGCGCTGGGTAACAAACGGAGGGATATTGATGCTGACGGTATCGGCGGAAACGGGGCGCAAGATGAGGTTTTTCTTGGCACTGTGTTTGAGCTGGATATGAATGGTGAGGCCGTCTGAAAGGGTGTGGGTATGGAGGTGGGGCATGATATTGAGAAAAATATTGGACGGCATGGTAAGGGCGGGTATAGCGGCCCACCCGATGGAATGATTTATTTGGTTTTGGGCGCGAACGGGCCTTGTCCGGTAATCAGGGGCTGTTGGCTTTCGATCCATTGCTCGCATTGGGCCATGAGTTCGGCTTCATTGCCGTTGTTGTGGGCAATGGGTTTGCCGATGATGACGCTGACCGTGCCGGGGTATTTGAGGAAGGAGTTGCGCGGCCAAAATTCGCCGCTGTTGAGCGCGACGGGGACGATGTCCATCTCAAACATTTTTGCCATGCGCGCGCCGCCGAGCTTGTAGCGGCCTTTTTCACCGGGCGGCAGGCGTGTGCCTTCAGGAAAAATGGTAATCCAATAGCCTTCGTTTTTACGCGCAAGGCCTTGTTCTAAGAGTTGTTTGTTGGCTTCGCGGCTGTTGCTGCGGTCGATGCCGATGGTTTTAACCAGCTTCAAGCCCCAGCCGAAGAAAGGGATTTTGAACAGTTCGCGTTTGGCAACATAGACTTGCGGCGGAAAAATCTCTTGCAGGGCGAGGGTTTCCCAGCCGCTTTGGTGTTTGGCGCAGATGATGGCAGGGTGGTCGGGAATGTTTTCTGCGCCGCTTAAGGTGTAGTTCAAACCGATGACGTGCTTGAGCGACCAGTTGAGGATGCGCACCCAAATTTGCGCCATTTTGTGTGCGCCGCCTTGGAAGGGCAGGGCAAGCAGCATAAATGGGAACAGCAAAATAATGCTAGAGGAAAGGATGAACCAGTAAATCAGGTTGCGGATAATCAGCATATCGGGGAAAAGTCTGTCGTTTGAAGGCCGTCTGAACGCCATTGTCGGCAGTTTTCAGACGGCCTTGTTGTTTATAGGATGGCTTGCGCGGCTTCTTCGATTTGTGTGTTTTCACGCATGATGTATTGCGAGAAAGCCAGCAGGTTGTCGAAGACTTGGGTGTGTTCGGGCAGTTCTTGCTCGTGTTTGGCCAGCGTTTTTTTACCTTTGCCGGTCAGGACGAGCGCGGATTTGCCGCCTGCGGCATCAATGGCTTGCAGGTCGCGCAGGCTGTCGCCGACCAGCCAGGTTTCGGCGGCATTGGCTTTGAAGCGTTCGATGATGTCGATAATCATGCCGGGCTTGGGTTTGCGGCATTCGCAGTTGTCGGCGGCAGTGTGCGGGCAAAACCAAATGCCATCGATGGTACCGCCTGCTTGAACGGCAAGGCGGTGCATTTTTGCGTGCATTTCGGTCAGGTCTTGCACGGTAAAGTATTTGCGGCCAATACCGGATTGGTTGGTGGCCACGGCGATGGTGTAGCCTGCCTGCGTTAAAAAGGCGATGGCATCCATGCTGCCTTCGATGGGAATCCATTCGTCAACGGATTTGACGAAATCGTCGCGGTCTTGATTGATAACGCCGTCGCGGTCGAGGATGATGAGTTTCATGGTGTGGGCTCTTATTTTTCTGCTTTCAAACTGCTTTTCCATTTTTCAAAGGCCGTCTGAAAAACGGGTGTCAGTTTGGCGAAGGTTTCCGGGGTGTTTTTGACGTGGTAAAAGCCGCCGAGCGAGGGCGTGTCGAGGGCGAGGACGTAGTCTTCCATAAATGCGCCGTAGCCGTCTTCTTCGTCGGTGTAGTAGAACTCGGTAAACCGTTGGCCGAGTTCGGTAAAGTCGTCCGCCGTCAATGCGCCGTCCATGTGTTTGAGCAGGAAGTGCCGTCCGCTGATTTTGCCCGAGGTCATGGCAGCGAAGTCGGCTGCGGTTTCGGGGGCGGTTTGCCAGACGGGGTTGACGAGGCCTGTCTGCGCCGCCCACTGCCAGTACATGCCGATATGGGTGGCGGCGTTTTCGGGTGGGAGCTGGTCGGGATAGTCTTCGTCGAGATGGAAGCGGATATTGTCGTACATGGACGGTGTTCGTTGGGGGGAAAGGGGGTATTGTAGCGGAAAATAATGAATTAGGCCGTCTGAAAGAGGGTGTTTCAGACGGCCTTAAGGGAATTTAACCTTTAAATACGGGAACAAGTTCCATTTGGCTCAATATTTGGGCGGCAATGTTGATGATGCCGAAGAGGAAGACCCAAACCATCAGCCAGAATCCGCCGTAAACTTTGTAGTTTTTGCCGGCGCCGAATTTATGGCGCGAGCGGTAGAGCAGCATGGCGGGGATGATGCCTGTCCAGATGGTTGCGGCTAGGCCGACGTAGCCGATGGCGGTAACGAAGCCGGTAGGGAAGAGCAGGCAGGAAATCAAAGGCGGCAGGAAGGTCAGTGCGGCGGTTTTGGTGCGGCCGGAGATGCTGTCGTTCCATTTGAAGATGTCGGCAATGTAGTCGAACAGGCCGAGCGTTACTCCGAGGAAGGACGTTGCAATCGCCATGTAGGAGAACAGGGTCAACACTTTGTCCATATTGCCGGTTTGGGCGAACTTGGACAGCGTTTCGATCAGGACGGAAACTTGGCCTTCGGCGGCGATAACCGGTGCAAACTCGCTGCGCGGCAGGTTGCCTTGGATGGCGATTTGCCAGAGGACGTAAATCACCAAGGCAATCAGCGTACCCGACCACAGGGATTTGGCCACTTTGGGCGCGTCGCCTTTAAAGTATTTGAGCAGGCTGGAAACGTTGCCGTGGAAGCCGAATGAGGCAAGGCAGACGGGCAGGGCGGTGGCAACATAAATCCAGTAGCTGGTGCCGGAAGGGGCTTGGGTGTCGAACAGGACAGGCATTTTGGCATCGGCAATCAGGCCGCCGGTTGCCCAGATGAAGGTGAGTACCATGCCGCCGATGAGGATGCTGGTGAAACGGTCAACCAAGCGTGCGGATGCCCAAACGCAAAAGGCGAGAATGCCGAAGAAGACGAGTTGGCCGACGGTGAGCGAAATTTCGCCGCCTACCGCGCTGCCGATGCCTTTGGCAGTCAGGTCGCCGCCGACGAAGATGTAGGCGTAGGTGAGCAGGTATAAAACGAAAGCGACAGCAACGCCGTTGATGACGTTCCAAGTCGGGCCGAGCAGGTCTTTAACCATGGTGTCGAAGCTGGCACCGTGCGGATAATGGGTGTTGACTTCCAAAATCATCAGGCCGCTGGAGAGCATGGAAAACCAGGTGTACAGCAACACGGCCAGCGAGCCGGTAAACCATACGCCGGAAGTGGCGGTCGGGTTGGCAAGCATGCCTGCGCCGATAACCGTACCGGCGATAATCATCGCGCCGCCGAATAGGGATGGGGTTTTGGTTGACATTGTTTATCTTTCTTCTAGAAATGCGTGGCTGCCATTATGCCGTAAAGTGTAAGAAAAGGTAAAGCAAAGGCCGTCTGAAAACCCGATTGTCGTTTTCAGACGGCCTTTGATGTGTATAAATGCAACTGATTAAATCAATTTTCGCAGTTTCAATTCGTTTTTCAAATAGGCGTAATAAACCGGCGCGACGATGATGCCGCCGATGCCGAAAATGCGTTCAAAGACGACCATTGCCACCAGCAATTCCCATGCGCTGGATTCGATTTCCGAGCCGATGATTTTGGCGTTGAGGAAATATTCGAGCTTGTGGATGACAACAAGGAAAACCAGCGAGGCGAGTGCGACGTAAAGCGATGCGCCGAGGCTCAAAATAATGATAATGGTGTTGGAAATCAGGTTGCCCGCCACCGGAATCAGACCGACGATAAAGGCGACGATCAGGACGGTCATTTTAAACGGCAGCTCAACACCGAACAGCGGTAAAACCAAGTAAAGGTACAGGCCGGTCAGGAAGGTGTCGATCAGTGAGATTTTGACTTGGGCGAGGAATACGCGTTCAAAGCTGGTTTCAAAATTGACGATGCGCCGCATCAATTCGGCTTTAAACAGCGGCATTTTATGGCGGTTTTTGCGCATTTCCAGGCGGTGGAAACTGAGCATGGCGCCGATAATGATACCGATGAGGATGTAGACGAAGGACGTGATGCTGTTTTTACTGATACGGGTCAGCGCGGCGCGGTATTCTTCAATCAGCTTGATCGCCGAGGCTTTGATTTCGGTCATATTGTTGGGCAGCATATTGAGAATAGCCGCAGGCAGGTCTTGGCTGTTTTTGGTGTCTTCCAAAATCGCCGCCAGCTTGGCCAACATAAAGCCGACATGGCCGCCGTGTATCAGGTGGTAAATGCCCAAAGACATCATCGTGATGATGCTGAACACGATGGCCAGCGTCAACGTAGTGGAAATCAGGTTGATATTGTGCGCATTGAGCGATTTATGCAGCCGAGTGTTACGCGGCAAAACACGGCGGCGGAGTTTGAGGATGACGCCGTTGGTGCGCGTAATAAAGATATAGGTCAGGATAACCGACAGCAGCAGCGGCAGCAAATGGTAGTGCAAGACAATCAGCAAAGCCAAACCCATCAGGATATAGGAAGCGTTGCGGAAAGTCGGGTTGTCGGTGTGGGAAGAGAGTAAGGACATGTGAAGCCGATAAGGTAAAAAGCAAAAAAAACAGGTCAGGCCGTCTGAAAAATCATGTTCAGACGGCCTAACTTAATGACAGTGATTAATCGTGCAATGAGGCCGCGTGTACCGTGTTTTCCAATAAAGTAGCAATCGTCATCGGGCCGACGCCGCCGGGAACGGGCGTAATCATGGAAGCGCGTTCTTTGGCGACATCAAACTCCACATCGCCGCACAGGCTGCCGTCGTCCAAGCGGTTAATGCCCACATCGATAACGACTGCGCCGGGTTTGACCCATTCGCCTTTAACGAAATTCGGAATGCCTACGCCGACCACCAAAATATCTGCGGCGGCAACTTCATTGGCAAGGTTTTGCGTGGCGCTGTGGCAAATGGTTACCGTCGCGCGGGACAGCAGCAATTCCAACGCCTGCGGGCGGCCGACAATATTGGATGCGCCGACGACGACGGCCTTTTTGCCTTTCGGGTCGATACCGTAGGCTTCCAACAAAGTCATCACGCCTTTGGGTGTGCAAGGGCGCATCAGCGGCATTTTGACGACCAGGCGGCCGACGTTGTAAGGGTGGAAGCCGTCCACATCTTTATGCGGCTCGATACGCTCCAAAACCGCTTGGCTGTCGATGTGTGCCGGTAGCGGCAGTTGCACCAAAATACCGTCGACGGCAGGGTCGCCGTTCAATTCGTCCACCAGTTTCAGCAAATCGTCTTGCGTGGTTTCAGACGGCAGCTCATAAGAGCGCGATTCGATGCCGCTTTTTTGGCAGGTCAGTTTTTTATTGCGTACATAAACCGTGCTGGCAGGGTCGTCGCCAACCAATACCACCGCCAAGCAAGGTGTGTGCAAACCTTTTTCCTGACGCGCTTTTACCGCCTGCGCGACCGCCTCGATGCGTTGCTGGGAGATTTTTTTTCCGTCTATAAGTTGTGCAGCCATGATTTTCCTTCTAAATAGGGACAAATATTGTGTTTAAATTATCGCATTTTTCAGACGGCCTGACACAAAAGAGTAGCCCTGATTGTGAAGTATAAAAATAAATAACGATTAAAAATAATAGGATAATCAAAAAATGAAAAAATAAAGCAAAGTAGGTGTTGACCGGGTTAAAAAGGGTCTGTATAGTTCAGGTCTTCAGTCGGGGCGTAGCGCAGCCCGGTTAGCGCATCTGCTTTGGGAGCAGAGGGTCGTGAGTTCGAATCCCACCGCCCCGACCACAAAATTCTTCGCACGAATCGGCATGAGCGCCCGTAGCTCAACCGGATAGAGCACCGACCTTCTAAGTCGGGGGTTACAGGTTCGATTCCTGTCGGGCGTGCCAATTTTTACGGTGGCTGTAGCTCAGTTGGTAGAGCCCTGGATTGTGATTCCAGTTGTCGTGGGTTCGAGCCCCATCAGCCACCCCAGATGAAAGCCTGCATATTGTATGCAGGCTTTTTTCCGTTTATACCCGAATTTTACTTCAGATTTAATTGGGTTTCAAAAATAGTATTTATCAAACCGTTTTATCATGGCATCGGCAAAAATGGCGTTTGCTGTGTTATCAAATATCAATGAATACGCAGTCAAGCCCGAATATTGTACCGTTCGGTATCTTTTTATGGCGTTTCGCCGTTATCCTTTATAATACCCCGATTATTTTCTGTTTCATTCCCAAAGGAACCGCATCATGTCCGAATGGTCAGCTCCAGAATTTGAATCCAAAATCTGTCCGCCCGAAAAGCTGGCGGAGCGTTTGGCGGCATTGCCCCGTCCGCTGGTGTTTACCAATGGCTGTTTCGATATTCTCCATAGGGGCCATGTAACGTATCTGGCGCAGGCGCGATCGGCCGGTGCGGCTTTGGTGCTGGCGTTGAATACCGATGCTTCGGTGCGCCGTCAGGGCAAAGGGGATGATCGCCCGATTAATCCTTTGGAAAACCGCGCGGCAGTGGCAGCGGCATTGGCGAGCGTGGATTTGGTCACTTGGTTTGATGACGATACGCCTGCCGCGTTGATTGAAATGGTCAAACCCGATGTATTGATTAAAGGCGGCGACTGGCCTGTGGATAAGATTGTCGGTGCGGCCGAGACGTTTGCGCGCGGCGGCAAAGTGTTTTCGATTCCGTTTTTACACCAGACTTCGACCACCAAAACGTTGGCGAAAATCCGCGAAGCCGGAGGAGGCGAATGACGGATTTGAACAGCCGCCATTGGGCCTTGCTCGCCGCGCTTTCAGACGGCCTGCCGCAACACGTTTCTCAGTTGGCGCGCGTGGTCGGTATGAAGCCGCAACAATTAAACGGATTTTGGCAGCAGATGCCGGGGCATATCCGCGGTTTGCTGCGTCAGCACGACGGGCAATGGCGCTTGGTGCGCCCTTTGGCTGTGTTTTCCGAAGAATCTTTGCAACAAATGGCCGGCAAACAGGGTTTTCGTGCGCAGTTGAAACACGAATGTTCGTCCAGCAACGATGAAATCATGGCGTTGGCGCGCCAGTCGGCAGATTTGGCGCATAAGGCCTTGTGTGTGGCGCATTTCCAAACCAAAGGCCGCGGACGGCAAGGGCGAAGCTGGGTCAACCGACAGGGCGAATGTCTGATGTTCAGCTTGGGCTGGGCGTTTGACAAGCCGCAGTATGAGCTGGGTTCGCTGGCGTTGGTGGTGGCATTGGCTTGTCGCCGCGCGCTTGCCGATATCGGTTTGGACGTAAATATCAAGTGGCCGAACGATTTGGTCGTGGCCAACGATAAATTGGCCGGTATTTTGATTGAAACGGCGCGGGTAGATAATAAGACTGTCGCCGTCATCGGCATCGGTATCAATTTTGTATTGCCGAAAGAAGTTGAAAATGCCACTTCCGTGCAGGCCTTGTTTCAGACGGCCTCTAAGCAGGGCGTAAGCGTCAAAACCTTATTGAATGCGGTATTGGTGCAACTCGATGCGCTGTTGAACGAATACGCGCAAAACGGATTTGCATCATGTGTCAGCGAATACAATGCCGCCAACCGTGACACGGACAGGCCGGTGTTGCTGCTTCAGGAAGGACGCGTTGTACATGAAGGCGTGGTCAAAGGCGTGGATGCGCAAGGCGCGTTGCGTTTGTTGACGGACAAGGGCGAAAAAACCATTGTCAGCGGAGAGATCAGCTTGCGTCCGGATAACCGCCCGGTACAACCTGCCACCGCCAAGCCGGAACGCTTTTTGCTGCTGGACGGCGGCAACAGTCAGTTGAAATGGGCGTGGGTGGAGAACGGCACATTTTCCGAAGTCGGCCGTGCGCCGTATCGTGATTTGACCCAGCTGGGTGAAGAATGGCTGCAATTTGCCGATGAAGATGTGAAGATTGTCGGTTGCGCCGTGTGCGGTTCGGTAAAAAAAGCGATGGTCGAAGAACAATTAACCCGTCCGGTCGAATGGCTGTCTTCCATGCCGCAGGCCTTGGGTATCCGCAACCATTATCGCCGCCCTGAAGAACATGGTTCTGACCGTTGGTTTAATGCGCTGGGCAGTCGTCGCTTTACGCAAAACGCCTGCGTCGTCGTCAGCTGCGGTACTGCCGTAACCACCGACGCGCTGACGGAAGACAATCATTATCTCGGCGGCACCATCATGCCCGGTTTCCACTTAATGAAAGAGGCGATGGCGCTCAAGACCGCCAACCTCAACCGCCCCATCGGCAAGGTATATCCGTTCCCAACCACAACGCCGAACGCCATTGCCAGCGGCATGATGGATGCCGTTTGCGGCGCGTTGATGATGATGCATGGCCGTCTGAAAGACAAAACGGGCGAGGGCAAACCGGTCGATATTATTATCACGGGTGGCGGCGCGGCCAGAGTCGTGCAGGCGCTGCCGGAGTCATTCGTTCATGACAATCAAGTGAAAATCGTCGATAATCTCGTGATTCACGGGCTCTTGCATTGGATTGCCCATCGCAACGGACAATAAAAAGGAAAACGCATCATGAAATGGCTGTTTGCGGTCTTGGTCGCACTCAACATCATTGTTTTTGGCAGCATGGTTGCCTATCGGACACAACATAAAACCGCCAAACCCGAATCTGCCTTGGAAGGCGGTACGCACGAATTATTGCGCCCGTCTTCTTTGGACGCGCCCAAAGCCGAGCCGCAGCAGGCATCGCAACCCGATTGGGTGGTGGTCGAATCAGACGGCCTGATTATGGCCGAACCTGAATCCGAAGAAGCGGAAGCCTTGCGTAAAAAGCAAGAAGCGCAGCAGTTGAAAGAGAAAAAAGAAAAAATGCGCCACGAGAAAGAGGCGCAAGAGCGTCGCGCCGCTGAAGAAGAGATGGGTGCAGCCGGCGTGGAACTCTTGTGTACCAGCAGCGCCACCGTGGTGATGGATGAAGATGATTACCACCGCATCAAAGGCCTGTTGGGCAAATGGCCTCATGCGGCCAGCCGCAGTATCGAAAAACGCAACGGCGCATCCGGTGGCGAGACTTCATCCAAAACCTTCCGCGTGGTCTTGCCTGCCGACGGCGACACTTCCGCCCAGCTTGATGCCTTGGGCAGCCGCGGCTTTAGCGGCAGCATTCACAACGGCGAAATCAGCGTTGACGTAACACGCAGCCGCTCTTCCGCCCAAGTTTTGATTTCACGCTTGTCTAGCGCAGGTTTCGGCGGCGCGCGTATTGTCGAACAGGAAGACAGAAGCGCACCCGATACCGGTTTGAGCGTGGCGCGCATGACCGTGGTCTTTATGGCGGTCGACGAGCGCGATGCACAAGACATCAGAAACATTGTTGGCCGTTATGGCAAATTGAACATGAAAACCTGCCGATAATCAGGTCTATTCGGTTTCAGACGGCCTGATCAGCAGCCGGCCAAGCCTGATAAACCGAACGCTGCAAAACACGAAACCCACTGTATCGGCAGTGGGTTTCATGTTTTTCGGTTTTGAGTATCTGATATAAAGGGGAACAGGTATGTTTCGTATATGCGCACTCCGAGTATCAAGAGATAATGGGGAAGAGGGGGATAAAATCTGTCGTTTAATGGCTCGGATTAGGACGTCTTCCGAGTGGTTTTGATTATACGCTAATAATAACTATTATCAATAGCAAAATTGAAAAAATAATGGATTTTGCCGTAATAATTTGTTTTTTATGAAAATTTAATTTCAGTATCGGCTTTGCCATGATTGAAAAGGCCGTCTGAACGTCAAACAAACAGGCCGGTTGAAATAGGGTAAGGCAAGCATTTCAACCCTATGTTTCAGACGGCCTTTTGATTTGTTTCAATCACTCATAAATCCAAGCAATCAACATATCCAAAGCCATATAAAATACCGTATAATCAAGGCCAAATTAACTTTGCCTGCTTGTCGGGCCGTCTGAAAAATTATGCAACAAACCTACGCCGCCGTACAGCGAGATTTGCTCGAAGCCAACCATCTTTCCCCCGATTTGCTCGCCCAAAGCCTGAGCATTATCGGCGCCAACCATGTCGATTATGCCGACATCTATTGCCAGCGTACTGCCTATGAAAGTTGGCATTTGGAAGAAGGCATCGTCAAATCGGGCAGCTTCCAAATCGATCAGGGCGTGGGCGTGCGTGCCGTTTCGGGCGATAAAACTGCTTTTGCCTACGCCGACAGCCTGTGTATCGATTCGATCAACCGCTCTGCCAAAGCCGTGCGCGTGATTGGTGCGGCCGGCGGCGAGGCCAGCGTCAAAGTGCCGACACCTGCCTACGGCAAGCCTGTCCACATGGCGATTGACCCTATTGCCAGTCTTGATTCTGCTGCCAAAGTCGCGCTGTTGAACAAAGTCGAAACGCTGGCCAAAGCCGCCGATCCGCGTATCGTGCAAGTGATGGCCGGTTTGACCTGCGAATACGACATGGTGTACATCGCCCGTTTGGATGGTAAACACGCTGCCGACATCCGCCCGATGGTGCGCATGAATGTAACCGTCATTGCAAAGCAGGGCGAGCGTCGCGAGCAGGGCAGCGCAGGCGGTGGCGGGCGTTATGATTTGGCGTATTTCGATGAAAACTTGGTGCATCGGTTTGTCGATTCCGCTGTCAAACAAGCCCTGACCAATCTCGAATCCCGTCCTGCGCCTGCCGGCGAGATGACCGTCGTTTTGGGCAACGGCTGGCCGGGCGTGTTGCTGCACGAAGCGGTCGGACATGGTTTGGAAGGCGATTTCAACCGCAAAGAAACCAGCGTTTTTTCCGGCCGTATCGGCGAGCGCGTGGCCGCCAAAGGCGTGACCGTTGTGGATCAAGGCGATATTGCCGACAGACGCGGTTCGCTCAATATCGACGACGAAGGCAACGAAACCCGTCGCACCGTATTGATTGAAGACGGTATTTTGGTCGGCTATATGCAGGACGAAACCAACGCCCGCCTGATGGGCACGCAATCGACCGGCAACGGCCGCCGCGAAAGTTACGCTTCCGCTCCTATGCCGCGCATGACCAATACCTTTATGGAAAACGGCGGCTATGAGCCGGAAGAAATCATCGCGTCCATCGACAAGGGCATTTACGCTGTCAACTTCGGCGGCGGACAAGTGGACATTACCAGCGGCAAGTTCGTGTTCAGCGCATCCGAAGCGTGGTGGGTGGAAGGCGGCAAGCTGCAATATCCTGTCAAAGGAGCGACCATCATCGGCAACGGCCCCGAAGTGCTGAAACACGTTTCCATGATAGGCAACGACTCCGCGCTCGACAGCGGCATCGGTGTCTGCGGCAAAGAAGGGCAGAGCGTTCCTGTCGGCGTCGGACAACCGACCCTGAGGATTGATGCCGGGCTGACCGTCGGCGGTAGCGAAATTTAAACGGCAGGCCGTCTGAAAGTTTTTCAGACGGCCTTTTACATTAGGATAAAACCATGCAGGAACAGAATCGGAAATCAAGTTTTCCCATAGTGATGTTGCTGGTGTCGGTTGCCCTGTGGATAGCGTCTTTGTCCAATGTTGCATTTTATTTGGACAATCATGAAAGCATGAAGGGTGTGACCGTTTTGATTTTGGGGTCGATATTTGCTTCTTTGGATATCAGGTATTGTGCGGCCTATGCGAATTATGTTTGGTTGGCAGCCATTGTTTTGCTGGCGTTGCGGAAGAAGGTCGTGCCTGTCCATGCGGCGCTTTGGGGCTTGGCGTTGGTGGCTTTCAGTGTGAAAGCCGTACACGTCGATGAAGCAGGGAATACATCGGATATTGTGCGCTACGGTGCAGGATTTTATTTGTGGTATGCCGCATTTGCGGTTGCCACCATCGGCACGTTTGCCGGAAAGAATAAGGAAAGAAAAGCCACAACGCTGGCAGATGGGGCGAGAAATGACGCTTGATGAATGGTTACGCCAATCGGCACTGCCCAAAAATGAAGCGCGGATGTTGTTGCAATATGCGCTGGGTTATACGCGCGCGCAGCTGGTGACACGCGGTACGGACGATTTGGCAGAATCTGCCCTGCAAACCTTGGAGGCTTTGGCACAACGCCGTCTGAAAGGCGAGCCGATGGCCTATCTGTTGGGCGAACGCGAGTTTTACGGACGACGTTTTGCCGTCAATCCCCATGTGCTGATTCCCCGTCCTGAAACCGAGCATTTGGTGGAAGCCGTACTCAAACGCTTGCCGCCGCAAGGCCGTGTGTGGGACTTGGGGACAGGCAGCGGCGCCATTGCCGTGACCGTCGCGCTTGAACGCGGTGATGCCGATGTTCGTGCATCCGACATCAGCGTCGGTGCTTTGGATACTGCCCGTCAAAATGCAGCCGAATTGGGCGCAAAAGTCGAGTTTGCGCAGGGTTCGTGGTTTGATACCGACAGGCCGTCTGAAGGCCGATACGATGTGATTGTTTCCAATCCGCCGTATATCGAGGATGGCGATGAACATTTGTCTCAAGGCGATTTGAGGTTTGAACCGCAAAATGCGTTGACCGACTTTTCAGACGGCCTCAGCCATATCCGCCACATTACCCAAGAAGCCCCAAAATACCTGAAAGCCAACGGCTGGCTGCTGTTTGAACACGGCTATGATCAAGGCGAAGCAGTGCGGAACATTATGCTGGAGAACGGTTTTGCCGAAGTGGCAACCGAACAGGATTTGGCTGGATTGGATAGGGTCACGCTGGGGCGTTTGCCTGCTTAGTGGGCATGGTTTGTCGGAATTAAAAAAGGGCGTGTCGATCACGCCCTTTTTGTTTTCTGGTTTGTCTGTTCAGACGGCCTGATTTAACGCCAAGCAGCGACGAACTCCGCCCAGTGTTGTTTTTCTTCGGCTTGTGCGGCCAGATAATGTTTGATGCGTTTGATTTCGACTTCGTATTCGTCAGCATCGAGCGCGCCGCTCATCATGCGAAAGCGCATATACATCAGGTAGGTATTGGCGGCATCGGTTTCACAATAATCGCGGATGTCTTTCAGACGGCCTGCATGATAAGCGTCCCAAACTCTGCTGCCATCCATGCCCAGTTTGCCGGGGAAGCCGCAGAGTTTGGCCATATCGTCCAAAGGCACGCTGGCACGCGGTTGGTAGAGGGCGAGCAAATCCATCAGGTCGCAATGGCGGGTATGGTAGCGGCTGATGTAGTTGTTCCACTTAAAGTCGCGGCTGTCGCCAAAATCGCCGTCGCCCATGTCCCAATAGCGGGCGGCGCTGATGCCGTGTATCAGGGCGCGGTAGTGGAGGACGGGCAGATCGAAACCGCCGCCGTTCCAGCTGACGAGTTGCGGCGTATAGTTTTCGATGACCTCGAAGAACTTGGCAATCATGACTTCTTCGCTGTCTTCGGGATCGCCGATGGTGCTGACGCGGATTTTGTCCTGACCCCAGCGCATACAGCAGGAGATGGCGACAACTTGGTGCAGATGGTGTTGCATAAAGTCGCTGCCGGTTTTGGCGCGGCGTTGCTGTTGGGCAAACAGGACGACTTCGTTGTCGGGCAAATCGGCAGGTAAATCGTAAAGCTGGCGGATGCCGTTTACGTCGGGAATGGTTTCGATGTCGAAGGCTAGTATCGGAGTCATGGCGTGATCGGGTTGGATAAGGGATGATGTCATTGTGGCATGACGGCGCAGATAAAAAAAGAGGCAATCCCCCACAGGATTGCCCCAATACCTCAAATCAGAGATTTACGCTTCACAAACAATACAGGCTTTCACCTGCGGCTTTACAGATGCAGCTCAACTCTGCATCGGTAAACTTTCATTTCGGGCATTGCACCGAAATCCTCTAAAATACCGCAATTTCTTGCAATATCAGAAAACTGCTTACAAAAGTATCTAAAACCGGCTAGGCCGTCTGAACGTTTTGTAATTTGATGTAGTGAAATTTACGCGAATTTTTACAGTTTGCCAAGTATTTTTTTCTGAAGGCTTGTTTTAGTATAAATTTCAGGTATTGTCATATTTTTGCAATTATATTTCATAATTATTTTAAATTTAGATATTTATTTTGTTTTTTTAAATTTTAATTTAATTTAATTTCATATTTTGAATGATTAAAATGCATTTTTTCAGATGAACTGTTTTATAAT
>NZ_JBQCWN010000015.1:0-40999 GCF_051957355.1 Neisseria sp. P0018.S001 | reverse complement strand
CTGCCGTGAAAAAATAAGCCTGACGGTTAACTGCCGTATGCCGCCCCGAGGCTGAACCGTTTGCCGGTTCGGGCTGACGGGCGGCTTTGTATGGGCAGTGGCAATGAAGACTTGGACCAATGGGGGCTTTTATTGGGCAATAACTGAAAATACCGAATCCCTGTGCTTGGGTTTCAGCTGTGGAGTACCGAGGGTTATTTTGCAAAGGTATCAGGCCGTCTGAAAACTTGAAAGAATCTGAAAACTTGAAAGAAGCAGCCGTCTGTTAAATATGCGATAATGCGGAAGATTTCATGGGTGTGGTAGGAACATGGTTGTGATTGTCCGACGGGGATGATGTCGGGTAATGATGGAATCGGTTTGCTTGAAACGCCCGCCTATTGCGGGCTTTTTTATGGGAAGGAATGGTCATGCCTAATCCGCTTTATCGGCAACATATTATTTCAATTTCAGATTTGACGACAGAGCAGCTCGAATTGCTGCTTCAGACGGCCTTGAAGTTGAAAAAGCAGCCTCGTGAAGATTTGCTTGAAGGCAAATTGATTGGTTCGTGCTTTTTTGAACCGTCCACCCGTACTCGTTTGTCTTTTGAAACGGCGGTACAGCGTTTGGGTGGGAAAGTTATCGGTTTTTCCGATGGTGCAAATACCAGCGCGAAAAAGGGTGAAACGCTCGCAGATACTGCGAGGATTATTTCCAGCTATACGGATGCGATTATTCAGCGACACCCGAAAGACGGTGCGGCCCGTGTGGTGGCCGAGTTTTCGAGCGTACCTGTGATTAATGCCGGCGATGGTACCAACCAACATCCGAGCCAGACTCTTTTGGATTTGGTAACGATTTATGAAACACAAGGTAGTTTGAGCAATTTGAAGATTGCGATGGCCGGCGATTTGAAATATGGCCGTACGGTACATTCATTATGTCAGGCGCTGAAGCGTTGGGGTTGTGAGTTTGCATTTGTTTCCCCTCCCAGCTTGGCAATGCCGGACTATATCACTGAAGAGCTGGAAGAGGCCGGTTGCCCTTATCAAATTTTGTCCGGCTTGGAAGAAGCGGTCGAATGGGCGGATATTTTGTACATGACCCGCGTTCAGCGCGAACGTTTTGATGAGCAGGAATTTGCCAAAATCCAGGGTAAATTCAATCTTGATGCGTCAATGCTGGCAAATGCCAAACCCAATTTGCGCGTCTTGCATCCTTTACCGAGGGTAGATGAAATTCATCCGAATGTGGATAAAACACCTCATGCCTATTATTTTGAACAGGCAACCAACGGTGTGTATGCACGGATGGCAATTTTGTCTTTGGTATTGAACGAAGAAGTTTAAGGAGCGAAAGATGGAAAACTCAAAACTCAGCGTTGAAGCGATCGAACAAGGTACGGTGATTGACCATATTCCTGCCGGTAAAGGCTTGGCCATTTTAAGACAATTTAAGCTGCTGCATTATGGCAGCGCGGTTACGGTCGGTTTTAATTTGCCCAGCAAAACGCAGGGCAGCAAAGATATTATCAAAATCAGCGGTGTGTGGTTGGATGCCAATGCAGCCAACCGTTTGGCTTTATTTGCCCCTGAAGCAGTGGTAAACAAAATCGATCGGTTTAAGGTGGTTGAGAAACAGCATTTGTCATTGCCGGACGAGATTTCGGAAGTGTTCCGCTGCCCGAATACTAATTGTGCCAGTCATGGCGAGCCGGTCATCAGTCGCTTTTATGTCCGTTCACATAATGGTCAGACGCGTTTGAAATGCCATTATTGCGAAAAAACCTTCTCGCGTGATTCGGTTGCCGAAGCCTGATAAAAATCTCAGGCCGTCTGAAAATACGGCTATACGGTTTGAGTTGTCTGCTTGATACATTAGTTTCATAAAAAGCAAGATATTAAGCAAATTGCGTTAAAATTACGTTAAAATAATGCCTTCCGGGTTGATGACATTATTCGCCCGAAAGGCATTATTTTTTAATAACATGATACGAAATGTAGGAAAACTCATGCACTCATCCATACAAAGCCGGTTTGCCCCAATTTTATACGTTTTGATTTTCTTTGCCGGATTTTTAGCCGCACAAGTTTGGTTTAATCAGCAAGCCTATTTGACCAACCTTCCCCTTTTGGTCACTGCCATTTCTGCCGTTGCATTGGTTTGGTTGATTTGGGCTGTTGTCTCTGCGCAATCCAAAGCAAAAAGCAAAATGTTGCACCGTGAGCAGCTGATTCAAAAAGAGAGCATTCATCCTGTTTTGCATGCGACATTGCAACGTTCTGATGGACAAACGGATTTATTGGTTTTGGTTGTCCGCAATAGCGGTAAGGGCTTGGCGAAGAATGTGCATTTTGAAGTAGAGCCTTTGCCTGATCACTTGCCGAGCAAGCTGGTTGCCGATGCAGTTATGCAGTTGGAAATGTTTTCCGGCGGTGTAGATATGCTGGCATCGGGCGAATTGTATGGTAGCGTGTTTGCAAGTATGTTGGCGCTGGCTGCCGAATTGCCAGATCAGACATTTGGTGGCGTGTTGAAACTGAAGGCCACTTATGAAAATGCCTTTGGCGATCAATGCACTTCTGAAAGTGTCTTGGATTTGGGCATACTGAATTTCAATTTGTTAGAAATTAAATCCAGTGGCGAGCAAAAGCCCCGCAAGAAATTGTTGTATTGATATTCAAAATATGCAGGCCGTCTGAAACCGAAATACTTGGTTTCAGACGGCCTGTTGTTATTTTTCAAATGATTTTTGAAGAAAAAGAGGCGTATCGGGTATAATAATCAAAGAATTCGAAACGGATTGTCAGGATCGGCAAGCCGTCTCATCATTGTCGTATTTCAAAACCTTACTGATATTTTTTCAATAATCTGTTGCTATGTATCGGAACTTTTTCTGATGTTGGCACTGGCGAAATATTCCTTCAGCCATTTACTCTCAGGAAGCTGCTTATGTTAGTGTGTAATCCTTATGAAGTTGTGATCCATGGTACGACCAGCAAAGGCAAGATTTTCCGACCAAGCGACTGGGCGGAGCGCCTGTGCGGTATTTTGTCTTCCTTTACTAAAGACAACCGCCTTTCCTATTCGAATTGGGTGCGCCCTATTTTGGTGGATAATGTCCGTTGTGTAGCGGTCGATAAAAAGTTGGAAGAAGACAATCCGCAAATGTTCCGTTTCTTGATGGACTTTGCGGCGGATAATGATTTACGCGTGATTGACTGCAAAGCCTTGCTTAAAGAGCAAGAGAGCAAACAGCAGGGCGAAGTGCCGGTCGAGCGCGTTTTGTTGGCGCAGGCGATTGAAGAAAAACATGCCGCCGAGCGTGCGGAAACGGCCAATGCGCAGCCTGAGCCTCAAGCTGCCGCGCTAGTGGTCGGCGTATTGCGTGAAATTCCGCCGGAAGAAACTGCAACCGCTTTTGCGGCACTGAGTATTTTGCGTTCTTCTTTGACCGATATTCACCGTTTCGTCGAACAAATCAACGAGCATCAACGCAAAACCGGCTACCGTCTGCTGGGTATTTTTGAAGAAGGCAAACAAAATGCCGTAGCCGTATGCGGTTTCCATACTGCACATAACTTGGCCAGTGGTTACCATATCCATATTGATGATCTCGTAACCATGCCGCAATGCCGCCAAAAAGGTTATGCTTCACGCTTGTTGGAAGAAGTACGTAAAATCGGTGCGGAAACGGGTGCGACCAAAATCCATCTGAATGTCCATGTGAACCATGACCGAGCAGATGCTCATCGTCTCTACTTCAAAAACGGATTTGAAATTTGTGCGTACCATTTCCGTTGCGATCCGAAATAATTTTTGTGGAAAGAAGGAATCCAATGCTGAAGATTTTAACTGTGGTTGTTTTGACACTGAGCTTGGCGGCCTGCGCATCAGGCAGCGGAGGCAGCTCGCAAATGTATGGTGAGATTAAGGCCGGTGTAGAAACCAGCCATCAACGTTGAGATATATAATGACAAGGCCGTCTGAAATAGGTTTTCCTGTTTCAGACGGCCTTTTTGCAGCTTGATTAGAGGGTCGTGGAGGTGTCGTCAGCGGCAACAGTCCGATGCAGGCGATACCAATTGTACAGGCGCAAGATGCACAAGAAAGCGATGATGGGCATGCAGGCTGCGGTAACCAGATAACGCGGGTTGCTGAAGTTTAAAACATTGCGACCGGAAAGCAGCGACAAAGCGGCATGCAACCATTCCCACAAAGACGAAATGCTGAATGCCAAAACAGCCAACAGGCCGAGGGTTCGGAAAATGCCGATGGGCAGAATTTGTTGGCGCAATACGGCGCGGTTGAGTTGGAACAAGACAATCAAGCCGAAGCCGATAATGCAGACCATGCCGCCGTTGGCGACGATTTGCAGGCTGTTGAAGGCAATGTCGGGCGTAACGGAAATGGTACCGGACTGGTTGGCGGCGGTTTGTTGCAAATTTAAGCCTTGCATGACATTGAGTACGAAACCGTAAATCAGGTCAGCCAAAACGATGCCGATGGGTAGCGGAGTCAAAAAACGTTTCATGGATCAGTTGAGTATTCTATTAGTATGAGGGAGGCCGTCTGAAAATTAAAAATGACGACGTGAGAGTGTATTGTATCCGATAGAAAAGTAGGTTAATGCAAAAATAAATTTAGTTTAAGTCAGAAAATGATGTAATTTTACGCCAACATTATTGCATTAAGAGTACAATCTTCTTCATTATCAAACGTGAAATCAACAGGAAAGGACGTTTACATGAGCCAATTGCAACGTGATTTAACCCGTATCAGCCACAATACCAAAATTGTCGCCACATTGGGTCCGGGCAGCAACAATGTACAATTGTTGGAAGACATGATCCGTGTCGGCGGCCTTAATGTCGTCCGTTTCAATTTCAGCCACGGTACTCCGGAGTTTCATGAAGAAAATGCCCGTATCGTACGCGAAGCCGCGAAACGTGCGGGTCAGGAAATCGCTATTCTTGCCGACTTGCAAGGGCCTAAAATCCGCGTGGGCAAAATTGCAGGTGGCAGCATCGAGCTGAATAAGGGTGAAACCTTGATTTTAGATGCTGCACTTGAAGGCGAAGGCACACGCGAAGCGGTTGGCCTGGACTACCGCGATTTGCCCAATGACGTCGCTGCCGGCGATGTTTTGTGGCTGGACGACGGCCTGTTGACTTTGACCGTTGAAGCGGTTGAAGGAAGTAAGATTATTACAAGGGTGGAAAACAGCCATGTGCTGAAAAGTAACAAAGGTATCAATAAACGCGGCGGCGGCCTGTCTGCCGGTGCGTTGACCGAAAAAGACTTTCGCGACTTGAAAACCGCGATTGCCATCGGTTGCGACTACTTGGCCATCAGCTTTGTGAAATCTGCCGAAGATTTGCACATCGCACGCGCCAAAGTCGAAGAAGAAATGAAAGGCAGCACTGCCGTACGCCCCGGGTTGGTTTCCAAAATTGAGCGCGTAGAAGCCATTGAAAATCTGGACGAAATCATCCTTGCCAGCGACGGTATTATGGTTGCCCGCGGCGACTTGGCAGTGGAAGTCGGCCATGCCGCCGTACCTGCCCTACAAAAACGCATGATCCGCCGCGCCCGTGAGTTGCGCCGCTTCAGTATTACGGCAACTCAAATGATGGAATCGATGATTACCAACCCCGTACCGACCCGCGCGGAAGTCAGCGACGTGGCCAACGCGGTATTGGACGGTACCGATGCGGTGATGTGTTCCGCCGAAACCGCCGTCGGCGCGTATCCGTTTGAAACCGTCAGCCAAATGGCGATTATTTGTGCGGCTGCGGAAAAAGAACAAGATTCGCTCAACGGCGTTGCCGAACAGGTCGAGTATCCCGAAGCCGTCAGCACCAACTTGGCGATTGCCGGCGGTGCGGTCAGCGTGGCGCGAGCAGTTCACGCCAAAGCCATCGTTGCCCTGACTGAAAGCGGTTCGACCGCCTTCGAAGTCAGCCGCCACAACATCACCCTGCCGATTTTTGCCCTGACGCCGAGTGTTTCAGCGCAACGCCGCATGGCGATGTACCGCGGTGTACGTCCGTTGATTTTGGCAACCAGTACCGATCACGATACCGCGCTGAACGAAGTGGAAGCCATGCTGGTAGAACACAAAATCCTCCAAAGCGGCGACCAATACATCATCACCAGCGGTTCGCAAATGCGCGAATCCGGTTCGACCAATACGCTGGAAGTGTTGCAGGTTAAATAATTGCAGTGATCCGATGATTGGAAAAGCAGGCTGTTTTAGCCTGCTTTTTTTGTGTAAAAAAAGAAAAGATTAGGCAAAAATAATGATGTAGTATAGAATTGAGTGCCTATACTAAATCAATAAAGGACGTTTCAGACGGCCTTTTTCTTTGTCCGCTACTTTCACGGTAAACCAAAATGATTCATTTCAATCTGAAAAAAACAGCATTTATTTTAAGCGCAGCACTGTTATCTACCGCCGTCCAAGCCTCCGGCTACCACTTCGGCACACAATCCGTTAACGCACAAGGCACGGCCAACGCCGCCGCCGCCGAAGCTGCCGATGCCTCAACCATTTTCTACAACCCGGCTGGTTTGAGCAAAATCGACAGCAGCCAAATTTCCGTCAACGCCAATATCGTTTTCCCAAGCATTCATTATGAGGCAGAATCTGCGAAACACTTCCGAACGGGTGCCGATGTCAGCGGCTCGACCAGCGGCAAAATTACCGAAACCACCGTTGCTCCGCACGTTTATGGCGCGTACAAAGCCAGCGACGATGTAACTTTGGGTTTGGGCGTGTACGTTCCTTTCGGATCGGCAACCGAATACGAAAAAGATTCCGTCTTGCGCCACAACATCAACAAACTGGGTTTGACCACCATCGCCATCGAGCCGGTAGTCGCGTGGAAACTGAATGAGCAGCACGCTGTTGGTGCCGGTTTGATTGCCCAATATTCCAAAGCCGAATTGCGTAAATACTCCGACTGGGATGCTTCCGGCGCCATCAGTCAGTTGGCCAGCGGCTTGGCTTCCCGTCAAGCAGGCCGTCCCGTTGCTGTCGATGCGACCGGCAAAGCTGACGGTCATGCCGATGTAAAAGGCCACGATTGGGGCTTCGGCTATCAACTGGCGTGGATGTGGGACATCAACGAGCGCGCACGCGTGGGTGTGAACTATCGTTCCAAAGTATCGCATACGCTGAAAGGCACTGCCGATTGGGAAGCTGACGGCGCATATGCAAAACGCGCTTGGGATTTGGGTGCAATGGCAGCACGCGGTTATGTGCCGAACGAAAAAGCCAGCGTAAAAATCGTCACGCCTGAGTCTTTGTCTGTTCACGGTATGTACCGCGCCACCGACAAAACCAACCTGTTCGGCGATGTGACTTGGACGCGCCACAGCCGCTTCAACAAAGCCGAGCTGGTGTTTGAAAACACCAAAAAAGTTGTCAACGGCCAATCTGACCGTACCGTCATTACGCCTAACTGGCGCAACACTTATAAAGTTGCATTCGGCGGCTCTTACCAAGTTACCGAACCCTTGCAACTGCGTGCCGGTATCGCTTTCGACAAATCACCGGTTAAAAGTGCAGAAGACCGCATGAACAGCCTGCCTGACGGCAACCGTATCTGGTTCTCCGTCGGTGCTAAATATCAACTGGGTAAAAACCATGTTATCGATGCGGCGTACAGCCATATCCACATCAATGACACGGTTTACCGCACCGGCAAAGCCAGCGGCAACGACGTGGACAGCCGCGGTGCATCCTCTGCCCGCTTCAAAAACAAAGCGGACATCTTGGGCTTGCAATACACTTACAAATTCAAATAATCGGATTTGAGTTGTGGATAAAAAGGCCGTCTGAAGATTTCAGACGGCCTTTTTGATTGGAAGAAACAGATGGAACAATCAACAGGCAATAAATGGCGTGCCGTGCTTTTCATATTTCTGATTGGAATGGCAGAACGGAAAGATGATAGAAAAGGAGATAGCCGATTACCGACTTGAGAAATAAGATATTGTTTGCGCTTTAAACAACGTGTTACCAATTTTATTTAATGGGCAGCAATCAAAAGGTCGTCTGAAAAACAGGTTTTCAGACAGCCTTTGTTTGCTGGATGGCTGCTAAGAAAGCCCAATCAGCTGCGGACTTCCAGTTCGATTTCTCTTTCCTGTTCGTCTTCAGCCGGTTTGTCCATGGTTTTTTCATCAGCCATATTGTCCAAATCGCGGCCGGGTTCGGAGGCGGTATCGCCGATGGAAACGCTGTTCAGGCTTTCCAAAATAATGGCTGAGGCCAGATGGTCGGATGTGCGGTACACCATTGCCAAGCCGATTTCTTCTGCCGGAATGGAAACCAATTCAACCGTATCTTTGTCTTTCGGCTTGCGAATCAGGTTGTTGGACAGATTGACACGGACTTGGCGGCCGCGTTTGTAGAGGCTGACCACCGTGCCTTTGTCCAAACCGTCGAGTTCGCCTTTATCCAACGTAATGGTTTGGAACTGGCCGGCTTCGTCCACGCCATCGAAGATGGAAACGACTTTGGCCTGAATCGGACGGGCAGGGGCGTGAGGCATCACATTGAAGCTGTCGAGGCCTTCGGGCAGTTTCAGCAGATAGTCGTCTTTGCGGATTTCGGAAACGGCTTCTTCGATAACCAAAGGTTGCGCGGACTGGGTGCGCAGCTTCATGACTTTGTTGACTTGGGTGTAATACTCGTTGCTTTTGAGTTTTTCGTCAGAAGCGCGGGTACGGTGTTCCAAGGCGGAGTCGGTGTAAGGCAGTGTGTTGGCGATGCCGCTGAACACGACTTCTTGGCCGAGGAATTTGCCGGTTTCCGGATCGGTGATGTTTTTATTGACGCGGTAGGTCAGGTAGCGGCCAGGTTCGGTCAGGCCGTATGCGTACACGCGGTTGCCTTGCGTGTAGAGGACGCGGTTGTCGGGGCCTGCAATCAGGCGCGGCGCGTTGGCAGTTTCTTCCGGAGCGATAATCTGCGGATGTTTCATGAACATACGGTAGAGGTTGACGTTGACAGTCGGAATACCGTAGCCGGAAGTTTCGCGTACGCGCGGATGCAGTTTGATCACGGGAATGCCGTCTGAACGGGTTTGGGCGTGTTCAAAACCCAGTCGCGGCTGGCCGTTGACGTAGCGTAAAACCAACACCTGACCCGGATAGATTAGATGCGGATTGCGGATGGCGTTGCGGTTGGCGCCCCAAAGGCGGTTCCATTGCCATGGGCTGTACAGATATTTGCCGGAAATGCCCCACAAGGTATCGCCGTTTTTAACGATGTAGCGTTGCGGCGCATTGGGTCGGATTTTTAAAGAAGCTGCCTGAGTGTGGGCAGAAATAGCCATGCCTGCCATGCAAAGCAGGGTTATAATACGTTGTTGCATAACCGTTCCCCTTGAAATCGGTTTGGTTTGTCTTCAGATGATAAACAGAGAAGGCCGGAGTTTGCGAAACTGCCGCCCATCCGTCAATACGATAACGAACGGCCTCTGTCGCGCTATCTTAACATTTTTCGGCGTTATTTTAGCATTGAATGTTGCTGTCATGACAGGAGATTGTGGCGGCGGAAACCAAATCTGTATGAAAATCACACATCAGCTTTATAAAACGAGAATATTATGGCTTTACTGAACATCCTCCAATACCCTGACGAGCGTTTGCACACGGTCGCCAAACCTGTTGAGAAAATCGACGAGCGCATCCAAAAATTGGTTGCCGATATGTTTGAAACCATGTACGAAGCACGCGGTATCGGCTTGGCGGCCACTCAAGTCGACGTACACGAACGCATCGTCGTGATGGATTTGACCGAAGACCGCAGCGAGCCGCGCGTGTTCATCAATCCCGTCATTGTCGAAAAAGACGGCGAGACGACTTACGAAGAAGGCTGCCTATCCGTGCCGGGCATTTACGATACCGTGACCCGTGCCGAGCGCGTCAAAGTCGAAGCCTTGAACGAAAAAGGCGAGAAATTCACACTTGAAGCAGACGGCCTGCTGGCAATCTGCGTGCAGCACGAATTGGACCACCTGATGGGCATCGTGTTTGTCGAACACCTGTCGCAGCTGAAACAAGGCCGCATCAAAACCAAACTGAAAAAACGTCAGAAACACACCATCTGACCTAAGCATTGCTTAAAGGCCGTCTGAAAAGACAAAACAGAAGGCAGACTTCGGTTTTCAATCTTTCAGACGGCCTTTTCAGCTGAAACAGTTTGCCCAACGCGCCCATTCAAACCATTTCCACAAGGACACAACATGAAAGTTATCTTTGCCGGTACGCCCGATTTTGCCGCCGCCGCCTTGAAAGCCATCGCCGCCGCAGGTTTTGAAATTCCGCTGGTGTTGACCCAGCCCGACCGCCCCAAAGGCCGCGGCATGCAGTTGACCGCATCGCCGGTCAAACAGGCTGCCTTGGAATTGGGTTTGACCGTGGCGCAGCCGGAAAAGTTGCGCAATAACGCCGAAGCCTTGCAAATGCTCAAAGATACGGGCGCGGATGTGATGGTGGTGGCCGCGTATGGCTTGATTTTGCCGCAGGAAGTGTTGGATGCGCCCAAACACGGCTGCCTCAATATCCACGCCTCGCTGTTGCCCCGTTGGCGCGGCGCAGCACCGATTCAACGTGCAATTGAAGCCGGCGATGCCGAAACCGGCGTGTGCATCATGCAGATGGACATCGGCTTGGACACCGGCGATGTGGTCAGCGAACACCGCTACGCCATCCAGCCTACGGATACCGCAAACGAAGTGCATGACGCGCTGATGGGTTTGGGTGCGGAAGCGATTGTTGCCGATTTAAAGCGACTACAGGCAGAAGGCCGTCTGAATGCGGTCAAACAGCCTGAAGAAGGCGTTACCTATGCCCAGAAATTGAGCAAAGAAGAGGCGCGTATCGATTGGAATGAAAGCGCGGCTGTGATTGAGCGAAAAATCCGTGCTTTCAACCCCGTACCTGCCGCGTGGGTCGAGTATCAAGGCAAACCGCTGAAAATCTGGCGTGCCGAGGTAGTGTCCAAACAGGGTAAGGCTGGCGAAGTATTGTCCTGCACTTCAGACGGCCTGCTGGTGGCGTGCGGTGAAAATGCGCTGAACATTACCGAATTGCAGCCTTCCGGCAGCAAACGCATGAGCATACAGGCATTTGCGGCAGGCAGAACGATTGAAGTCGGAACGGTTTTGTAACAGGTTGGAAATCAACGTGGAGGAAAGAAGACAATGGCTGTTTTTGAAGTGGTTGAGGGCGACATTACCCGATTGGCAGTCGATGCGATTGTCAATGCCGCCAATTCATCGCTGTTGGGTGGTGGCGGCGTGGACGGTGCAATACACCGCGCCGCGGGCAAAGAGCTGCTGGAGGAGTGCCGCACTTTGGGCGGTTGCCGCACAGGCGAAGCCAAAATAACCAAAGGCTATCGTTTGCCTGCGCGTTATGTCATCCACACGGTCGGACCGGTATGGTTTGGCGGACAGCAAAATGAAGAGGCCAAATTGGCACAATCCTACGCCAATTCCTTGCTGCTTGCCCAGAAACACGATCTCCACAGCATCGCCTTTCCGTGCATCAGTACCGGTGTGTACCGCTTTCCGGCCGAAGCCGCCGCGCGTATCGCTTTGGAGAGTTTGCAACAAACCCTGCCGCAATGTCCGGCAGTGGAAAAAATCATCTTTTGCTGTTTTTCCAAAATAGATGCCGAATATTATCGGGCATTGTTAGCTGCCGAACAGGCCGTCTGAAATCCTCCGAACACTTGAAATCAAATATAAATCAGAAAGCAAAAATATGAGTATGTCCCTCGCCCAAAAATTGGCCGCCGACAGCGTTGCCGCAGTTGCCGAAGGGCGCAATCTTCAGGATGTCTTGGCGGAAATCCGCGCGGCGCATCCGCAGCTGACGGCGCAGGAAAACGGCGCGTTGCAGGATATTGCTTACGGATGCCAACGTTATTTGGGCAGTTTGAAACACATGCTTGGTCAAATGCTGAAGAAGCCGATTGACAATACGCAGCTCGAAAGCCTGCTTTTGGTGGCGATGTACCAACTGCATTACACGCGCAATGCGCCTCATGCCGTGGTTAATGAGGCGGTGGAAAGCATTGCCAAAATCGGCCACGGCCAGTTCCGCTCGTTTGCCAACGCGATTTTGCGCCGCTTTTTGCGTGAACGCGACAAGCTCGCGGCTTCCTGCAAAAAAGACGATGTGGCGAAACATAATTTGCCTCTGTGGTGGGTGGCTTACTTGAGAAACCATTATCCGAAACATTGGCACAACATCACCACCGCGCTGCAATCGCATCCGCCGATGACTTTGCGCGTCAACCGCCGACACGGCAATGCCGAAAGCTATTTGGAAAAACTGGCTGCGGAAGGTATTTTGGCCAGGGCGTTGGACGAATACGCCGTGATGTTGGAAGAAGCTGTGCCGGTAAGCCGCCTGCCCGGTTTTTCAGATGGCCTGGTGTCGGTGCAGGATTTTGGTGCGCAACGTGCTGCCTATTTATTGAACCCGAAAGACGGCGAACGCATTCTCGATGCCTGTGCGGCACCGGGCGGCAAGACAGGCCATATCTTGGAACTGGCAGATTGTCATGTTACCGCTTTGGATATAGACGAAGGCCGTCTGAACAGGGTGAAGAGCAATCTTGACCGTTTAGGCTTTCAAAAGGCCTCTTTGGCTTGTGCCGATGCGCAGGACTTGACAGCGTGGTATGATGGCAAGACCTTTGACGCTGTTTTGGCCGATGTGCCGTGTACCGCTTCGGGTGTGGCGCGGCGTAATCCCGACGTAAAATGGCTGCGCCGACCGACCGATGCCGTCAAAACCGCACGCCAACAGGAAGCATTATTAGACGCGCTGTGGCAGACCCTGACGAAAAACGGCAGGATGTTGCTGGCTACCTGCTCGGTCTTTGTCGAAGAAAACGACGGTCAGTTGCAAAAATTCCTTAACCGCCATGCCGATGCCGAGTTGATCGAATCGCATGTGCTTTTACCGAACAAACATCAAGATGGCTTTTATTACGCGCTTATTAAAAAGCAGTAAAACGCTGATTGTACCGCTCTTGCTCGCCGTGTCGTTGAATGCGGCGGGCGAGGGCATCAGTGCGACCCGTGCCGAGGCAAAGCTGACCCATGCCGGACAGCTTTCCGTCAGCAGCCGTTTCCGCACCGACCTGCCCGACCAGCTTAAAGAAGCACTCAAACAGGGCGTCCCCCTGCATTTCAATTTGAGTTGGCAGCTGTCAGCGCCGTCTATGTCGTCTTATAAATTCAAGTTCGACCAGCTGCTCAACAACGACAGCACGATTCAATATAAATTATCCTTCCATCCGCTGACCAATCGTTATCGCGTTACCGTCGGTACGTTTTCTACCGAGTACGACACGCTTGAAACTGCCTTGCGCGCAGTGGGCGCGGTCGCGAATTGGAAGGTTTTGTCCAAGGGCGCGCTGAGTGATGTGGCCGCCAAAGACACGAAGGCTGAAATCCGCCTGCTGCTGACAACCGCCAAGCTGCCCAAACCGTTCCAAATCAATGCCCTGACTTCTAAAAACTGGCATTTGGATTCCGGTTGGAAATCCTTGTCGGTCGTGCAGGAGTAAACCATGCGCCGCTTTCTTCTGATTGCCGCCGTATTCGCCGTTGTTTTGTTGTACGGTCTGACTGTTGCAACGGGCAGCAGCAACGTATTGTCCGATTATTTCTGGTGGATTGTTGCTTTGTGCGGCTTGCTGTTGCTGGTGTTGGCGGCGGTGTTGGTGCGCTATGTCGTGCTTTTGATGCGCGACAACAGCAAAAGCGTGTTCGGTTCGCAGATTGCGCGTAGGCTGTCGGGGATGTTTACCTTGGTTGCCGTATTGCCGGGCGTGTTTTTGTTCGGTATTTCCGCCCAGTTTATTAACGGTACGATTAATTCTTGGTTTGGCAACGATACCCATGAGGCATTGGAGCGCAGCTTAAACTTGAGCAAATCCGCGCTGAACTTGGCGGTGGACAACGCTGTCAGCAACGCCACGCCGGTGCAAATCGACTTAATCAGCGCCGCTTCGCTGGACGGCAACTTAGGGCAAGCGCTGGCAAAATCCGCGCTTACTTCCGACTTTGCCCAGCTGGCGCTTTACAACGCGACCACCCATAAAGCCGAGAAAAGCATCAATCCCCTGAAACTAAATCAACCTGAGCTTAACAAAGAAGGATGGGAGCAGCTGGAGCAGACCGGCTCGGTTCGCAGCTTGGAAAACATTGGCGGCATGCTGTATGCCCAAGGTTGGATGCTGATCGGTACGCATAAAAATCAGGATTATGCGCTATTTTTCCGTCAGCCAATTCCGAAAGATGTTGCCCAAGATGCGACGCTGATTGAAGCGGCCCGTGCCAAATACGCCGAGCTGAGTTATACCAAAAAAGGCCTGCAAACCTTTTTCCTGTCCACGCTGTTGGTCGCGACATTGTTGGCCATCTTTTTGGCACTGGTGATGGCTTTGTATTTTGCCCGCCGTTTTGTGGCGCCGGTATTGTCGTTGGCAGAGGGCGCGCGGGCGGTGGCTCAGGGCGACTTCAGCCAGACCCGGCCGGTATTCCGCAATGACGAGTTCGGCCGTTTGACCCAGTTGTTCAACCACATGACCGAGCAATTGGCGATTGCCAAAGAGGCGGACGAGCGCAACCGTTTGCGCGAAGAAGCAGCACGCCATTATTTGGAATGCGTATTGGAAAGTTTGACCACAGGCGTGATTACTTTGGATGCCGATGGCCGTCTGAAAACCTTTAACAAGGCTGCCGAACAGATTTTGGGTGTTTCGCTGGTGTCTTTGTGGGGCAGCAACTGGCATCAATGGCACGGCAAATCGCCGCAGCAAACCCTGTTGGCCGATGTGTTTGCCGCCATTAATGAAACCGCCGACAGCGACAAACCCGTCCAAGTCGAATATGCCGCGCCCGATGATGCCCGAATCTTATTGGGCAAGGCCACCATCCTGCCGGAAGACAACGATAACGGCGTGGTGATGGTGATTGATGACATTACCGTCTTGATACGCGCGCAAAAAGAGGCCGCATGGGGCGAAGTGGCGAAACGCTTGGCGCATGAAATCCGCAATCCGCTTACGCCTATCCAGCTTTCCGCCGAGAGATTGGCATGGAAATTGCATGATAAACTTGATGAGCAAGACGCCCAAATCCTCAGCCGTTCAACTGATACCATCGTCAAACAGGTTGCCGCGCTGAAAGAAATGGTCGAAGCATTCCGCAATTATGCGCGTGCGCCGTCTCTGAATTTAGAAAAACAAGATTTAAACGGTTTGGTGTCGGAAGTATTGGTATTATATGAGGCCGGCGCGTGTAAATTTAATGCGCGGCTCAGCGCCGATGCCCTGCCGATTGTTGCCGATACGACGGCGATGCGCCAAGTGTTGCATAACCTATTTAAGAATGCCGCAGAAGCGGCAGAGTCGGACGAAGCGCCGCAAGTAAACATCGAAACAGGGCGCGAAGGCGGACAGGTTTTCCTGACCGTCTGCAACAACGGCAAAAGTTTCAGCAAAGAAATGCTGCACAATGCTTTTGAGCCGTACGTTACCGACAAACCGACAGGAACGGGGCTGGGTTTGCCCGTTGTGAAAAAAATTATCGAGGAGCATGGCGGCCGCATCAGCCTGAGCAATCAGAACAGCGGCGGCGCGTGCGTCAAAATAGCTTTACCGGAAATGGCAGAAACTTATGCGAAGCAGTGATATTTTGATTGTAGATGATGAAGTAGGCATCCGCGACCTGCTCTCCGAAATTCTTCAAGACGAAGGCTATACCGTTACTTTGGCCGAAAATGCCGAAGAAGCGCGCCAATTGCGTTATCAAACGCGTCCGGCCATGGTGTTGCTGGACATTTGGATGCCCGATTGCGACGGCATCACTTTGTTGAAAGAGTGGGCGAAAAACGGCCAACTCAATATGCCTGTTGTTATGATGAGCGGTCATGCCAGCATTGACACCGCGGTTGAAGCCACTAAAATCGGCGCGCTCGATTTTCTGGAAAAACCGATTGCCCTGCAAAAACTCTTGTCTGCGGTAGAACGCGCCTTGAAACATGGCGAAGTTCAGACGGCCTCCGGCATGACTTTGGACAAACTGGGCAACAGCCCGGTTATTCAAGAAATGAACGGCAGCATTGAAGCGGCCGCCAAACACAATCGCCCGCTGTTGTTGGCCGGTGAGGCAGGCTCGCCGTTTGAAATTGTCGCCCGCTATCTGCACAAAAGCGGTACGCCTTGGGTGGCAACCGACCGTGTCGAACACATTGTCGATACGCCGTTGGAGTTGTTGCAAAAAGCATCGGGCGGTATTTTGTATGTCGGCGATATTGCCCGTTACAGCAAAAATATCCAAAACGGCATTGCTTTCTTGCTTGAAAAAGCCGACCGCTACAATGTCCGTGTGATTGCTTCATGCGGCTTTAAACGCGGTGAGAGCGCTGATGACGTCGTTGCCGGCCGACTGGCGGAGCTGTTGAAAGAGTGCATCAATGTTCCTTCTTTGCGCAGCCAACCGGACGATATCGTCTTTTTAATCAACCGCATCATGACCGATTTGGCCGAAAGTCAAAAAATCCAGCCGGTAAAATTCAGCGATAGCGCGTTGGTGGTTTTGCGCCAATACGATTGGCCGGGCAATTACGACCAGCTTGCCGAAACAGTGAAAAACATCATGTTGGAATCGGACGGCAAAGAAGTGGACGATCAGGCTGTTGCCGTGGCTTTGGGTCAGAAGGAAAACGCGACGGCGACAGAAATCATCGGTGGCTTCAATTTCAATATGCCTTTGCGCGAATTGAGGGAAGAAGTCGAGCGCCGCTACTTTGAGTACCACATCGCCCAAGAAGGCCAAAATATGAGCCGCGTGGCGCAAAAGGTCGGTTTGGAGCGTACACACCTTTACCGCAAACTCAAACAACTCGGTATCAGCGTATCGCGCCGCAGCGCCGACAAATCCGAAGAATAAGCGCAATATCGGTTCAAACACAAAAGAGGCCGTCTGAAAGCCATCAGGTTTTTCAGACGGCATCGTCATTTGACGGTTTGCTTAGGCAAGCAATACTTTATAAAAATAATGATATGGCTCGGCATTGTTATTTTGCCTTTTAAGCCGAAAGAATACGAAAGTCGGCAAAACTGCTCAGATTACAATTGAGTCGGAAAAACACTATACATTGATTATGTCTGAATCGATGCACCAAGAATTGAAAAATTATTGTGCTCAACATGGTATTTCTTTGAAAGATTTTGTCATTCAGGCGATTCAAAATGAAATGCAGCAGTAATGGCTAAAACATAAAGATGTAAATATGCTTTAATGTAAAGATGTACTTTTGAAAAGGAGTTGTCCAATGTTAGGACATTTTGATTATGAAGTAGCTTTAGAGATTTTAGGCCAAAGTCAGCAGTCTTTAGTTCAGGCTCGCTATGATGAATACAATAAAGAAAACCCAAATCCGGAGCTTTTGAAATTTCTACGTAGCCGTATGGCCGTTGTAGATGAGCTAATGGATAACTTAAAACCTGATGATGAATATCTGATTAATCGTATATTGGATAAAAATGATGTTTTGAGAAAGTTACTGTGATGGGAAACTAAAGCTTTATATCAATAAAATTTTCAGACGGCCTTGATTTACTTCAGGCCGTCTGAAAAAAACATTACGAAAAGGGAACAGATTGATGACGGAAAACGAGCGTTTTGCTTGGTTGCAACTGGCATTTACGCCCTATATCGGCGCAGAAAGTTTTTTGGTGCTGTTGCAGCAATTCGGTAGCGCACAAGCTGCCTTGAATGCGCCGGCAGATAGAATTGCCGCGTTGGTACGCCATAAACAGGCGGCCGAATCGTGGCGCAATGAGGACAAACGGGCTTTGGCGCAGCGGTCTGCTGAAGCAGCTTTACAATGGGAAACGCAGGACGGTTGCCGTTTGTTGCTGCTGCAAGATGATGATTTCCCCGAAATGCTGACACAAGGCATTACCGCGCCGCCGGTCTTGTTTTTACGCGGCAATGCAGAGCTGCTGCACACACCTTCTGCCGCGATTGTCGGCAGCCGCCATGCCACGCCGCAGGCAATGCGGATTGCCAAAGATTTCGGCAGGGCGTTGAGCAAAAAAGGCATTCCCGTCGTATCGGGTATGGCTTCGGGTATCGATACCGCCGCCCATCAGGGGGCATTGCAGGCAGATGGCGGCACCATTGCCGTCTGGGGAACCGGTATAGACCGCATTTATCCGCCGTCCAATAAAAACCTTGCTTATGAAATTGCCGAAAGGGGATTGATTGTCAGCGAGTTCCCTTTAGATACGCGTCCGTTTGCAGGCAACTTTCCGCGCCGCAACCGTTTGATTGCCGCATTGTCGCAGCTGACATTGGTGGTCGAGGCGGCATTGGAATCCGGCTCATTGATTACTGCCAAGCTGGCGGCGGAGATGGGGCGCGAAGTGATGGCGGTGCCCGGTTCGATAGACAATCCGCACAGCAAAGGCTGTCACAAGCTGATTAAAGACGGGGCAAAACTGGTGGAATGTCTGGACGATATTCTCCATGAGTGTCCGCAGCTATTGCAAAATACGCCTGTTCCATCATATTCTATAAATAAGACGGTAAAACTGAAAAACGATCGAACCAAACATCTGCAACAAAAAACAATAGCGGATGAACCGCCAAGGCCGTCTGAAAACCTACCTGCCGCCCCATCAACAAGCGCTTTATTGGAAGCAATGGGTTACGACCCGATACATCCCGATATTTTGGCACAACAAACCAATACGGCAGCGGCAGACGTGTACGCACAGCTTTTGGAATACGAACTTGACGGTATCGTCGCCGCCTTACCGGGCGGCCGTTATCAGCGTGTCAAAGCATAAATTATCTATATTTAAGGAACCAGCATGACCGAAGTCATTGCCTATTTAATCGAACACTTCCAAGATTTCGACAATTGTCCGCCTCCGGAGGATTTGGGTCGCCTCTTGGAAGATGCAGGTTTTGATGCTACGGAAATCGGCAATACATTGATGATGATGGAAGTCTTGTTCAATACGTCCGAATTCTATGCCGAGCCGTTTAACAGCGACTCCCTGCGCGTATTCTGCCGTGAAGAAGCTGAAAACCTGCCGCAGGAAGTCATGGGCTTGATGCAGTATTTGGTTGCCGAGCACGCAATTACTTATGAGCAACGCGAAATCGTCATTCACGCCCTGATGCATATTCCATCGGACGAAATCACCCTCGATACCGCCAAAGTGTTGGTATTGCTGGTGTTGTGGATGCACAAAAGCGAGTTGCCTGTCCTGATTGGCGACGACTTGATGAGTGCATTGACCGGACAAAACGTGATGCACTAAACCTTTTTTTCAGACGGCCTCAATAATAAAGGCCGTCTGAAACATAAACCCAATACATCCAAAAGAGAACAACAATGGCGAAAAACCTATTAATCGTCGAATCCCCGTCCAAAGCCAAAACCCTGAAAAAATATCTGGGCGGTGATTTTGAAATCTTGGCGTCTTACGGCCACGTCCGCGATTTGGTTCCGAAAAGCGGAGCAGTCGATCCCGACAATGGCTTTGCCATGAAATACCAACTGATCAGCCGCAACAGCAAACACGTCGATGCCATCGTCGCCGGTGCCAAAGAAGCCGAAAACATCTACCTCGCAACCGACCCGGATAGGGAAGGCGAAGCCATTTCTTGGCATCTTTTGGAAATCCTCAAATCCAAACGCGGCCTGAAAAACATCAAGCCGCAGCGTGTCGTGTTCCACGAAATCACCAAAAACGCCGTCCTCGATGCCGTTGCCCATCCGCGCGAAATCGAAATGGACTTGGTTGATGCGCAACAAGCCCGCCGCGCTTTGGACTATTTGGTCGGTTTCAACCTCTCGCCATTGTTATGGAAAAAAATCCGCCGCGGTTTGAGCGCGGGCCGTGTACAAAGCCCTGCTTTGCGCCTGATTTGTGAGCGCGAAAACGAAATCCGCGCGTTTGAAGCGCAGGAATATTGGACGGTACATCTCGACAGCCACAAAGGCCGCAGCAAGTTCACCGCTAAACTCGCCCAATACAACGGCGCGAAACTCGAACAATTCGACCTGCCGAACGAAACCGCGCAAGCCGACGTGTTGAAAGAACTCGAAGGCAAAGAGGCCGTCGTTACCGCCATCGAAAAGAAAAAGCGCAGCCGCAATCCTGCCGCGCCGTTCACCACTTCTACCATGCAGCAGGATGCCGTGCGTAAACTTGGTTTCACCACCGACCGCACCATGCGTACCGCCCAGCAGCTTTACGAAGGTATAGACGTAGGGCAGGGCGCCATCGGTCTGATTACCTATATGCGTACCGACAGCGTGAATTTGGCCGATGAAGCGTTAACCGAAATCCGCCATTACATCGAAAACAAAATCGGCAAAGAATATCTGCCAAGTTCGGCCAAGCAGTACAAAACCAAATCCAAAAACGCCCAAGAAGCCCACGAAGCGATCCGTCCGACTTCCGTGTACCGCACACCTGAAAGCGTCAAACCCTTCCTGAGCGCAGACCAGTTCAAACTCTATCAAATGATTTGGCAGCGCACCGTCGCCTGTCAGATGACGCCCGCCAAATTTGACCAAACCACCGTCGATATTACCGTCGGCAAGGGCGTATTCCGCGTAACCGGACAAGTACAAACCTTCGCAGGCTTCCTTAGCGTTTACGAAGAAAGCAGCGACGATGAAGAGAGCGAAGACAGCAAAAAACTGCCTGAAATGAGCGAAGGCGACAAATTGCCCGTGGACAAACTCTACGGCGAACAACACTTTACCACTCCGCCGCCACGTTACAACGAAGCCACGCTGGTTAAAGCCCTCGAGGAATACGGCATTGGCCGCCCCTCGACCTACGCCAGTATTATTTCCACGCTCAAAGACCGCGAATACGTTACCCTTGAGCAAAAACGCTTTATGCCCACCGACACAGGCGACATCGTCAATAAATTCCTGACCGAACACTTCGCCCAATACGTCGATTACCACTTTACTGCCAAACTTGAAGATCAGCTTGACGAAATTGCTAGCGGCAAACGCCAATGGATTCCCGTGATGGATAAATTCTGGAAGCCGTTCATCAAACAAGTAGAAGAAAAAGAGGGTATCGAACGCGCCAAATTTACCACGCAGGAACTCAACGAAACCTGCCCGAAATGCGGCGAACACAAGCTGCAAATCAAATTCGGTAAAATGGGTCGTTTCGTTGCCTGTGCCGGCTATCCCGAGTGCAGTTACACCCGCAACGTTAACGAAACCGCCGAAGAAGCCGCCGAGCGCATTGCCAAAGCGGAAGCCGAGCAAGCCGAACTTGACGGACGAGAATGCCCTAAATGCGGCGGTCGCCTAGTGTACAAATACAGCCGTACCGGCAGCAAATTCATCGGTTGCGCCAACTATCCGAAATGCAAACATGTCGAGCCGCTGGAAAAACCGAAAGACACCGGCGTCCAATGCCCACAATGCAAAAAAGGCAACCTCGTCGAGCGCAAATCCCGCTACGGCAAACTGTTTTACAGTTGCAGCACCTATCCCGACTGCAACTATGCCACTTGGAACCCGCCCGTCGCCGAAGAATGTCCGAACTGCCATTGGCCGGTACTGACCATCAAAACCACCAAACGCTGGGGTGTGGAAAAAGTCTGCCCGCAAAAAGAATGTGGCTGGAAAGAACAGATTGAACCGCCTGCGCCGAAAGAGTAATTGGTTAAAGCTTGGGTAGAAAAAGGCCGTCTGAAAAATGATTTTCAGACGGCTTTTTTGTATTGAAAGGATAGAGTGAAATACGGTTTGATGGCAGTTTCACTATATAATTGAGGCCGTCTGAAAACTCGGCATCTTTTACAAATCATGGCAAACAACAAACATTCCAAACACACCAATCAAGTACGCATCATTGGCGGACAATGCAGGGGACGAAAGTTAACATTTTTATCTGCAGACGGTCTGCGTCCGACACCTGACAGCGTGCGTGAAAAACTGTTTAATTGGTTGGGTCAGGATTTAACCGGCAAAACAGTATTGGATTTATTCAGCGGCAGTGGTGCTTTGGGAATGGAGGCTACTTCTCGTCATGCGGCAAAAGTGGTAATGGTCGATAACCACCGCCAAACTGTTCAAACGCTTCAGAAAAATATCCGTGAATTAGGTTTGAAACAAGTAGAAATCGTGTGTTCAGACGGCATGGCTTATCTGGCAATGCCGTCTGAAAAATTTGATGTCGTGTTTCTTGATCCGCCGTTTGCATGGGAAGATTGGCAAAATCTGTTTATCCGATTGCAAAGCCACTTGAAAAATGGGGCAATGGTCTATATTGAAGCAGGAAAGCTGCCTGAAAAACCGGATTGGCTGGAAATTTATCGGGAAGGAAAGGCGGGAATGAGTAGGTTTGAATTGTTGCTCTATTCGCAAGTTGCTGAATAGTATAGAATTTGAGAATCATTCCCAAGGTGTAAAACATTCTTTCAAACGGATTGTTCCGACGTCATTTGTGCTATAATCCGCGCCCAATCGGTTTTGATAATTTAAGAAAAAAGGAAATAGAAATGTCGCTCTTTATTACAGATGAGTGCATTAACTGCGATGTGTGCGAGCCGGAATGTCCTAATGATGCCATTTCGCAAGGTGAAGAAATTTACGAAATCAATCCAAATTTGTGTACGCAATGTGTAGGCCATTACGATGAGCCTCAGTGCCAACAGGTATGTCCTGTCGACTGTATCTTGATCGATGAAGAACATCCTGAAACGCACGAAGAACTGATGGCCAAGTACGAAAAAATCATTCAATTTAAGTAAATAATGTTTAAAAGCAAAAACTTGGATATTTTTAAAGAAATAAGTGAAAAAAAATCTTGACGGAAATCCGAGTTGCAAATAAACTAGCGTTCTCTTTTGGAGGGATTCCCGAGCGGTCAAAGGGGGCAGACTGTAAATCTGTTGCGTGAGCTTCGAAGGTTCGAATCCTTCTCCCTCCACCAAAAATTCTTACTTGGAGCAAATAGTGAGTATGCGGGTGTAGCTCAATGGTAGAGCAGAAGCCTTCCAAGCTTACGGTGAGGGTTCGATTCCCTTCACCCGCTCCAAACAATTTCGCCCATGTAGCTCAGGGGTAGAGCACTCCCTTGGTAAGGGAGAGGTCGGCAGTTCAAATCTGCCCATGGGCACCATCTCATTATTACCCTTTCTTTCAAAAGCTTAGATTATAGGATATTGCCATGGCTAAGGAAAAATTTGAACGTAGCAAACCGCACGTAAACGTTGGCACCATCGGTCACGTTGACCATGGTAAAACCACTCTGACTGCTGCTTTGACTACTATTTTGGCTAAAAAATTCGGTGGCGCTGCAAAAGCTTACGACCAAATCGACAACGCTCCTGAAGAAAAAGCTCGTGGTATTACCATTAATACCTCACACGTAGAATACGAAACTGAAACCCGTCACTACGCACACGTAGACTGCCCGGGCCACGCCGACTACGTTAAAAACATGATTACCGGTGCTGCCCAAATGGACGGCGCGATCTTGGTATGTTCCGCAGCTGATGGTCCTATGCCACAAACTCGCGAACACATCCTGCTGGCTCGCCAAGTAGGTGTACCTTACATCATCGTATTCATGAACAAATGCGACATGGTTGACGATGCCGAGTTGTTGGAACTGGTTGAAATGGAAATCCGTGACTTGTTGTCAAGCTACGACTTCCCAGGCGACGACTGCCCAATCGTACAAGGTTCCGCACTGAAAGCTTTGGAAGGTGACGCTGCTTACGAAGAAAAAATCTTCGAATTGGCTGCTGCTCTGGACAGCTACATCCCAACACCTGAGCGTGCTGTGGACAAACCTTTCTTGTTGCCTATCGAAGACGTATTCTCTATCTCCGGCCGTGGTACAGTAGTAACCGGTCGTGTAGAGCGTGGTATCATCCACGTTGGTGACGAGATCGAAATCGTAGGTCTGAAAGAAACCCAAAAAACTACTTGTACCGGCGTTGAAATGTTCCGCAAACTGCTGGACGAAGGTCAAGCAGGTGATAACGTAGGCGTATTGCTGCGTGGTACTAAACGTGAAGACGTAGAGCGTGGTCAAGTATTGGCTAAACCAGGTACTATCACTCCTCACACCAAGTTCAAAGCAGAAGTATACGTACTGAGCAAAGAAGAGGGTGGTCGTCACACTCCATTCTTCGCTAACTACCGTCCACAATTCTACTTCCGTACTACTGACGTAACTGGTGCAGTTACTTTGGAAGAAGGCGTAGAAATGGTAATGCCAGGTGAGAACGTGACCATTACTGTAGAACTGATTGCGCCAATCGCTATGGAAGAAGGTCTGCGCTTTGCGATTCGCGAAGGTGGTCGTACCGTAGGTGCGGGTGTGGTTTCTTCTGTAATCGCTTAAGTTTAGAGGCCAATAGCTCAATTGGTAGAGTATCGGTCTCCAAAACCGAGGGTTGGGGGTTCGAGACCCTCTTGGCCTGCCAAATAAAAAATTAACCGGCCTTGTGCCGGTTAATTTTTTTGTACTTAAGTTTTAAGATTATTTGGAATTAATTAATGGATCAATGCCACTATCTAAAATGAAGGCGGGTGGGGTATTGATAAGTGAGTAAAGATGACAGAACATCCGTCTGGACGCAAAGAAGACCATCAGAAAAAGGAAGTTGTGGTAAGTAATAAGCCGGCTCCTGAAAAGAAAGAAGGTCTGTTTGCATATTTTAAGAGCTCTTGGACTGAGTTTAAGAAGGTAGTTTGGCCGAGTCGTGATGAAGCGGTTAAAATGACTGTATTTGTGATTATCTTCGTTGCAGTTTTAGCAGCCTTCATTTATGCGGCAGATACAATTATTTCATGGTTGTTTTTTGATGTTTTATTAAATAGGAAAGGGTAAAGATGTCAAAGCGTTGGTATGTGGTACAGGCCTATTCCGGTTTCGAGAAAAATGTTCAAAAAACATTGAAAGAGCGTATTACTCGTGAAAACATGGAAGAATATTTCGGTCAGATTCTCGTTCCTGTAGAGGAAGTGGTAGACATCAAGAATGGCCGAAAAACCATCAGTGAGCGTAAATTCTATCCAGGCTATGTGCTGGTTGAAATGGAAATGACCGATGATTCATGGCATTTGGTTAAGAGTACCCCTCGAGTAAATGGCTTTGTAGGTGGTAGCGGAAATCGTCCAATCCCAATTTCTCAAAAAGATGCAGATGCTATTTTGCAACAAGCCAAAACAGGTGTTGAGAAGCCAAAACCAAAAGTTGAATTCGAAGTGGGTCAGCAGGTTCGTGTGAATGAAGGTCCATTTGCTGATTTCAATGGAATTGTTGATGAAGTTAACTACGAGCGTAATAGACTGCGTGTTTCAGTTCAAATTTTTGGTCGGGAAACACCGGTTGAATTAGAGTTCGGTCAGGTTGAAAAGATTTAAGTGGTTTAATTCGCTTGAAAATTTTTTTTTAAGCAGATATAATCGCAAATTCTGTTTGGGAAGCGGAATGGTTCCGCGTTATACCCGTTTTTAGGAGTCCTTAAGTGGCAAAGAAAATTATCGGCTACATCAAACTGCAAATTCCTGCAGGTAAAGCCAATCCATCTCCCCCAGTTGGTCCTGCTTTGGGTCAGCGTGGTTTGAACATCATGGAATTCTGTAAAGCATTTAATGCTGCAACCCAAGGTATGGAACCTGGTTTGCCAATTCCAGTCGTGATTACTGCATTTGCAGATAAATCATTTACATTTGTGATGAAAACTCCACCAGCTTCTATCTTGTTGAAAAAAGCTGCTGGTCTGCAAAAAGGTAGTTCTAATCCTCTGACTAACAAAGTGGGTAAATTGACCCGCGCTCAGTTGGAAGAAATTGCTAAAACTAAAGAGCCTGATTTGACTGCTGCTGACTTGGATGCGGCTGTTCGTACTATCGCAGGTTCTGCTCGCTCAATGGGCTTGGACGTGGAGGGTGTTGTATAATGGCTAAAGTATCTAAACGCTTGAAAGCTCTGCGCTCTTCTGTTGAAGCTAACAAACTGTACGCAATCGACGAAGCAATTGCTTTGGTTAAAAAAGCTGCTACTGCTAAATTTGACGAGTCTGTTGACGTATCTTTCAACCTGGGTGTTGATCCTCGTAAATCTGACCAAGTTATCCGTGGTTCAGTCGTTCTGCCTAAAGGTACCGGTAAAACAACTCGCGTAGCTGTATTTACTCAAGGTGCAAATGCAGATGCTGCTAAAGAAGCTGGTGCAGATATTGTCGGTTTTGAAGATCTGGCCGCTGAAATCAAAGCTGGTAACCTGAACTTTGACGTTGTTATTGCTTCTCCTGATGCAATGCGTATCGTTGGTCAATTGGGTACCATCTTAGGTCCTCGTGGTCTGATGCCAAACCCTAAAGTAGGTACTGTTACTCCTAATGTTGCTGAAGCAGTTAAAAATGCAAAAGCAGGTCAAGTACAATACCGTACAGATAAAGCCGGTATCGTTCATGCAACTATCGGTCGTGCTTCTTTCGCTGAAGCTGACTTGAAAGAAAACTTCAATGCGTTGCTGGATGCTATCGTTAAAGCCAAACCTGCTGCTGCTAAAGGTCAATACCTGAAAAAAGTTGCTGTATCCAGCACTATGGGTTTGGGTGTTCGCGTTGATACTGCAAGCGTGAACAACTAAGAAATTTTCAGGTGATCCGGTTTTCTGGATTGCCTGAATTTGGGCTACTTAAAATTAAGTAGATGTCCAAGACCGTAGGGATCGTAAGATTTAATCGTAACTGCCCTACGCAGACGGTAGTCCTGAAACACATTGCAAGATTGCTTGTAAGATGTCTTTTTAGGTTACCGCGCTGGTGGGATATCATTTCGGTATCCTGTTTATAAACAGTGGGAGGTAGACCTTGAGTCTCAATATTGAAACCAAGAAAGTGGCCGTAGAGGAAATTAGCGCAGCAATTGCTAACGCTCAAACTCTCGTAGTCGCTGAATATCGCGGTATCAGTGTTTCCAGCATGACTGAGCTTCGTGCAAATGCACGTAAAGAAGGCGTTTACTTGCGTGTTCTGAAAAATACTCTGGCTCGTCGCGCAGTAGAAGGTACTTCATTCGCAGATTTGGCCGATCAAATGGTTGGTCCATTGGTTTATGCTGCTTCTGAAGATGCTGTTGCTGCTGCTAAAGTGCTGCACCAATTCGCGAAAAAAGATGACAAAATTATCGTTAAAGCCGGTTCTTACAATGGCGAAGTAATGGATGCTGCTCAGGTTGCTGAGTTGGCCTCTATTCCAAGCCGCGAAGAGCTGTTGTCCAAACTGTTGTTCGTTATGCAAGCTCCCGTATCAGGCCTTGCACGTGGTTTGGCTGCTTTGGCAGAGAAAAAAGCTGGCGAAGAAGCCGCTTAATCGATTTTGTTTCATTTAATCAATTATTTTTTAATACAATATTTGGAGTATAAATAGCATGGCTATTACTAAAGAAGACATTTTGGAAGCCGTTGGTTCTTTGACCGTAATGGAATTGAACGACTTGGTTAAAGCTTTTGAAGAAAAATTTGGCGTTTCTGCTGCTGCAGTTGCAGTTGCAGGTCCTGCAGGTGCTGGTGCAGCTGCTGCTGAAGAGAAAACTGAATTTGACGTAGTATTGGCTTCTGCCGGTGATCAAAAAGTTGGCGTGATTAAAGTTGTCCGCGCTCTCACTGGCTTGGGTCTGAAAGAAGCTAAAGACATCGTTGACGGTGCACCTAAAACTCTGAAAGAAGGTGTTTCTAAAGCTGAAGCTGAAGACATCCAAAAACAACTGGAAGAAGCCGGCGCTAAAGTCGAAATCAAATAATTTGATGCTTCCTATGAAGGCTGGCAGTTTTCTGCCAGCCTTATTTTGCTTCTTAAAATAAGCATCAGACATTGTTTACATTTATTTGCATAGTCTTTATAAAATCATTGCAAATAAATGTAAATATCAGGTTGATGCATGCCGTTGTTTCAGACGGTCTATTATTTAAAATTGCTTTTCGGAGTGTATATGAGCTATTCGTTTACCGAGAAAAAACGTATCCGTAAGAGTTTTGCAAAGCGAGAGAATGTCTTAGATGTTCCTTTCCTGCTGGCAACCCAAATTGATTCTTATGCGAAATTTTTGCAGCTGGAAAATGCTTTTGACCAACGCACTGATGATGGTCTGCAAGCGGCATTTAATTCTATTTTCCCGATTGTGAGCCATAACGGTTATGCGCGTTTGGAGTTTGTGCATTACACATTGGGCGAGCCTTTGTTCGATATTCCTGAATGTCAATTGCGCGGCATTACTTATGCGGCTCCATTGCGTGCCCGTATCCGTTTGGTGATTTTGGATAAAGAAGCATCTAAGCCGACAGTAAAAGAAGTTCGTGAAAACGAAGTGTATATGGGCGAAATCCCATTGATGACGCCAAGCGGCTCTTTTGTCATCAATGGTACTGAGCGCGTGATTGTTTCCCAGCTGCATCGTTCTCCTGGCGTGTTCTTTGAGCATGACCGTGGTAAAACACATTCTTCCGGTAAGCTGTTGTTCTCTGCTCGTATTATTCCTTACCGTGGTTCATGGTTGGATTTCGAATTTGATCCAAAAGATTTGCTGTATTTCCGTATCGACCGTCGCCGTAAAATGCCGGTTACGATTTTGTTGAAAGCTTTGGGCTACAACAATGAACAAATCTTGGATATTTTCTACGATAAAGAAACTTTCTATTTGTCTTCAAACGGTGTTCAAACTGATCTGGTTGCAGGCCGTCTGAAAGGTGAAACTGCCAAAGTTGATATCTTGGATAAAGAAGGCAATGTACTGGTCGCCAAAGGTAAACGCATTACTGCGAAAAATATCCGTGATATTACCAATGCAGGCTTGACTCGTCTGGATGTAGAGCCAGAAAGCCTGTTGGGTAAAGCATTGGCTGCTGACCTGATTGATCCGGAAACCGGCGAAGTATTGGCTTCTGCTAACGATGAAATTACAGAAGAACTGTTGGCTAAGCTTGATATCCATGGTGTAAAAGAAATTACGACCCTTTATATCAATGAATTGGATCAAGGCGGTTACATCTCCAGCACTCTGCGTACAGATGAAACTGCTGATCAGCAAGCTGCACGCGTAGCGATTTACCGCATGATGCGTCCTGGCGAACCGCCTACCGAAGAAGCTGTTGAGCAGCTCTTCAACCGCTTGTTCTTCAGTGAAGACAGCTATGATTTGTCTCGCGTAGGCCGTATGAAATTCAATACGCGCACATACGAGCAAAAACTGTCTGAAGCACAACAAAATTCTTGGTATGGCCGTTTGCTGAACGAAACTTTGGCTGGTGCATCTGAAAAAGGTGGTTACGTTCTGAGCGTTGAAGACATCGTTGCTTCCATTGCTACATTGGTTGAACTGCGTAACGGTCATGGCGAAGTAGATGATATTGACCACTTGGGTAATCGTCGTGTTCGTTCTGTGGGTGAGTTGACTGAAAACCAATTCCGCAGCGGTTTGGCTCGTGTAGAACGTGCAGTTAAAGAGCGTTTGAACCAAGCAGAATCTGAGAACTTGATGCCGCATGACTTGATCAATGCGAAACCTGTTTCTGCTGCGATTAAAGAATTCTTCGGCTCCAGCCAATTGAGCCAATTTATGGATCAGACCAACCCATTGTCTGAAGTTACCCATAAACGCCGTGTATCTGCATTGGGCCCGGGCGGTTTGACTCGCGAACGTGCAGGCTTTGAGGTGCGAGACGTACATCCGACCCACTATGGCCGTGTATGTCCTATTGAAACACCTGAGGGTCCAAACATTGGTTTGATCAACTCATTATCCGTTTATGCGCGTACCAATGATTATGGTTTCTTGGAAACTCCTTACCGCCGTGTTGTCGATGGCAAAGTAACTGAAGAAATCGACTACTTGTCTGCTATCGAAGAAGGTCGTTATGTGATTGCACAGGCAAATGCCGATTTGGACAAAGATGGTAATTTGATTGGCGACTTGGTCACTTGTCGTGAAAAAGGCGAAACCATTATGGCAACGCCTGACCGCGTTCAATATATGGACGTGGCAACCGGTCAAGTGGTATCCGTTGCAGCATCTCTGATTCCATTCTTAGAACATGATGACGCGAACCGTGCATTGATGGGTGCCAACATGCAACGTCAGGCCGTACCGTGTCTGCACCCTGAAAAACCGATGGTTGGTACCGGTATCGAGCGCTCTGTTGCCGTTGACTCTGCAACTGCAATCGTTGCCCGCCGTGGTGGTGTGGTTGAGTATGTAGATGCCAACCGCGTTGTGGTTCGTGTTCATGATGATGAAGCGACTGCCGGTGAAGTGGGTGTCGATATTTACAACTTGGTTAAATTCACCCGTTCTAACCAATCTACCAACATCAACCAACGTCCGGCCGTAAAAGCAGGCGATGTGTTGCAACGTGGTGACTTGGTGGCCGACGGTGCATCTACCGACTTGGGCGAGTTGGCTTTGGGTCAAAACATGACCATCGCCTTCATGCCATGGAACGGTTACAACTACGAAGACTCGATTCTGATTTCAGAAAAAGTGGCTGCGGACGATCGTTATACTTCGATTCACATTGAAGAGTTGAACGTTGTTGCACGTGACACTAAATTGGGTGCAGAAGACATTACCCGCGATATTCCGAACTTGTCTGAGCGTATGCAAAACCGTTTGGATGAATCCGGTATCGTGTATATCGGTGCAGAAGTAGAAGCAGGTGACGTCTTGGTAGGTAAAGTAACACCTAAAGGCGAAACCCAACTGACTCCTGAAGAAAAATTGCTGCGTGCCATCTTCGGTGAAAAAGCGTCTGACGTAAAAGATACTTCATTGCGTATGCCTACCGGCATGAGCGGTACCGTTATCGACGTTCAAGTCTTTACTCGTGAAGGTATCCAACGCGACAAACGTGCTCAATCCATTATTGATTCTGAATTGAAACGTTACCGTCAAGATTTGGGCGATCAATTGCGTATTTTCGATAATGACGCATTCGACCGTATCGAACGTATGATTGTGGGTCAAAAAGCCAATGGTGGTCCGATGAAGCTGGCTAAAGGCAGCGAAATTACTACCGAATATTTGGCAAGCCTGTCCAGCAAACATGATTGGTTTGACATCCGTCTGGCTGACGAAGACTTGGCCAAACAGTTGGAACTGATTAAATTGAGCCTGCAACAAAAACGCGAAGAAGCGGATGAGTTGTATGAGATCAAGAAGAAAAAACTGACCCAAGGCGACGAGCTGCAACCGGGCGTACAAAAAATGGTGAAAGTATTTATCGCCATCAAACGCCGTCTGCAAGCTGGTGACAAAATGGCGGGTCGCCACGGTAACAAAGGTGTGGTATCACGCATTCTGCCGGTGGAAGACATGCCTTACATGGCTGACGGCCGTCCGGTAGACATCGTACTGAACCCGTTGGGCGTACCTTCCCGTATGAACATTGGCCAGATTTTGGAAGTTCACTTGGGTTGGGCGGCAAAAGGTATCGGTGAACGCATCGACCGTATGCTGAAAGAGCAACGCAAAGCCAGCGAGCTGCGTGAATTCTTGAACAAACTCTACAACGGTAGCGGTAAGAAAGAAGATCTGGACAGCCTGACAGATGAAGAAATCATCGAATTGGCTTCTAACCTGCGCAAAGGCGCATCTTTCGCCTCTCCTGTATTCGACGGTGCGAAAGAGTCTGAAATCCGCGAAATGTTGAACTTGGCTTACCCAAGCGAAGATCCTGAGGTTGAGAAACTGGGCTTCAATGACAGTAAAACTCAAATCACGCTGTATGACGGCCGTTCAGGCGAAGCATTTGACCGCAAGGTTACAGTTGGTGTGATGCACTATCTGAAACTGCACCACTTGGTTGACGAAAAAATGCATGCCCGTTCTACCGGTCCATACAGTCTGGTTACCCAGCAACCTCTGGGCGGTAAAGCTCAGTTCGGTGGCCAACGTTTCGGTGAGATGGAGGTTTGGGCATTGGAAGCATACGGCGCGGCATACACGCTGCAAGAGATGCTGACCGTGAAGTCTGACGACGTGAACGGCCGTACCAAAATGTACGAGAACATCGTCAAAGGCGAACACAAAATCGATGCCGGTATGCCTGAATCCTTCAACGTATTGGTTAAAGAGATTCGCTCACTGGGCTTGGATATCGATTTGGAACGCTACTAAACAGAAGTTTTCAGACGGCCTTTTAAGGTCGTCTGAAAAAGCGGTTTCAGAATAAGAATGAAGCAATCGGCATTTAGGCCGTCTGAAATCAAAAGTACCGTTTCCCAATATCGAAAATCCGCCATGCGGTAAAAATACTTCCTTCAAGGAGCAAAAATGAATTTGTTGAACTTATTTAATCCGTTGCAAACTGTCGGCATGGAAGAAGAGTTTGATGCCATCAAAATCGGTATTGCCTCTCCCGAAACCATCCGCTCATGGTCTTATGGCGAAGTTAAAAAACCTGAAACCATCAACTACCGTACGTTCAAACCAGAGCGAGATGGTTTGTTCTGCGCCAAAATTTTTGGCCCGGTCAAAGACTATGAATGTTTGTGCGGTAAATACAAACGCTTGAAATTTAAAGGCGTAACCTGTGAAAAATGTGGCGTAGAAGTGACCCTGTCTAAAGTACGCCGCGAACGCATGGGCCACATTGAATTAGCTGCACCTGTTGCCCACATTTGGTTCTTGAAATCCCTGCCTTCCCGCTTGGGTATGGTATTGGACATGACTTTGCGCGATATCGAACGCGTATTGTACTTTGAAGCATTTGTGGTAACCGATCCCGGTATGACTCCGTTGCAACGTCGTCAATTGCTGACTGAAGACGATTACTACAACAAACTGGACGAATACGGCGACGACTTTGATGCCAAAATGGGTGCAGAAGGTATTCGTGAATTGTTGCGCACCTTGGATATTACCGGCGAGATCGAAATTTTGCGTCAAGAGCTGGAATCTACCGGTTCTGATACCAAAATCAAAAAAATTGCCAAGCGTTTGAAAGTGTTGGAAGCCTTCCATCGTTCCGGTATGAAGTTGGAATGGATGATTATGGACGTGCTGCCGGTATTGCCGCCTGATTTGCGTCCGTTGGTTCCATTGGATGGAGGTCGTTTTGCCACTTCCGATTTGAACGATTTGTACCGCCGCGTTATCAACCGTAACAACCGTCTGAAACGTCTGTTGGAACTGCATGCGCCTGACATCATCGTTCGTAACGAAAAACGTATGTTGCAAGAAGCAGTTGACTCTCTGTTGGATAACGGCCGTCGCGGTAAAGCCATGACCGGCGCCAACAAACGTCCGCTGAAATCATTGGCTGACATGATTAAAGGTAAAGGCGGCCGCTTCCGTCAAAACCTGCTGGGTAAACGTGTGGACTACTCTGGTCGTTCCGTGATTACCGTAGGTCCATACCTGCGTCTGCACCAATGTGGTCTGCCGAAAAAAATGGCGTTGGAACTGTTCAAACCATTCATTTTCCACAAATTGGAAAAACAAGGTTTGGCGTCTACCGTTAAAGCTGCGAAAAAATTGGTAGAACAAGAAGTACCTGAAGTATGGGATATCTTGGAAGAAGTGATCCGCGAACATCCGATTATGCTGAACCGTGCGCCAACCCTGCACCGTTTGGGTATTCAAGCGTTCGAACCTATCCTGATTGAAGGTAAAGCGATTCAGTTGCACCCATTGGTGTGTGCCGCATTTAACGCCGACTTTGACGGTGACCAAATGGCTGTACACGTTCCACTGAGCTTGGAAGCACAAATGGAAGCACGTACGCTGATGCTGGCTTCAAACAACGTATTGTCTCCAGCCAACGGCGAACCAATCATCGTACCTTCTCAAGATATCGTATTGGGTCTGTACTACATGACCCGTGACCGTATCAATGCCAAAGGCGAAGGAAGCCTGTTTGCCGATGTGAAAGAAGTGCATCGTGCATACCATACCAAACAGGTTGAACTGGGTACGAAAATTACCGTACGTCTGCGTGAATGGGTGAAAAACGAAGCAGGTGAGTTTGAGCCTGTCGTTAACCGTTACGAAACGACTGTCGGCCGTGCATTGTTGAGCGAAATCTTGCCTAAAGGCCTGCCGTTCGAGTACATCAACAAAGCGCTGAAGAAAAAAGAAATTTCTAAACTGATTAATGCATCATTCCGTCTGTGCGGCCTACGTGACACAGTTATTTTCGCCGACCACTTGATGTACACCGGTTTCGGTTTTGCAGCTAAAGGCGGTATTTCCATTGCGGTTGACGATATGGAAATTCCGAAAGAAAAAGCAGCTTTGCTGGCCGAGGCTAATGCCGAAGTTAAAGAAATCGAAGATCAATACCGTCAAGGTTTGGTAACCAACGGTGAACGTTACAACAAAGTGGTCGATATTTGGGGTCGTGCCGGCGATAAGATCGCTAAAGCGATGATGGACAACCTGTCCAAACAAAAAGTCATCGACCGTGACGGCAACGAAGTTGATCAAGAGTCCTTCAACTCTATTTACATGATGGCCGACTCTGGTGCCCGTGGTTCTGCAGCTCAGATTAAACAGTTGTCCGGTATGCGTGGTTTGATGGCAAAACCTGACGGCTCGATTATTGAAACGCCTATTACCTCTAACTTCCGCGAAGGCCTGACCGTATTGCAATACTTTATTGCGACCCACGGTGCGCGTAAGGGTTTGGCGGATACCGCGTTGAAAACTGCAAACTCCGGTTACTTGACCCGTCGTTTGGTAGACGTAACCCAAGACTTGGTGGTTGTTGAAGACGATTGCGGTACTTCAGACGGCTTTGTCATGAAAGCAGTAGTACAAGGCGGTGACGTAATTGAAGCGTTGCGCGATCGTATTTTAGGCCGTGTTACAGCATCAGATGTTGTTGATCCTTCAACAGGAGAAACATTGGTTGAGGCAGGTACATTGCTGACTGAGAAATTAGTCGATATCATTGACCAATCTGGTGTTGACGAGGTTAAAGTCCGTACGCCAATTACTTGTAAAACCCGTCATGGTTTGTGTGCACACTGTTATGGCCGCGACTTGGCGCGCGGTAAACTGGTTAACGCTGGTGAAGCTGTAGGTGTGATTGCTGCACAATCCATTGGTGAGCCAGGTACTCAGCTGACCATGCGTACGTTCCACATTGGTGGTGCGGCATCTCGTGCGGCGGCAGCCAGCCAAGTAGAAGCTAAATCCAATGGTACAGCACGTTTCAGCAGTCAAATGCGTTATGTTGCCAACAACAAAGGCGAGTTGGTTGTCATTGGCCGTTCTTGTGAAGTAGTGATTCACGACGATATCGGTCGCGAACGTGAACGTCACAAAGTACCTTACGGTGCAATCCTGCTGGTACAAGACGGCGAAGCCATTAAAGCTGGTCAAACCTTGGCAACTTGGGATCCGCATACCCGTCCGATGATCACCGAACATGCAGGTATGGTGAAATTCGAAAACGTGGAAGAGGGTGTTACCGTTGCGAAACAGACCGACGATGTAACTGGTTTGTCTACTTTGGTAGTGATTGACGGCAAACGTCGTTCCTCTAGTGCTTCTAAACTGTTGCGTCCGACTGTCAAACTGTTGGATGAAAATGGTCTGGAAATTTGCATTCCTGGTACGACTACCCCAGTTTCTATGGCATTCCCGGTCGGTGCGGTGATTACCATTCGTGAAGGTCAGGAAGTCGGTAAGGGTGATGTGTTGGCGCGTATTCCACAAGCGTCTTCTAAAACCCGCGATATTACCGGTGGTCTGCCACGCGTAGCCGAATTGTTTGAAGCACGCGTGCCGAAAGATGCAGGTATGTTGGCTGAAATTACCGGTACCGTTTCCTTCGGTAAAGAAACCAAAGGTAAACAGCGCCTGATTATTACCGACGTAGACGGTGTAGCATACGAAACCCTGATTTCTAAAGAGAAACAGATTCTGGTACACGATGGTCAAGTGGTAAACCGCGGTGAAACCATCGTAGACGGTGCCGTAGATCCACACGACATTCTGCGTCTGCAAGGTATCGAAGCATTGGCTCGCTACATTGTTCAAGAGGTACAAGAGGTTTACCGCCTGCAAGGTGTGAAGATTTCCGATAAACACATCGAAGTCATCATCCGTCAAATGCTGCGTCGAGTGAACATTGTCGATTCCGGTGATACAGAGTTCATTACCGGCGAACAAGTTGAGCGTGGCGATGTGATGCTTGCCAATGAAAAAGCCATGGCTGAAGACAAAGAGCTGGCACGTTACGAAAATGTGTTGCTGGGTATTACCAAAGCTTCCTTGTCTACAGACAGCTTCATTTCTGCGGCATCGTTCCAAGAAACAACCCGCGTCTTGACAGAGGCCGCTATTATGGGCAAACAAGACGAGCTGCGCGGTTTGAAAGAGAACGTGATTGTCGGTCGTTTGATTCCTGCCGGTACAGGTTTGACCTACCACCGCAGCCGTCACCAACAATGGCAGCAAGCCGATCAAGAAACTTCTGAAACCGAAGCTTCAGACGAATAATCCCTCGGGATTGTTGTGAAAATAAAACCGCAAGCCAGTCTTGCGGTTTTATTTTTTAGAGGACTTAAAAGAGGGTAGAGTTTAAGGCCGTCTGAATAAATAAGGAAAGCAATGGAGAAAATAAGTAGAGAACCAAATTGCGGACTTATTTAAAATGACAAAGGCCGTCTGAATGTTTCAGACGGCCTTTGTTTCTAAAATTTAGGCATAAATTGGAAAACACCAAACTTTATCAGTCATTTGCTTGACTAAACCCTTGCAATAAAAATATAATTCCAATCTTGTCGACATGGTGTCGGCAAGTATTTAACTCAACAGGACGAGAAAATATGCCAACTATTAACCAATTGGTACGCAAAGGCCGTCAAAAGCCTGTGTACGTAAACAAAGTGCCTGCACTGGAAGCTTGCCCGCAAAAACGTGGCGTGTGCACCCGTGTATACACAACTACCCCTAAAAAACCTAACTCTGCATTGCGTAAAGTATGTAAAGTTCGCCTGACCAACGGTTTTGAAGTAATTTCATACATCGGTGGTGAAGGCCACAACCTGCAAGAGCACAGCGTCGTATTGATTCGCGGCGGTCGTGTAAAAGACTTGCCAGGTGTACGTTACCACACTGTACGCGGTTCTTTGGATACTGCAGGTGTTAAAGACCGTAAACAAGCCCGTTCTAAATACGGTGCTAAGCGTCCTAAATAATTATCGGGACTCAAATAGGCACGTCGGCCGCCTAAGCTGAACAACGGCCGAGTAAGTGAATACTCAATTGGGTATTCATGGGAATTGCCCCAACTGAATAGATTAAAGGAAATTAAAATGCCAAGACGTAGAGAAGTCCCTAAGCGCGACGTACTGCCAGATCCTAAATTCGGCAGCGTTGAGCTGACTAAATTCATGAACGTATTGATGATTGACGGTAAAAAATCTGTTGCAGAACGTATCGTTTACGGTGCGCTGGAACAAATTGAGAAAAAAACCGGCAAAGTAGCAATCGAAGTATTTAACGAAGCCATTGCAAACGCCAAACCTATCGTGGAAGTGAAAAGCCGCCGTGTAGGTGGTGCAAACTACCAAGTTCCTGTTGAAGTTCGTCCTTCACGTCGTCTGGCTTTGGCAATGCGCTGGGTTCGCGACGCGGCCCGTAAACGTGGTGAGAAATCTATGGACCTGCGTTTGGCAGGCGAATTGATTGATGCGGCTGAAGGTCGTGGCGGTGCGTTGAAAAAACGTGAAGAAGTACACCGCATGGCTGAAGCTAACAAAGCATTCTCTCACTTCCGTTTCTAATATCGAAAGGCTAACAAAATGGCTCGTAAGACCCCTATCAGCCTGTATCGCAATATCGGTATTTCTGCCCATATTGACGCGGGTAAAACAACCACAACAGAACGTATTTTGTTCTATACAGGTTTGACTCATAAATTGGGCGAAGTGCATGACGGCGCGGCTACTACCGACTACATGGAACAAGAGCAAGAGCGTGGTATTACCATTACTTCTGCTGCTGTGACTTCTTATTGGTCCGGTATGGCGAAACAGTTCCCTGAGCACCGTTTCAACATCATCGACACCCCGGGACACGTTGACTTTACCGTAGAGGTAGAGCGTTCTATGCGTGTATTGGACGGCGCAGTAATGGTTTACTGTGCAGTAGGCGGTGTTCAACCTCAATCTGAAACCGTATGGCGTCAAGCTAATAAATACCAAGTACCTCGCTTGGCATTTGTAAACAAAATGGACCGTCAAGGTGCCAACTTCTTCCGCGTTGTTGAGCAAATGAAAACCCGTTTGCGCGCAAACCCAGTACCTATCGTGATTCCGGTTGGTGCGGAAGACAGCTTCAGCGGTGTTGTTGACCTGTTGAAAATGAAATCCATTATTTGGAATGAAGCCGATAAAGGTACAACCTTTACCTATGGCGATATTCCTGCTGAATTGGTTGAGACTGCTGAAGAATGGCGTCAAAACATGATTGAAGCTGCAGCAGAAGCCAGCGAAGAATTGATGGATAAATACTTGGGCGGTGATGAGCTGACTGAAGAAGAAATCGTAGGCGCATTGCGTCAACGTACTTTGGCTGGTGAAATTCAACCAATGTTGTGCGGTTCAGCATTTAAAAACAAAGGTGTTCAACGTATGTTGGATGCAGTTGTAGAATTGCTGCCTGCTCCTACCGACATTCCTCCAGTTCAAGGTGTTAACCCTAACACTGAAGAAGCCGACAGCCGTCAAGCCAGCGATGAAGAGAAATTCTCTGCATTGGCGTTCAAAATGTTGAACGATAAATACGTTGGTCAGTTGACTTTCATCCGCGTTTACTCTGGTGTTGTGAAATCCGGTGATACCGTATTGAACTCAGTAAAAGGTACTCGCGAACGTATCGGTCGTCTGGTGCAAATGACTGCTGCAGACCGTACTGAAATTGAAGAAGTACGCGCTGGTGATATTGCAGCTGCGATCGGTCTTAAAGACGTTACCACTGGTGAAACCCTGTGTGCTGAAAGCGCACCAATCATCTTGGAACGCATGGAATTCCCTGAGCCGGTAATTCACATTGCTGTTGAACCAAAAACCAAAGCCGACCAAGAGAAAATGGGTATCGCCCTGAACCGTCTGGCGAAAGAAGACCCTTCTTTCCGCGTTCGTACAGACGAAGAATCCGGTCAAACCATTATTTCCGGTATGGGTGAATTGCACTTGGAAATTATTGTTGATCGTATGAAACGCGAATTCGGTGTGGAAGCTAACATTGGTGCGCCTCAAGTTGCATACCGTGAAACTATCCGCAAAGAAGTTGAAGCTGAATACAAACACGCTAAACAATCCGGTGGTAAAGGTCAATACGGTCACGTTGTGATCAAAATGGAACCTATGGAGCCGGGTGGTGCAGGTTACGAATTTATCGACGAAATTAAAGGTGGTGTGATTCCTCGCGAATTCATTCCGTCTGTCGATAAAGGTATCCGCGATACCCTGCCTAACGGTATCGTTGCAGGTTACCCAGTAGTTGACGTACGCGTACGTTTGATCTTCGGTTCTTCACACGACGTTGACTCCTCTCAACTGGCGTTCGAATTGGCTGCTTCTCAAGCCTTTAAAGAAGGTATGCGTAAAGCCAATCCTGCTCTGCTTGAGCCAATCATGGCAGTTGAAGTGGAAACCCCTGAAGAATACATGGGTGACGTAATGGGCGACTTGAACCGTCGTCGTGGCGTTGTATTGGGTATGGATGATGACGGTATCGGCGGTAAAAAAGTCCGTGCCGAAGTACCTCTGGCAGAAATGTTCGGTTACTCAACCGACCTGCGTTCTGCAACCCAAGGTCGCGCTACTTACTCCATGGAGTTCAAAAAATACGCTGAAGCTCCTGCTCACGTAGCTGCTGCTGTAACTGAAGCCCGCAAAGGCTAATCAGAAAAGACCGTCTGAAACTGAAAATAAATTTTCAGACGGCCATTGTTCTTTAATCGATCTTTATATGTAAAGGAATTAGCTCATGGCTAAGGAAAAATTTGAACGTAGCAAACCGCACGTAAACGTTGGCACCATCGGTCACGTTGACCATGGTAAAACCACTCTGACTGCTGCTTTGACTACTATTTTGGCTAAAAAATTCGGTGGCGCTGCAAAAGCTTACGACCAAATCGACAACGCTCCTGAAGAAAAAGCTCGTGGTATTACCATTAATACCTCACACGTAGAATACGAAACTGAAACCCGTCACTACGCACACGTAGACTGCCCGGGCCACGCCGACTACGTTAAAAACATGATTACCGGTGCTGCCCAAATGGACGGCGCGATCTTGGTATGTTCTGCCGCTGACGGTCCTATGCCTCAAACTCGCGAACACATCCTGTTGGCTCGCCAAGTAGGTGTACCTTACATCATCGTATTCATGAACAAATGCGACATGGTTGACGATGCCGAGCTGTTGGAACTGGTTGAAATGGAAATCCGTGACTTGTTGTCAAGCTACGACTTCCCTGGCGACGACTGCCCAATCGTACAAGGTTCTGCACTGAAAGCTTTGGAAGGTGATGCTGCTTACGAAGAAAAAATCTTCGAATTGGCTGCTGCCTTGGACAGCTACATCCCAACACCTGAGCGTGCTGTGGACAAACCTTTCTTGTTGCCTATCGAAGACGTATTCTCTATCTCCGGCCGTGGTACAGTAGTAACCGGTCGTGTAGAGCGCGGTATCATCCACGTTGGTGACGAGATCGAAATCGTAGGTTTGAAAGAAACCCAAAAAACCACTTGCACCGGCGTTGAAATGTTCCGCAAACTGCTGGACGAAGGTCAAGCGGGTGACAACGTAGGCGTATTGCTGCGTGGTACTAAACGTGAAGACGTAGAGCGTGGTCAAGTATTGGCTAAACCAGGTACTATCACTCCTCACACCAAGTTCAAAGCAGAAGTATACGTACTGAGCAAAGAAG
>NZ_JBQCWN010000014.1:0-41369 GCF_051957355.1 Neisseria sp. P0018.S001 | reverse complement strand
TAACCCTAGCGACAAATATACTCACACTGTGAAAAGCCGCGAGTCTTACGACTTGGGTCTGAACTACGAAAACTCTGGCTTCTTCGGTCGCTATGCTGGTTCTTATGCTAAACGTGCTGACTTGACTTCTGATTACTTGAAAGTATTCAACCGCAACACTACTTTGGCTGCTGGTACTTACAAAGATCACCAAGCTCACCGCCTGACTGCTGGTTACGATGCTAACAACCTGATGGTTGCTGTTGTAGGTCAATACGAAGGCTTCAAAGCTGACGTAGTTGGTGCTAAGAAAAACGAACGTACTGAAGTTGGTGCAACTGCTGCTTACCGCTTCGGTAACGTGACTCCTCGTGTTTCTTACGCTCACGGTTTCAAAGCTAAAGAAGAAGGCGTGAAAAAAGAGAACAGCGTGTACAACCAAGTTATCGTTGGTGCTGACTACGACTTCTCTAAACGTACTTCTGCCCTGTTGTCTGCTGGTTGGTTGAAAGAAGGTAAAGGCGACAACAAATACGAGAAAACTGCTGGTACTGTTGGCCTGCGTCACAAATTCTAATCTGATTTAAGATTAGTCTGAAAAAGGAGCCTGTTTTATACAGGCTCTTTTTGTTTTTATAGGGAATGTATTTTGTCATTGTAGGGGCAGGTTAAAGTATTTTCGATATTTTTTCAGACGGCCTATGGGAATCTAAGTCAGATTATATTCTATTAAATATATGCTAAATAAAATATTGGAAATTGTTTTGAGTATTATTATAAATAAGTTAACAATATAAAGATGGTCATTGGACTAAGTTGATTTTCCTATATTTCATGTCTACTAATAAAAGATTTATTTTTATAGTTCTAAAGTATTATTAGCATGTAGAATTTGGTTTTAAGATTTGTAAATTTGATTTTAATCAAATTATTGCCGATAGATGATTCATATAATATAAGTGTTTAGAGTATCGATATATCGGGAATAACCATGTCCTGTCTTAAAATGAAGTGCTTAAGTGGCATTTGGAAACGAATCCTTGTGCTGTTTGCTGTATTTTCTATGATGATAGTAAGCCTACCTGCTTACGCAGAGCGCTTGCCTGATTTTTTGGCAAAAATTCAGCCTTCTGAAATTTTTCCTGGTGCTGATCGCTACGGCAAACCGGAAGGTAAGCCTTTGGTTGCTCGTGTATATAAAGGCGAAGAGCAACTTGGCTTGGTTTATATCACGACTGATGTGGTTAATACGCGCGGTTATTCGAGTAAGCCGATTGATACGATGGTTGCATTGGCCAATGATGGCACTATTGCCGGAGCAAAATTGGTTGAGCATCATGAACCAATTATGCTGATTGGTATTCCGCAATCCCGTGTTGATAAATTCATTGATAAATATATTGGCTTAAATTTTATTAAAAATCCTCCGCAGCCTGGCGTGGCTCCTGGTGATATCATCAGTGGTGCGACTGTAACGTTAATGGTGATTAACGACAGTATTCAGCGTTCTGTCAAATCGGTTATTCATCAATATCATTTGGGTACGGATAAAGCGACTCAAGCCGGTGCTGCTGCCGCTTCTGGTGAACAAGCTGCAAATGAGCCTGCGGTTCAAACCCGTCCCCGTCGTGCTGTGAATTCTGATAAACAAGATATTCAGTCTTGGAATGCACTGTTAGAACAAAAAGCTGTTGGTCATCTGCATATTTCTGTTGACGATATCAACAAATTGTTTGAAAAAGGCGGTAAAGCAGGTGTTACAGACCATGCAGAGCAGGGCGATGGTAACGATACATTCGTTGATTTATATGTTGCTTTGGTCAGCCAACCTTCTATCGGTAAAAGCCTTTTGGGTGAAGCCGGTTGGAATAATCTGCAAAAACGTTTGCAACCAGGTCAACAGGCTATTATGGTTGCCGGTGAAGGTCGATACTCTTGGAAAGGCTCAGGCTATGTGCGTGGCGGTATCTTCGACCGTATCGAAATGATTCAGGGCGATACCAGCTTCCGTTTTACCGATGCACAACATGAGCGTGTAGTTGCTTTGGCAGCGGAAGGTGCACCTGCATTTAAAGAGGTCTCTTGGTTTACCATCCCGGAAGGTGTGGAATTTGATGCTGCCGAGCCATGGCGTTTACAACTGATGATTCAACGTGTGTTGAGCGTTAACGATAAAGCTTTTGTGAATGCAGATTTGGATTACGAATTGCCAAAAGGCTACTATGTCGATGATCCAAAAGCGCCACCTGTTGAAATCAGCGCGCCGGTTGAGCAAGTTGCGGCTGCAGCTTCAGTTCCTGAAAGTACGGGTATTGCCGAAGATGCGACTGCTGGTGATGATGGTGTTTCCAACCAACTTTGGAAACAGGTTTGGAAAGCCAAGCAAGGTCAAATTATTGTTGTCGGTATTGCTTTGACAATTCTTCTGTTGGTATTCCTGTTCCAAGACTGGATTGTACGTTACGAAAAATGGTATGACCGTTTCCGCCTCTGCTTCCTGACATTTACCCTGGTTTATATTGGTTGGTATGCGCAAGCGCAATTATCGGTTGTCAATACGCTGACCTTATTCTCCGCAGTTTTGACTGAATTCCACTGGGAATTCTTCCTGATGGATCCGCTGGTGTTCATCCTGTGGCTCTTTACAGCGGCGACCATGCTGTTGTGGAACAGGGGTACGTTCTGCGGCTGGCTGTGTCCTTTCGGTTCATTGCAGGAATTGACCAATCGTGTTGCTAAAAAATTGGGCGTAAAACAAATTACTGTGCCACATTTATTGCATACGCGCCTGACAGCCATTAAATATGTTATCTTCTTCGGTTTGTTGGCTATTTCCCTGTACGATTTGGGCACAGCTGAAAAATTTGCAGAAGTTGAACCTTTCAAAACCGCAATCATTCTGAAGTTTATGCGCGAATGGTGGTTTGTATTGTTTGCTGCAGCTTTGTTGATTGCCGGTTTGTTTATCGAACGTTTCTTCTGTCGTTATCTGTGTCCTTTGGGTGCGGGTATCGCATTGCCGGGTCGCTTCCGTGTGTTTGACTGGCTACGTCGCTATAAAATGTGTGGCAACCCTTGTCAGATTTGTACACATGAATGTCCGGTACAGGCCATTGCGCCAGAAGGTGATATTCATCCGAACGAATGTATCCAATGCCTGCACTGCCAGGTAATGTATCACCACGATACGCGTTGTCCTCAAGTAGTGGCAACGAATAAGAAAAAACAAAGACAAGCGGCGGCAAAATCTGAGCAGCACGATGCGGTAGCAACGCAAAATGCTCAAGAACAAGTTGTTCGGTTTGTTAAAAAAGAATCAGCAATTAGTGTTGATAAGTAGTTATTTATAAAATAAAAGAGGGCTGTATCGGCAGCCCGACTTAGAAATTTTTTCATCGGCAGGCCGTCTGAAAAAATCGGCCGCCGGATTTTATCCAAGGAGTGTCGTATGTCAGACGAAAAATTAGAACAAAACGGCTTAAGCCGTCGTTCATTCTTAGGTACTGCCGCTGCTTCCGGTGCAGGTATTGCCGGTGCCGGTTTGTTGGGCTTGGCCGGTTGCTCTAACGGTGAGGGTGATAAAGCTGCCGCTTCTGGCGCAGCTCCTGCTGAAAAAGCAGCTGCTCATTCTGCCGAGCCGGGCAAAATGACTTCCGAAGTGGGGCCAGGTGAACTTGACCAATACTACGGTTTCCTGTCAGGCGGTCAATCAGGCGAAATGCGTTTGATCGGTTTGCCATCTATGCGCGAACTGATGCGTATCCCTGTATTCAATATGGACAGCGCTACCGGTTGGGGTCGTACCAACGAGAGCCTGAGCGTTTTGAACGGAAACATTACGCCGGAAACCCGTAAATTCTTGCAAGACAGCGGTCTGCGTTGCTACCCTAACGGCGACTTGCACCACCCACACTTGTCTTTCACCGACCAAACTTACGATGGTCGTTATGCTTACGCCAACGATAAAGCGAACACCCGTGTTTGCCGCGTCCGCTTGGATGTAATGAAAACCGATAAAATCATCGATATTCCTAATGCTTCCGGTATCCACGGTCTGCGTCCGCAACGTTATCCGAAAACCGGTTACGTTTTTGCCAACGGCGAACACATTGTTCCAGTTGACGGCGTAGGTAAATGGGATGATGCGAAAACTTGGAATGCCGTTTATACCGCAATTGACGGCGAAACCATGGAAATCGCATGGCAAGTTTTGGTAGACGGTAACTTGGACAACGGCGATGCCGACTACCAAGGTAAATACTCTTTCTCTACCTGCTATAACTCTGAACGCGCTCTGACTGTACAAGGTGCTTCTTCCAACGAGCAAGACTGGTGTGTAGTATTTAACCTGGCCGCCATCGAAGAAGGCATCAAAAAAGGCGACTTCAAAGAAGTTAACGGCGTGAAAATGTTGGACGGCCGTGCAGAAGCCAACTCTCCATACACCCGCTACATCCCTGTGCCTAACTCTCCTCACGGTTGTAACGCAAGCCCTGACGGCAAATACATCATGCTCAACGGTAAACTGTCTCCAACCGTTACCGTATTGGATGTCAGCAAACTGGACGATTTGTTTGCAGGCAAAATCAAAGAGCGCGATGTTGTTGTAGCCGAGCCTCAACTGGGTCTTGGCCCATTACACACTGCATTTGACGGTCGCGGCAATGCTTATACGACATTGTTTATCGACAGCCAAATGGTGAAATGGAACATCGACGATGCGATCAAAGCCTACAAAGGCGAGAAAATTGATCCGATCAAACAAAAACTGGACGTTCACTATCAACCTGGCCACAACCACACTACCATGGGCGAAACCAAAGAGGCCGACGGTAAATGGTTGGTGTCTTTGAACAAATTCTCCAAAGACCGTTTCCTGAACGCAGGTCCTCTGAAACCTGAGTGTGACCAATTGATCGACATCTCCGGCGACGAAATGCGTCTGGTTCACGACAACCCGACTTTTGCAGAACCACATGACTTCTGTCTGGTTTCCGCTTCCAAAGTGAACCCAAGCAAAACTTGGGACCGCAAAGACCCATGGTTCTGGAAAGATGCTTTGGAACAAGCGCAAAAAGACGGTGTTGAGCTGGAAAAAGCCGCTAAAGTCGTACGCGAAGGCAACAAAGTACGCGTGTACATGACTGCCGTTGCGCCTGCATTCAGTATCCCTCAATTTGAAGTGAACCAAGGTGACGAAGTGACCGTATACGTAACCAACGTTGAGACCATTGAGGACTTGACTCACGGCTTCACTTTGGAAGGCTACGGTATCGCTATGGAGATTGGCCCGCAAGCGACATCTTCTGTAACCTTCAAAGCAGTCCGTCCAGGCGTACACTGGTACTACTGCCAATGGTTCTGCCACGCATTGCATATGGAAATGTCTGGCCAAATGATTGTTAAACCAAAATAATTTTGGTTTGATGATTTAATCCTCCAGGCCGTCTGAAAAGACATTCTTTCAGACGGCCTTTATAGCAAAGCTGTTTGACAGTCAGTATGGCAATGAGATATAAGCCATTATCAGACAGCTTTGCTATAACACCAAAATACCTGTTTCCGCATCGGTTTATCATGCGGCAAGCAGGCCGTCTGAAACAGAGATATGATTATGACGCACACACAAATCCATCGTTCCAAATGGCAACGTGCCGCACTCGTATTGCTGCTTGGCAGCATGGTTCAGACGGCCTTTGCCGCAGTCATTAACGTATCCGCACAAGACAATCTCAATGATGCTTTGGCGCGCGCCCAAGCCGGCGATACGCTCAAGCTTGCCTCCGGTACATACAAGACCAAACTCTATATCGACAAACCGATTACCATTGAAGGTCCGGCCGACCGCTCCGCCAAGATTGTTGGCGACAGGAGCGGGCGTACCATTGCCGTTCATGCGCCTGACGTGACTCTGCGCAATCTGACAGTTTCCAATTCAGGCTTGAGCCTGCCGGCCATGGATGCAGGGATTTACCTCGAGGAAACGGCTCCGCGTGCATTGGTTGAACACAATAATGTCTTGGACAACTCTGTCGGCGTGTACATCCATGGCGCGGCAGAATCGATGGTGCGCGAAAATAAGATTGTCGGAGAAGCCACATTGCGCGTGAATGAGCGCGGTAATGGCGTAACAGTTTGGAATGCGCCGGGTGCGCAAGTGGTCGATAACGATATTTCCAAAGGCCGTGACGGTATTTTTTCAAATACCAGTACCCATAATACCTACAAAGGCAACCGTTTTAGCGACTTACGCTTTGCCGTCCATTATATGTACACCAATGACAGCGAAGTCAGCAACAATATCTCCGTCGGCAACAACATGGGTTATGTGCTGATGTTTTCCGAACGCCTGAAAGTGTATGGCAACATTGCCGTTGGCAGCCGCGACCAAGGCATTATGCTCAACTACGTCAATTATTCCGAAATTCACGATAATGTGATCAACAAGGCAGGCAAATGCGTGTTTGCCTACAATGCCAACTACAATAAAATTTTCGACAACCATTTTGAAAACTGTCAAATCGGTATTCACTTTACCGCGGCCATTGAAGGCACAAGCCTGTCCAATAATTCGTTTATCAACAACGAAAGCCAAGTCAAATACGTCAGCACCCGTTTCCTTGATTGGGGAGAGGGCGGCCGAGGCAATTATTGGAGCGACAACAGCACATTCGACCTTGATGGCGATGGTTTTGGCGACAATGCCTATCGACCGAACGGTATTATCGACCAAATTATTTGGCGCGCCCCCGTGTCCCGTCTGTTGATGAACAGTCCTGCTGTCAGCATTGTCAAATGGGCGCAATCGCAGTTCCCCGCTATTTTGCCGGGCGGCGTCATCGACAGTAAGCCATTGATGAAACCGATCAGCAACAAAACAAGCACCAAATACGAAGCCATGAAGGATGAGCTGTTGCACGAAGCCAGTACGCGCCAATCCGATTGGAGCGATGCCGAAAACGGATCTTTGAATTAAACATGTTTTCAGACGGCCTTTTGAATGAGGCCGTCTGAAACAGCACAAAGGAATTATTCATGACCAACCACGTCGAATTAAGAAACGTGACCAAACAATTCGGCAGTCAAAAAGCCGTCAACCAAGTCGATTTAGTCCTCAAAGCAGGCGAAAGCGTCGGCATGGCAGGGCATAACGGTGCAGGCAAATCCACCATCATGAAGCTGATACTCGGCCTGATTACACCGACCGAAGGCGAAGTCATGTTGCTGGGCGAGCGTACCGGCAGCAAGGCAGGCGCACTGCTTCGCAGCCAAATCGGTTACCTGCCTGAAACCGTCGCGCTTCATCCTTCATTGACCGGCATTGAAACCATGGATTTCTATGCCAAGCTGAAAAAACAGCCCTTGAGTAAAAACCGTGAGTTGTTGGAACGCGTCGGCATTTCTCAAGCGGCACGCCGCCGTGTCGGCACTTACTCCAAAGGTATGCGCCAGCGTCTCGCTTTGGCACAAGCCTTGTTGGGCGAGCCTAAAGTCTTATTGTTTGACGAACCGACCACAGGCCTTGACCCGGCTTCACGCCAAATGTTTTACGAAGTCGTGCGCGAGCTGAATGGACGCGGTGCAACCGTATTGCTCAGCACGCACGCGCTTGCAGAACTCGATGGCCACGCCGACCGCATTATCGTCATGAAAAACGGTGTGAAAGTTGCCGATGGCAGCATGGATGAGTTGCATGTTCAAAGTGGTTTGCCGTTGACCGTCAATGTCCGTTTGAAAGAAGCGCGTCCGTTGAGCGAGCGTTGGCAGCCGCTTTCAGACGGCCTGTCGTATAAAGCGCAATGTAAAGCCGAAGAGCGTATGGGACTTTTGAGCGAATTGGGTGATTTGGGCAACCTTGCCTATATCGATATCCATACCCCGACACTTGACGATATGTACGCACAATTCTTAAAAAGGGAAGACGTATGAACCCCGTTTGGATTATTACCGGCAAAGAAGTCCGCGACAGCCTGCGCAACCGTTGGGTACTCGCTGCCGCGCTCCTGCTTGCCGCGCTTGCCCTGTCATTGGGTTTCCTGGGCAGCTCGCCCACCGGTACTGTCAAAGTCGATCCGTTGACCGTTACCGTTGTCAGCCTCTCCAGCCTATCGATTTTCCTGATTCCGCTGATTGCGATGTTGCTCTCTTATGATGCATTGATTGGCGAAATCGAACGCGGTACGATGGCACTGTTGTTGAGCTATCCGATTTCGCGTAACCAAATCCTTGCCGGCAAATTTATCGGCCATCTCATCATCCTTGCCCTTGCCACCACGGCAGGCTACGGATTGGCCGGCATTACCCTCCAGCTTGCCAACGGCGGCTTTGACCTTACCGCATGGAAACCTTTCGCCCTTCTGATTGTTGCTAGTGTGATTCTTGGCGCAGCCTTTTTGTCTATGGGATATTTGATCAGCGCGAAAGTCAAAGAACGCGGTACTGCCGCCGGTATCGCCATCGGCGTATGGCTGTTTTTTGTGGTGATTTTCGATATGGCGCTTTTGGGTGTTTTGGTTGCCGATACCGAACAAGTCATTACCGCGCCTGTCGTAGAAACCATTCTCTTGTTCAATCCTTCCGACATTTACCGTCTGCTCAACCTGACCGGTTATGAAAACACCGCGATGTACGCAGGTATGGCCGGTTTGAGCGATCAAATCAGCCTGACTATGCCGGTTTTGCTGACGGCGCAGGTATTATGGGTTATCATTCCTTTGGTCTTAGCCGCCTGGATTTTCGGAAAGAGACAAATATGAGAAAAATATTATTTACAGCATTCACCATCCTTGCTTTATCTGCTTGTAGCAGAGAGGAAAATACTCCTCCGCCTACGCCCCAACGAATCAGCGACAGCGCAGTCGGTCATTACTGCAGCATGAATTTGACTGAACATAACGGCCCTAAAGCGCAAATCTTCTTGAACGGCAAACCTGACAAACCGGTTTGGTTTTCCACCATCAAGCAGATGTTCGGCTACACTAAACTGCCTGAAGAGCCCAAAGGCATTCATGCTATCTATGTTACCGATATGGGCAAAGTCAAAGATTGGGAAAAACCCAATGCCGACGCCGAATGGATAGATGCGAAAAAAGCCTATTACGTCATCGAAAGTAGCTTTATCGGCGGCATGGGTGCGGAAGACGCGCTTCCGTTTGCCGACAAGGCTCAGGCTGAAAAATTCGCCAAAGAGAAAGGCGGCAGAGTAGTCGGTTTTGCAGAGATGCCCGACGAATACATTTTTAAATAAAACAACCAATAAAGGCCGTCTGAAACAGTTTCAGACGGCCTTTGTGTTGGAAGCACCGATTGCTGATTTAATGAATGCGGCTTTCAATATAAAGATAAAAAATCTAAGGAATACTTTATGTCCACCCTTTTAACGCGCCGCCGTTTCCTTGCCATCGCCGCCACACTTGCCGCAGGTGTCGGCATTCCCTTTGCCATCAGCCGCAAAACCAATCAACCGACTCATCCGGCCAGCCAGAATCAAGAAGAGCAGCCAGTTATTTGGAGAGGCATTGCTTTGGGTTCGGGTGCGGAATTGCGGTTGTTCGGCATTGAGCGCAAGCAGGCGGAAATATTGGTCAACAAAGTATTGGCGGAAGTCTCACGATTGGAAAAAATCTTCAGCCTGTATCGTGACGACAGCCTGATCAGCCGTTTAAACCGAGAAGGCCGTCTGAAAAATCCACCATCCGATTTTTTGCAGCTGCTCAGCATCAGCCGAGATATCCATCAGCTAACGCAGGGTGCATTTGATCCCAGCATTCAGCCTTTGTGGAATCTGTATGCCGACCATTTTAGACGAAACCCCAAAACCGAAACGCCGCCATCCGAACGCAGTATCAAAGACACGCTCAAATTAGTGGATTTCAACAAAGTCGATTTTGATACCAAAGAAATCCGTTTTGCCCAAAAAGGCATGGGCTTGTCGCTCAACGGCATTGCGCAGGGCTATATCACTGATAAAGTAGTCGAATTGTTGAAGCAGCAAGGCATTACCCAGGCATTGATTGATATGGGGGAGATTTACGGCTTTGATAATGCCAACCGGCGCGAGTGGAATGTCAGCATTCGCAATCCCGACCAAGAAGACCAAATCCTGACCACCATTGCCATGAAAAACCAAGCCTTTGCCACATCGGGCGGCTACGGCACGGTAATGGACGAAGCTGGCAAATTTACCCATCTTTTTGATCCGCGTACAGGCGGAAGCCAGCCGCGTTATAAAAGCATGAGCGTCATGGCGGAGAGTGCGGCGGTTGCCGATGCCTTTTCTACCGCATTCTCCATTATGGATGAAGCAGCCATCCGTACTGCGGCTCAAGTTAAAAAGGCACAGGTTTGGCTGGTGATGCCGAATAATGAATTGAAGAAGATTGGAAGTTGAGGAGAAGGGCAGCCTTGCCTGTGATTTTGACTATGTGCATAGGGCAGGGAAGGTTCGATTACTGAAATAATGGAGGATAAAAAAAGAAGGGCTGCCCAAGGGGGCAACCCTGAAACTCTTGCAGCTGGGAGTAATTAGCAAGAGATTACGACACTTAAAACAAAAATTCACTCATTTCAAAGCATGAAGCTTTAATATCTAAGCAATACGGTTTCAACCGCTCAAACCCCTTCGATACGGAGAAACACAACATACATGGGAAAATCCGACAAAGTGGTTTGAAGCAATTCAGATGAACGGTCTGTAATGCAGATAACCGGATGTCTTTAGATGAACGGTATAATATCAGGATAAACGGAACATTACTAGTGAATATTATAAAAAATTAGAATAATTCATTTAGTAATTGATTTTATTGAATAAAAATATGACTTTTTATTGAACTTTTTTACAACATATTGATTTGGTTTTAAAAAGGGAATTATGTAAGTATTTGGCGTTAATCAAAAAACTTGTTTTGAGCTTTGGGAATAGATAATCAATAGAAAAAGGCCGTCTGAATGTTCAGACGGCCTTTTTTCAAAAAGTTACTTATTTGGTTGCAGAAGCAGTAGAAGCAGCTTCGGCTTGAGCGCCTGCAGCTGCGTTTTCACCCCATGCAGCAGGATATTTGTAACCGGCAAAGCGTTTTTGTGAGTAAGCTTTGAACTCGTCAGAGTTGTAGGCTTCAGTTACATCTTTCAGCCATTGGCTGTCTTTATCGGCAGTGCGGACGGCAGACCAGTTAACGTAGGCAAAGCTTGGCTCTTGGAACAGGGCTTCAGTCAGTTTCATGCCGCTGCTCATGGCGTAGTTGCCGTTAACGACGGCAAAGTCAACGTCGGCACGGCTGCGTGGCAGTTGGGCGGCTTCAAGTTCTACGATTTGGATGTTTTTTGGATTTTCGGCAATATCGTTTTTAGAAGCAGTCAGCGGATCAACGTCGGCTTTCAGTTTAATCCAGCCCAATTCGTTCAACATAACCAATGCACGGGCAAAGTTGGACGGGTCGTTAGGTGCAGAAACGCTGACGCCGTCTTTCACTTCGTCCAAAGATTTCAGTTTGCCAGGGTACAGGCCCAAAGGTGCGGTCGGTACTTGGAAGGCTTCAACGATGTCCAGCTTGTGTTCTTTTTTGAAGTCATCCAGATAAGGTTTGTGTTGGAAGATGTTGATGTCCAACTCGCCTTCAGCCAAAGCAAGGTTAGGGCGCACATAGTCGGTGAACTCGATCAGTTTGACTTTATAGCCTTTTTTCTCCAAAGCCGGTTGGATTTGGTCTTTTACCATATCGCCGAAGTCACCGACGGTTGTACCGAAGACGATTTCTTTTTTCTCTGCACCGTTGTCGGCAGAAGAAGCGGCAGAAGCAGCAGGCGCGCTGTCTTTTTGACCGCCGCAGGCAGCCAGTACGATAGCTAGCGCAGCGGCTGAAAGGGTTTTGAAGAATGTGTTGATTTGCATATTTTGCTCCTGATGGATGATAAAACGGTTTCAGACGGCCTCAAGCTGCCGCCGTCAAAAAAGAGGGATTGTAAATCTATTTTGGAAATATGAGGACGTTTTTTGTAAATTTATTTGGAATATATGCCCTAAATAGATAACAGGCCGTCTGAAAAATAGTAAGTCCATTTCAGACGGCCTGGTTTGTTTAACGTTTATCCAGTTTGCGTGCCAATCTGTTGCCGATACCTTGAATCAGGATAACGAGTAAAACCAGGATGGCGACGATGAAGATGATGACTTCCATTTGATAGCGGTAGTAGCCGTAACGGATGGCAAGGTCGCCCAAGCCGCCGCCGCCAATCATACCTGCCGCCGCGCTGTACGATAGAAGGCCGATAGCCAGTACGGTAATGCTGGAAACCATACCTGCGCGCGCTTCATTCAAAAGCACTTTGCAGATGATGCTCATGGGTGAGGCTCCCATTGCGGAGGCTGCTTCAATCACGCCTCTGGGTACTTCGCGCAGGTTTTGCTCGACCAGACGGGCGAAGTAGAACAAGCCGGATACGCTCAGTACCAATGAGGCGGCAACCGGGCCGATGGTCGTGCCGATGATGGCGCGTGTAATAGGAATCATGGCAATCATCAGGATGACGAAAGGGAATGCGCGCATCAGGTTGACCAGATTGTCCAAAAACAAATTCAGCTGTTTGTTGTAGTGCAACTGATGACTTGACGTCACAAACAGCAATACGCCCAAAATCGTACCGAAGATAACGGCGAAAGTAGTCGATAGGCCGACCATAATAAAGGTTTCGCCCAAGGCTTGGATAATTTCGCCCTTCATGCTGACGATGGTCTCAACAGCACTTTCAAATGTTAAATCTGTCATATTAGTCCTCTCGAATCAGCTCTTGCCCAATTTCGGATTGGGCATGGATTTGGTTGCCGTGTACTTCAACGATTTCCAGCAGACGGCCTTTATCCAAGAGGGCGGCACGGTCACACAGGCGGCGGATAACGCTCATTTCGTGGGTAACGATGACGATGGTTACGTTGAAACGTCGGTTGATGTCTTCCAAACACTTCAAAACGCTGCGCGTAGTGGCAGGGTCGAGGGCGGAAGTGGGTTCGTCGGCGAGGATGACTTGAGGTTGCGGCGCTAACGCACGGGCAATGCCGACACGTTGTTTTTGACCGCCGGAAAGTTGGGACGGGTAATGGTTGGCGCGGTCTTGCAAGTCGACGATTTCCAAACATTCTTCAACACGCGCTTGGATTTTTTTAGACGGCCATTTGGCAATTTCTAAAGGAAAAGCGACGTTTTCGGCAACGGTACGGTTGCTCAATAGGTTGAACTGTTGGAATACCATGCCGATGTTTTGTCTGGCGTGGCGCAGTTGCGTGGCGTTGAGCGCGGTCAGCTCTTGGCCGTATACGCTGACGGTACCTGTATCCGGACGTTCCAATAAGTTAATCAGACGCAGTAGGGTGGATTTGCCTGCACCGGAGTAGCCCATCAGGCCAAAGATTTCACCCTGTTTGATTTCGAGGCTGGTCGGCTCGACAGCGACAAAGTCTTTTTTGTCGCGTGTTTGATAGTGTTTGGAGACGTGATCCAGAATAATCATGGTTTATCCGTGTTTTCTTTAATTCGTGTGGCCATCAGGGTGTGCAGACGGCGGTTGTCGGCGCGTGCGACGGTAAATTGCAGGCTGCCGATGATGACTTTTTCGCCGCGTACGGGCAGGTGCCCCAATTCTTGAATGACCAGGCCACCGATGGTGTCGGCTTCTTCGCTGCTATATTCCGTGCCGAAAAAGGCGTTGATGTCTTCGATTTCGGTTGCGGCGTGGATGCGCCAGCGTTCGGAAGAAACGGCGTGGATATTGTCGGCGCTGTCGTCTTCGTCAAACTCGTCTTCGATGTCGCCGACGATTTGCTCGATGATGTCTTCAAAGGTTACCAGGCCGGATGTGCCGCCGTATTCGTCAATGACAATCGCCATGTGGTTGCGTTGTTCGCGGAACTCTTTTAAAAGGGCGGTTAAAGATTTGCCTTCGGGTACGAAAACGGCAGGGCGCAAGACGGATTTCAGGTGGAACTGCTCGGGGTTGAACATATATTTGAGCAGGTCTTTGGCGTGCAAAATGCCCAAAACTTCGTCTTTGTCTTCGCCGATGACGGGGAAACGCGAATGGGCGGTTTCGATGATGTAGGCCGTGATGCGCTCGATGCTGTCGTTTTCTTTCAATACGTTCATGCGGCTGCGCGTAATCATGGCATCGCGCACTTCCAGCTCGGCAAAGTCCAATACTTTTTCCAGCCGGGTCAGTGTGTCGGCATCAAAAACTTCCTGCTCGTGCGCTTGGCGCAGCAGGGTCAATACGTCTTCGGCGGAATCGGGCTCGCCGGCAAGTCGGGAGATTAGGCGTTCGAAAAACTTGGGTTTCGACTGCGTACCGTCCATTTTAATATTCGTCCTCTTGGTAGGGGTTGGGGAAGCCTGCCGCCAGCATCAGGCGGATTTCTTCGGCTTCCATTATTTCGGCTTCATCGTCTTCGATGTGGTCGTAGCCCATCAGGTGTAAAGTACCGTGTATGGTCAGGTGGGCAAAATGCTGCTTGGGTGTTTTGCCTTGTTCGGCGGCTTCTTTTAAAACCACTTGCGGGCAAATTACTAAATCGCCATACAGGCCGTCTGAAAACTGGTCGGGCAGGATTTCACCTTCGTTGAGCGCAAAACTCAATACATTGGTGGCGTAATCTTTGCCGCGGTAGTCGCGGTTGTAGGCGCGGGCTTCTTCTTCGTCCAGAAGAATCAGGCTGATGTCAGCGCGGCGGTATTCGTTTTTCAAAGCAGACCACGCCCAGCGGTAAAAATCGCGTTCGCTCGGAAGGTTGGCGGCGGAAGAGGCGTTTTCAAAGTTCAGATGAAAACGTTGCCGCTGTAAGGATAAAAAAGGATATTGTTTGGCGCGTTTCATGTTGTCCGGAAAATTTGGTTTTTAGGCGTAAATATAACATATTCACCCCCATGCCGTCTGAAAAACCGCCCAAAATATGATAGACTTCATGCCGTTTTCCATCTTTCAGGCAACCATTATGAACCCGAAAAAACTCGTTATCGCCAGTCGCGAAAGCCTGCTTGCCATGTGGCAGGCAAAACATATCCAAGGCCGTCTGAAAGCCCTGTATCCCGATTGCGAAGTCGAGATTTTGGGCATGACCACGCGCGGCGACCAGATTTTGGACAGAACTTTGTCAAAAGTCGGCGGTAAAGGCTTGTTTGTCAAAGAGTTGGAACAGGCTTTGTATGACGGTCGGGCCGACTTGGCCGTGCATTCTATTAAAGACGTACCGATGGATTTGCCTGAAGGTTTTGCGCTTGCAGCCATCGGCGAACGCGCCAATCCGTTTGACGCGTTTGTGTCCAACCAATACGCGCGTTTGGAAGAAATGCCCAAAGGCGCCATCGTTGGTACATCCAGCCTGCGCCGCGAAGCCCAGTTGCGTGCGCGCTATCCGCATTTGGTTATCAAACCTTTGCGCGGCAATGTGCAAACCCGTTTGTCCAAACTCGATAACGGCGAATACGATGCGATTATCTTGGCCGCCGCCGGTTTGCAGCGTCTGGAATTGGACGAACGCATCCGCATGATTTTGTCGGAATCCGACAGCCTGCCTGCCGCCGGACAAGGCGCATTGGGTATTGAAATTGCAGCGCATCGCGAAGATTTGTACGAAGTCTTAAAGCCGTTAAACCACGATACCACACACGCCTGCGTTACGGCCGAACGTGCGTTGGCGCGCGCTTTGGGTGGAAGCTGCCAAGTGCCGCTGGCCGCATATTGTACTGAAGAAAACGGCTTACTGACCTTGCGCGGCTTGGTCGGTCATCCTGACGGTTCAGTCATTTTGCAGGCAGACGCGCAAGCCCCTGCCGAATACGCCGATGCCTTGGGTCGCGCTGTCGCCAAAAAACTGGCAGATGATGGTGCGGAAGAATTGATTGCCGCCGTATTGCAAGAACAGGCTTAAAACAGCATAGATTATTTAAAAAGGCCGTCTGAAACTTTCAGACGGCCTTTGTTTTGTTGATGCTTAAGGATTCATAATCCGCGCAACCAAAGCTTTTTCTTTGCCCTGCATGTTGGGGATTTTGACTTGAATGCCGTTGCCTGGGGCAACATCGACAGGCTGGCCTTTGCGGGTCATTTGTTCCAATTTGATGGTTTGGTTGCCGCTCGGGTGGATGATTTCGAGTGAATCGCCGATAGCAAAGCGGTTTTTGACTTCGATGGTCGCCCAGCCATTTTCATCGATTTCGGTAACGTGGCCGACATATTGGCTTTGTTTGGCGATGGAGTGGCCGGTCAGGTAGTTTTGGTAATCCTGAGTTTGGTGGCGCTCGAGGAAGCCGCTGGTGTAGCCGCGGTTGGCAAGGCCTTCGAGTTCGCTCAACAGACTGTAATCAAACGGACGGCCTGCAACGGCATCATCAATTGCTTTGCGGTAGGACTGGGCCACGCGTGCAACATAATAGAGCGACTTGGTACGGCCTTCGACTTTGAGGCTGTCCACGCCGATTTTGGCCAGTTTTTCAACCACTTCAATGCCGCGAAGGTCTTTGGAGTTCATGATGTAGGTGCCGTGCTCGTCTTCCATAATCGGCATCATTTCGCCGGGGCGGTTGGACTCTTCAATCAGGAAAACTTTGTCGGCGTAGGGGTGGCGTTTTTGACCATTGATGCCTTCAAAGTTTTGGTTGGCTTCTTCTTGGGCTTTTTCAAAGTTAAAACCTTGCAGAAGCTGGGCATCGCCTGCATCGCTTTCAGTGGCGTTGTGAACCTTGTAATCCCAACGGCAGGAGTTGGTGCAGGTGCCTTGGTTGGGGTCGCGGTGGTTAAAATAGCCGGAGAGCAGGCAACGGCCGGAGTAGGCGATGCACAATGCGCCGTGAATGAAGACTTCGAGTTCGATATCGGGGCATTCTTGGCGGATTTCGGCAATTTCTTCCATGCTCAATTCGCGCGACAGAATAATGCGTTCGACACCGATGTTTTGCCAGAATTTTACGCCCCAGTAGTTGGTGGTGTTTGCTTGAACGGATAGGTGGATCGGCATTTCCGGCCATTTTTCGCGCACGGTCATGATCAAACCCGGATCCGCCATAATCAGCGCGTCAGGTTTCATGGCAATCAAGGGCTCCATATCGGAAACGAAGGTTTTGAGTTTGGAGTTGTGCGGTAGCGTATTGACGGTCAGGAAGAATTTTTTGTTGCGCTCGTGCGCTTCTTTAATGCCTTGCTCGAGAACGTCGAGTTTGGCAAATTCGTTGTTGCGGGCGCGCAGGGAGTAACGCGGGCTGCCGGCGTAAACGGCGTCTGCGCCGTAGTCGTAGGCGGCGCGCATACGTTCGAGGCCACCTGCAGGCAATAAGAGTTCGGGTGCTTTCATGTTTTATGCTTTTTAAAATGTTTTCAGACGGCCCTCAAGGAAAGAGGGAAGGCCGTCTGAAAGATGTTTGAAGAATGGGCGGATTATCCGCTGTTTTTGTGTTTCGGTCAATTTTGTGTCGGGTTTGCGCTTTGTTTTTTATACGGAAAATGTCCTATCAGAGAATAACTAATGGCAGACGGTAAAAGATGTTAGCATTAAGGCTAAGAAGTTGAATGCATATAACTTAACGGTTGAAAATGACCATACTTACTTCATTAAAGGAGCTAATAGTGATTCGGATGGAGTATGGGTGCATAATGATTGCTGGCATGCTTTGCCAGATGGTGTTCAACGAATAGGCGGAATTGAAGGTTATCATGCTTATAAGTTTAAAAATCAGGATGGAAAAGAAATTACTGTGATCAAAAAAGACTTAAATCGTTTTGAAACAGTGAATCATAACGCAGGAACAGATCCTCATTTTAATAGACTATCTCAACGAATTGATGAGCAAACAGGACGTTATTTATCGACAGATAAACCTGTAGATCAATTTTATAATCGCTCCTATCTTCGTTCTGATACCATGAAGAAAATCTTTGAACAATACGAGGCTCTACCTAATGGTGATTACCGAGATAAGATTACTCGTGCGATAATCAAAGGACCAATCGATATAGGACATGCATATGGCTGGGAGCATAGACGATTATCTCTTGCAGCTAAAGAATTAAATTGGAGTCAAAAACAATTTAATGATTATGTAAATGCAAGACCTAATAAATTTAGGTTAGAAAATATGTCTGAAAATCGGAGTCATAGAAATGAGATGCCGGGAAATGGTGATATTCAAAAAATTAAAGAGGATATGAAATTGTTTTTACACAAAAGAGGAAACTAATATGACAAATTTATATGAAGAATATAAAGATGACCCTAAGATGCTTGTTGCGATATCAGATAGAGAAGGAAATATCGCAATGCTGGAGGATATTTTCTTTATAAGTAAAAAGTTAGATATTCACTATGTATCGGTAGACAAATGGAATTGGCTACACCAGTGTAATTTAATTTTTGCGGCTCCATTGTCGGTTGTGGAGTTTTATATAAAACATGGAGTGGAGATTAATGCGCAAGATATGTACGGAATGACTCCTTTGCATTATGCATTACGAAGTAAAAATGCTGAGGCGGCGATAGCGTTGCTCAAAGCAGGAGCAAATCCTAATTTACCCAACCAAGATGGTTTAATCCCTTTATCTATGATTGGATATATCCCAGAGAGATTGGATGTTTTAGAGCTTATGCTTCAAAAAGGGGCAAATGTGCATTACTTAGTAAATGAGGATGAAACCATTCTTGAAAGTTATAAACCTACAGCTAATGAGCCTCAATTAAAACCAATTTATGAATTGATGAAAAAATATTTGTAGTGTTAAATATTGAGTCTATCGGAAGTATCAAGTTCGGTTAATTTTTAGTGAGTTTAAAAACTTCTTAGAAATTAACCGCACTTTGTTTTCAGCCATTTAGCTTAAGTTTTTTGCGATTTTTGTCAAAATATGCTAATTTTTACTATGATGAAAGGTAAAAAGTGGCTGCAATACGTTGGAAATGTAAAAAAGCAGGGTTGGGTGGATTAATTTAACAAAAAACCGTTCAAGCAATGTATTTTCTTGTAAAATATCAAGCTTCATTTTAAAAAATATTCGGATTAGTTACCGATTTTGACCGACGGAATGGTTATGGATTTTCGTTTTGACATTATTTATGAATACCGCTGGATGTTTTTATACGGCGTATTGACGACGCTGGGGCTGACGGTGGTTGCAACGGCAGGCGGCTCGATTTTGGGTTTGCTGCTGGCATTGGCGCGTTTGATCAATCCGGAAAAAGCCGGTGTGCCGATGCGTGCCTTGGCTTGGGTGTTGCGTAAGATTTCTTTTTGGTATGTTACGCTGTTTCGCGGTACGCCATTGTTTGTACAAATTGTGATTTGGGCTTATGTTTGGTTCCCATTTTTCGTTCATCCGGCCGACGGTGTATTGATTAGCGGCGAAGCAGCCATTGATTTGCGCCGTTCTTATGGTGCGTTGATTGCCGGTTCTTTGGCGTTGATTGCGAACTCGGGTGCGTATATTTGTGAGATTTTCCGTGCCGGTATCCAGTCGATTGATAAGGGCCAAATGGAAGCTGCGCGTTCTTTGGGTCTGACCTATACTCAGGCGATGCGTTATGTGATTTTGCCGCAAGCTTTGCGCCGTATGTTGCCGCCATTGGCCAGTGAATTTATTACTTTGTTGAAAGACAGCTCATTATTGTCCGTCATCGGCGTGGCTGAGTTGGCTTATGTACAAAGCACGATTACCGGCCGCTATTCTGTCTATGAAGAACCGCTTTATACAATCGCGCTGATTTATTTGGTGCTGACAAGCTTTTTGGGCTGGGTATTCCTGCGATTGGAAAGCCGTTACAATCCGCAACACCGCTAATCGGTTTAAATAAAAAAAGGAAGACTTTTCAAGTCTTCCTTTTTTTATTTGCCGTCAATGTTTCAGACGGCCTTGAATCAGAATGCTTCGCCGACTTTGACACCGCCTGCGATGTCTTTAGGCGTTGCCAGTTTGGCGGTTGCCTGTTGGGCGGCTTGAAATTCTTCGGTTGCCATGATGTCGGCAGTTTCTTGTACGGTCAATGTGTTGGCCATGTATTGCCAACGTGCTGCCAAGTCGGCGTTTGCCGGTGCGTGAAAACCGTCTCGCAATTCATCTACCAAGTCAGGGCGGTTGCACACTAGTACAATGTCGCAGCCCGCTTCAAAAGAAAGTCGGGCGCGTTCTTTAATACCGCCGACACCACATGCACCTTCCATGGTCAGGTCGTCTGAAAAGATAACGCCGTTAAATCCGATTTCTTGGCGCAGGATTTGTTTCAGCCATTTTTCGGAGAAGCCGGCAGGTTGACTGTCGATTTGCGGGTATACGACGTGGGCAGGCATGACTGCGGCCATGCCTGCTTGGCTCAATGCTCGGAATGGGATAAGGTCGGCGGCTTCGAGCCCTTCGCGGCTGCGTTCGTCGCAAGGCAGGACGTGATGGCTGTCGCCTTCGACAAAGCCGTGGCCGGGGAAGTGTTTGCCGCAAGATTTCATGCCGCCTTTGTTCAGGCCTTTTTGCAGGGCAAGGGCAAGCTGGGTCACGATGTTGGCGTCGCGGTGGAAACTGCGGTTGCCGATGACGGCGCATTGCCCCCAGTCTAAATCCAATACAGGCGTAAAGGATAGGTCGATACCGCAGGCGGAGAGTTCGGTTGCCAAAACCCAGCCGACTTGTTCTGCTTGGGCGCAGGCGGCTTCTTTGCCTTCGTTGTCCCAAATTTCGCCCAATACGTTCATGGCCGGCAGGCGGGTGAAGCCGTCAATAAAACGTTGAACCCGTCCGCCTTCGTGGTCAACGGCGATGATGAGTTCAGGTGTACGGACGGCTTTGATTTCTTGAACCAAAGCTTTGAGTTGGGAGACGTTTTCAAAGTTGCGGCGGAACAAAATAACGCCACCGACGGCAGGGTCGAGCAGGCGTTGTTTTTCTTCTTCGGTCAGATGATAGGCAGCGACGTCGGCCATGACTGGGCCGCGTGGAAGATGGGGCGTATTCATTGTTTTGTCCTGAATAATGTATATATGGGTAATTGCAATATTCAGACGGCCTGAGCGTGTCGGAATATCTCAGGCCGTCTGAATATTGGTTTTGAATTAGGCAGTTGCTTTTTTCTTGTCTTTTAAGATGAAAATCAACACAACCATTACGATGCCGGTTACCACAAAACCTAAAGGCGCAGAGCCGGTCATGCCTAAAATCAGGTAGCCGATAGCGGCAGAGGCGGCAACGGTTAGTGCGTAAGGGAATTGCGAGGTAACGTGGTCGATGTGGTTACAGTGTGCGCCGGTAGAAGAGAGGATGGTGGTGTCGGAAATCGGCGAGCAGTGGTCGCCAAATACGGCACCGGCCATGACGGCGGACATGCAAGGGATAATCAGCGAAGGTTCGACTTTGACGGCCATGGCGGCGGCAATCGGCAACATGATGCCGAATGTGCCCCAACTTGTGCCGGTAGCGAAGGCCATCACGCCTGCGAGCAGAAACAAAATCACGGGTAGGAAGCCTGCGTGGATATTGCCTGCCACCAAAGTGGAGAGGTATTCGCCGGTGTGCATCTCGCTGACAACGGTGCTGATGATCCATGCCAAAATCAAGATGGTAATGGCACCGCGCATAGAGATGATGCCCTGCCAAATGGCTTTAGGGTAATCGTTGGTTTTGATGGTGCCGATGGTGCAGAGGATGACGGCCAATACACCGCAAGTACCGCCGAATACGAGGGAAGTGTTCACATCGGTATTTTCAAACGCGCTGAGCAAAGAGAAGGTTTCAGAAGCTTGTGCGCCAGTGTAAATCATAGCGGAAACAGTGGCGATGATCAGTACTAAAACCGGCACAATCAGCGCGAATACGCGGCCGTTAGGATGGCCTGTTTCAATGGTTTCATCATGAGTTTCGTTCAAAGCGGCGCGTTCCAAACGAGCCATAGAGCCGATGTCGAAGGAGAACCAAGCAACGACAAACACCATAATTAATGCGAAGACGGCGTAGTAATTCATCAGGCTCATGGCCACGAATGCGCCCATTGGTGTGTAGTCTGTGATGTTGTAAGTCACCAAAAGGCCTGCCAAAGTAGCAATAATCGACGCCCCCCAGCTGGATACAGGCATCAAAACGCACATCGGCGCGGCAGTGGAGTCAAGGATATAAGCCAGTTTGGCGCGGGAAACTTTGAATTTGTCGGTTACAGGGCGGGCAATCGCACCGACGGCAAGGCTGTGGAAATAGTCGTCAATAAAGGTAACGAATACCAGACAGGCGGTCAGCAGCTTCGCCCCGCGACGGCCTTTGATGTGCTGTTTTGCCCAATCGGCAAATGCTTGGTTGCTGCCGGAATGCGTCAGCAGGGAAGTGAAAATCCCCAAAAGCACCAAGAAGAGTAGGATTTTGGGTTTGCCCAAGGACCAATCGCCGTCCGCCCAAGTCAGGCTGACTGCCATGTCTTTTAAGTGAACCAAGGCATCAAGTGGATTACTGCCTACCAGCAAGAATGAGCCTACGATAATGCCGACACCTAAGGACAGCAATACACGGCGCGTTGCAATGGCCAAGGCGAGCGCGATGGCTGCCGGGACGATAGATAAAATAGAATTCGAATAATTAATAAGTTGCATAATTATATTGTGTATAAGCGGTGAAATATTTTCAGAAGGCCTAAATTGGAAGACGGATAACAAAATACCCACTGCCTCTGACATATGGGTATTTTATCATCTAACACATCATCATGCCGTCTGAAAAATCGGACTACTGCAGATTTAGCGCGAGGAACAAAGTATTGCCGTCGCGTTGTACCAAAAGCGGTACGTTTTTGCCTGAGCTTTCCAATGCGCTACGGAAAGTGGATTCGTCATTGACGCTGATTTGGCTGACGGCAATGATTTCGTCGCCGCGTTTGAGGCCGGCACGTTCGGCCGCACCGCTAACGCGCAGAACGATTAAGCGCTGTTTGCCGTCTGCGTTTTCAACCTGCAGGGTAACACCCGCATTTTCAACGGTAAATCCATCATGGCCGCCGTCGTGTTGCGGGTGTTCGGCTTCTTTTGCAGAAGTTTCCGTTTGTTCGGCTGCGCTGCCAAGTTTGACTTTGACATCGGTTTGTTTGCCGCTGCGCCAAATGCTCAAAGTTACTTCTTTGCCCGGCATAATCGAGCCGACCATAACTGGCAAATCGCTGGAAGCGCGGACTTCTTCGCCGTTCACTTTGCGTACGATGTCGCCAACCTGCAAGCCTGCTTGTTGTGCCGCGCTGTTTGGCATGATTTTTGCAATTAGTGCGCCACTTGCTTTGTCCAAACCGAAAGATTTGGCCAAATCATAAGAAACTTCTTGAATAACCACGCCTAATTGGCCGCGTTGGACTTTGCCGTTGGCTTTTAATTGATCGGCCACATTCATGGCAACATCAATCGGAATAGCAAACGAAATACCCATGAAACCGCCGCTGCGGCTGTAAATTTGCGAGTTGATGCCGACTACTTGGCCGCGGAGGTTGAATAACGGGCCGCCTGAGTTGCCGGGGTTGATGGCAACGTCGGTTTGGATGAACGGCGTGTAGTTTTCATTTGGCAGGCTGCGGCCTTTGGCGGAGACGATGCCGGAGGTTACACTGTTGTCAAAGCCGAAAGGCGCGCCGATGGCGGCTACCCATTCGCCCGGTTTCAAATCTTTCGGATTGCCGATTTTGACAACCGGCAAGTCTTCTTGTGGCTCGATTTTTAAGAGGGCAACGTCGGATTGGGCGTCTGAGCCGACCAGTTTGGCCGTGTATTCGCGTTTGTCGTTGAGCAGGACTTTGATATTGCCCATGCCGGCAACCACGTGGGTATTGGTCAGGATATAGCCGTCTTTGCTGATGATGAAGCCGGAACCGAAATTCAAAGCGTCGCTTTCGGTATCTTCTTGCGGCATGTCGGGCATATTGGGAACAAGGCGCTTGAAGAACTCGTAAAACGGATCATTGTCGGGGAATTGGCTCAGGTCCATGCTGTGGTCGTCATCCGGTGTCGCAGTGCGTTTTGCCGGTGTCGCTTGAATATTGACGACGGCCTGTCCTTCGTTTTGCACCAGTTGGGCGAAGTCGGGCAACAACATACCGACTTTCCCGTCATCGGTATTGGTTTCTATGCGTTGGACGAGTTCTTTGTTTTCGTCTTTGCCGAAAAAGGTGCTAACTTTGTCGCAACCTGAAAGAAGGGAAGCTGAGAGGACAGCAAGGGCCAGATATGTGTTTGTTTTAATATTCACGAAAGTTCCTTTTGCCGGTGCCTATCGTATTGTCGGTATGCGTTTGAGCCGGCAGGCAGTTTTATTGTTTGAATGCTGTTTAAATGTATAAGGTAGGATTTTTACACCTTAACGGTTTTTTTTCAAGCATTTCATTTTAAATGAAAAAATGATAATTGGGATTTTATTGTTTTAAGGCCGTCTGAAAGCTTTGGAATATGACCTGTCCGTCGGTTCGCTTCTTTCAGACGGCCTTTAAATTGAGGTCAGTCGTGTTGATCCAAATGGTAGATCTGCGCCACGGCATCGATTAATTCGCTGTTGTCCGAGCCCGCTTTATTGAGCGTGCGTGTCGGAGAGTGGAGCAGTTTGTTGGTCAACTGGATGGAGAGGCGTTCGAGGACATCCTCGGCGGATACGCCTTTTGCCAGTTGCTTCATGGCATTTTCCAATACTTGGCGGCGTGCACGTTCACCTTCGTCGCGCAAAGCGCGGATAAGCGGAACGCTTTGGCGGTTTTTCTGTAGGCGGATAAATTCGCTGACTTTTTCTTCCACCATGCTTTCAGCCGCCGCCGCTGCTTTTTTGCGTGCATCTTTACCGCTTTGGACAATGTCCATCATGTCGTCTACGGTATAGAGATATGCGTCTTCCAATTCGCCGACTTCGGCTTCGATATCGCGCGGAACAGCCAAATCCAGCAGGAAAACAGGCATGTTGTGGCGTTTTTTCAATGCGCGTTCGACCATGCCTTTGCCGACGAGGGGCAGTTGGCTGGCGGTGGAAGAAACAACCACGTCATAATCGTGCAAAATATCGGGCAATTCATTCAGCAGACAGGCTTCGGCGTTGACACCGAGTTTGTCGCACAATTCCTGCGCGCGCTGGTGTGTACGGTTGGCAACGGTAATGAGCTTGGGATTTTTGGCAGCAAAATAAGTGGCCACCAGTTCAATCATTTCGCCTGCGCCGATAAAGAGGACATTCAGATCGGAAATGGAAGGGAAAATTTGCTCTGCCATTTTGACCGATGCAGAAGCCATGGATACGGAGTTTTCGCCGACGGCAGTGTCGGTACGCACTTCTTTGGCAACGGCAAAGGTTTTTTGAAACAGGGCGTTTAAGTGGGTATTGATGCTTTCCTGTTCTTGAGCAACGCGGACGGCATCTTTGATTTGACCGAGAATTTGCGGTTCTCCCAAGACCATGGAATCTAAACCACAGGCGACGCGGAAGGCGTGGCGGACGGTTTCATTGTTATCCAAGGTATAGAGGTAAGGGCGGATTTCTTCGGCAGACAGGTCGTGATATTGCGCCAACCAGTCGATGATTTTTTCGGTTTCACCGACGCAGTAAAGCTCGGTACGGTTGCAGGTAGAAAGAATGACTGCTTCTTCCGCCGCCTCACTGCGCGCGAGGTTGGACACGGCATCCGGCAGATTTGCAGCTGCAAATGCCAGTTTTTCGCGTATGCTCAAGGGCGCGGTTTGGTGATTGAGTCCGACGACGGTAAGTTGCATGGTTATGGTATGACTGGGTAGTGTGTGTGGTGGGTATTATAGCTTAAGTGGGCTTTAAAATGAATGTGTTGGGGGAGAAGATACAATGAGGTTTGTCATCGAAAAGGCCGTCTGAAAAGATTCAGACGGCCTTTTATCAAGAAAGGCTTAAACGGCTTCAGCTTCTTCTGCCAAGAAACCGCGCAATTTTTGCATGGCTTTGGCTTCGATTTGGCGGATGCGTTCGGCAGATACGCCGTATTCGGCAGCCAATTCGTGCAGGGTCAAACCGCCATCGTCTTGCAACCAGCGGCTTTCAACGATGCGGCGGCTGCGGTCGTCCAGTTGCGCCAAGGCATTTTGCAGACCTTCGGTTTGCAGGGCGTAGTGGGCTTGTTTGGACAACTGACGGCTAGGCTCTGCATCGTGGTCGGCCAACCAGTCGATAGGGGCAAAGTTGTCCTCGTCATCGTTGTTTTCTGCCATGATGCCGATATCGTGACCGGTCATGCGTTGCTCCATTTCCAAGACTTCGGACAATTTGACGCCCAAATCGTCGGCGATTTCTTGCGCTTCTTTTGGAGACAAGGCATTCAGGTTTTTACGCATGCTGCGCAGATTGAAGAACAGTTTGCGTTGCGGTTTGGTGGTGGCAACGCGGACCAAACGCCAGTTGCGCAAAATGAATTCGTGGATTTCGGCTTTAATCCAATGCACGGCAAACGAAAACAGGCGCGCGCCGCGGCTCGGTTCGTAGCGTTTGACGGCTTTCATCAGGCCGATATTGCCTTCTTGAATCAGGTCGGCTTGGTTGAGGCCGTAGCCATCGTAGCCGCGTGCGATGGATACGACGACGCGAAGATGAGACAGAATAAGCTGTTTGGCGGCGTTGAGATCGCCTTTTTGCTGACGTTCGGCCAGTTGTGTTTCTTCTTCGGCAGTCAGCATGGGAATGCTGTTGACAGTATGAATGTATTGCTCGAGGCTACCGTTGCCGCTGTGGATAACGGGTAATGCAAAAGCTTTATTCATAAAGGATGCTCTCCTTGATTGGGCCGTCTGAAAACGGCTTTTTGTTTATTGTGTGACAAGCAGTATAACACTGCCTGTGGTTTGTTTTGTTATGGGTTGGATTTTTTCTGTAAATTAACGATAGATTCAATAGTTTTTACTGTTTAAATCGCAAGGGTTGATTGTCTTAGAAAATTTGAGTGATTTACTTGGTTTTGATTAAGTATATTACAAACATTTCTGTATGTAAATAGTTTTAGTGATAAAAAAGACCTTGTATAACAAGGTCTTAAAAATTTTTTATTCTGATTTCTTCCGGCCAATCAGGATAAGGAATACGCCGATAACGGCCAAAATGCTGATAAGCCATGTTGAGCCGCCTGCTTTCATATAAGGCGTTTCACCGATGTAGCCTTTGACGTGGCCTTCGAGGACGGTTTCTGTATCCGGTTGGGCTTCGGCAACAATCGTGCCTTTAGGGGAAATAATGGCGGTCGCGCCGGTATTGGTGGCGCGAACCATGTAGCGGCCCAGTTCCATTGCACGCGCTTGGGATTGTTGAAGCTGCTGATACATGGCATTCGATTTGCCGTACCACGCCATATTGCTGATGTTGGCAAGCAGTGTGGAGCGTTTCGCCGTTGCGATGAGTTCGTCGCCGAAACCGTCTTCATAGCAGATATTGAAGGCGACTTTTTGATCTTTCATCACCAAAGGCGCTTGGTTGTCGCCGCCTTTTTGAAAGTCGGCCAAAGGCATATCCATCATTTTATAGAGACGCTCGGTAATGGCGGGCAAGGGTTTGTATTCGCCAAATGGAACGAGGTGGTTCTTGGCGTAGTAGGGGATGACATTAGAAGTGCTGTTGTGATATTCGCTCAAATTGATGACTGCATTTTCATAGCCGTTGCCGTCGGGCGTATATTGGCTGATACCGATGGCCAACGCGCTGCCGTTGCTTTGCGCCTGTTCGGCGAATTGTTCCAAGATGCCTTCGGGCAGGTCTTGGCGCATCAGCGGCAGGGCGGTTTCAGGCAGGATGACGATGTCGGCACTGGTTTTGCTGATTTGTTCGTAGTATTTCTGAATGGTCGGAATGATTTGTTCTTCTTTCCATTTCAGATTTTGCTCGATATTGCCTTGAATCAGGGCAACCGTGCTGGTGCTGCCGTCAGGGCGGGTGTATTCGGTTTGTTGGGAAATGTAGCCGACGGAGCAGAGTGCAACGATAAGGAATAAGGGCAGCAGGCGGTGTTTCAGACGGCCATAATTGTCAATCAGCAACACCAGCCATGCGCTGAGGAAAGCGGTTGCCAGCGTGACCATATGAATGCCGCCCAAAGGCGCGAAGCCTGCCAACGGGCTGTCTTTGATGATTTGGGAATAGCCGATGGCACCCCAGCCGAATCCGGTCAGGAAACGTTCGCGGGCAAATTCTGCCAGCGTCCACAAAATCGGCAGCAGGAGGCCGGTTTTGGCCCAGCGTGACAGGTTGCATTTTCTCCACACCCAAAAACAGATGGCCGGATAAAGCGCAAGAAATGCCGGCAGCAGGAAGGTGAGGGGGATGGCGTATGAATCCGGCAAACCCGAAACGTCATGCAAGGCAGTGTGTATCCAATAAAACTGCGCCGTATAACCGATTAATCCGAACAGATAGGCAGTCATGACGGCAAAGCGTGGACGCAATTCAATCAGGCGTATCAGCGCTCCAAACAACAGCGGCATCAGCCAGAAATGATAATACGGGGCGAAAGTGAACGGTGTCGCAGCGGCAATCAAGATAACCAGCGGCCAGTACAGCAGCGGATGTTGCCAATATTGTTCGAGTTTACGGAAAATATTCATGCTTTAAATGGTATTGAGGCCGTCTGAAAAGTTTTCAGACGGCAGGGAAACAAAATCAGTCTTTTTGAAACAATTTCATTGCAGGCAGGACGATTGCGCAAGCCAAGGCACCGGCGGCTACTCCGACCACCAAGTTGGCGATATGTTCCATCATGCCGCTGCCCCAATGTTGCGCGTGGAGGAAATCGTGCAAAAAGCCAAGGTTGTGGGCGATCAGTCCGCCGCCGACCAAGAACATCGCCAGCGTGCCGACAATGCTCAAGCCGCGCATAAACCAAGGCATAAATGAAATCAAACCGCGTCCGATACCTTGCACGGCGGCGCTTTTTTGGCGCATCAACATCATGCCGAGGTCGTCAAGTTTGACGATAATGCCGACCAAACCATAGACCAATGCCGTCATGCCGACACCGATGGCGGCCATAACCAAAGAACGCGTCATCAGGTCATATTTTTCAACAACGCCCAGCGCGATAATAATAATTTCGGCGGAGAGGATGAAATCTGTGCGGACCGCGCCTTTCACTTTTGTTTTTTCGTCTGTGACTTCAGGCTCGGTATCGTGTCCGTCTTCGTGTTCATTGCGGTGCAGAAATTTGTGCAACAGTTTTTCCACGCCTTCAAAACACAAATACACACCGCCGATCATCAGCAAGGGCGTAATCAGCGCAGGTAGGAAAGCGGAAAGCAACAGCGCAAGCGGCACCAGAATCAGCTTGTTGACCAGAGAGCCTTTTGCCACCGCCCAAATAATCGGCAATTCGCGCTCGGCGGATACGCCGGTTACCTGATTGGCGTTGAGCGCCAAATCGTCACCAACCACGCCGGCGGTTTTTTTGGCGGCGACTTTGGTCATCATCGCTACATCGTCCAAAACGGCGGTGATGTCGTCCAAAAGCGTAAAGAGAGAGGCGAAGGCCATAATGTTGTCCGGATAAAATCAAATAAACGCGCGATTATATATGAAAATTCAGTTGCTTGAATGGTTTCAGACGGCCTTTGACGGAAATTAACCAAAGGCCGTCTGAAAATGCTATTTCGGTGTATAACGTCCCGCCATGGCTTTGTACACCATATTTTCGTATTTTAAAGCTTCATAGCGTTGGTTCAGCAGGTTTTGAGCCGAGCTGTATTCCGTATTCAAAGCTTCCAGCCAGTCTTTCAGCTCGTTTTTACCATGCTGGTAGCGTACTTGATAGTAATGGCTGTTTTTCTTGTCCAACTGATAACGTTGTTCCTGATTGGCAAGGCTGGCCTGCGCGTTTTTGTAGGCAAGGTAGTTGGTGTTGACCTCGTTAAGTGCGGTGGTCAGGGCTTTTTCAAAATTCAGCTTGGCACTGTCCATCTCTGCCTGTACGGTTTTGTCTTTCCATTTCATGGTCTGCCAATTAAGGAAAGGCAGATTAATGGTGGCCGAGCCGCCTAACATGGGGATATTGAACGTGCTTTTCGCTTTATCGGAAGAGGTACTCAGACTTGCACCCAAAGTAATCGACGGATACCAACTGCGTTTTTGCGCGTTGACCGATTGTTGCGACGCTTGCAGGCGGTATTCGGCGGCGCGCAGGTCGGGGCGGTTGGCCAAAACGGTAATCGGTACGTCCAAGTTCACGCCTTTGACCGGCAACAGGCGGAATTGTGCCGGATCGGCGGCCATGTTTTCAGACGGCCTTAAATTCAACAAATTACGCAAAACCTGTTTTTGCGTATCCAAATTGTTTTGTAAAGACAACAGGCTGTTTTCTGCGCTCAGCAATGACTGTTTGGCTTGGGTTGGCTGGCTTGAGTCGGCACGACCGTAGCGGAACTTGGCATTCGCAATGCGGTTGATTTCCTGATATTGCTTCAGCGATTTTTGCGCCAACTCGATGGCTTCGTTCAGGTAGGCGATATTGAAATACGCATCGGCGACATTATTAATCAAAGTCAGGCGTGTGTTGGCCATGTCTTCATGCGTGGCTTGGTATTCCCATACCTGCGCATCGGCAGTGGCACTGAGTTTGCGCCACAGATCCAATTCGTAGCTCAAACCAAGCTGGCTGCTGAAGGTATTGCCGTGGCTGCCGGTTTTCAGGTTTTTAGAAGCGTTTGCGCCCAATGAGCCGCTGAACGAAGGCACCAAATCCGCGCCCAAAATATTGGCTTGATACAAAGCTTTGTTGACGCTGATGGCCGCCTGTTTCAAATCGACATTGTTGGCCAACGCTTGCTCCATCAGCGCATTAAGCTGCTGGCTTTGGTAAATTTCCCACCAGTTGCCGTTTACATCGTAGCGTTCGGCAGTTTCGGCTGCGCTCATGACTTGGCCGGTTGCTTCCAGCGTCAGGTTCGGATTGGCTTTAGGTGCGGCGCACGCACTTAGGGCAAGGGCAACAGCCAATGATAAGGCTGCTTGGGAAAAAGGTTTCGTCTTCATAAAAAATCTTTCGGGTAACAGCATTTCAGACGGCCTTAAGATAATAGGTCGTCTGAAACATAATCAATCCTGAGCCAGCGCATCAATCGGGTTGAGCTTGGAAGCCTTGTTGGCAGGCATAAAGCCGAATGCGACGCCGATGGCGGTGGAGCAGACAACTGCGCCGATGACGGAAGTCATGGAAATGCTCATCGGGAAGTCGGTGACAAAGTAGTTGAACACCAGGCTGATGCTTGCAGACAACAATACGCCTGATAGGCCGCCGATGATACAAATTAAGACGGCCTCAATCAGAAACTGTTGCAAAATATTGTTGCGGCGTGCGCCGATTGCCATGCGGACGCCGATTTCTTTGGTGCGCTCGGTAACGGAGACCAGCATGATGTTCATCACGCCGATACCGCCGACCACCAAAGAGATGACCGCGATGGAAGAAATCAGCAGCGTCATGGTGCCGGTTGTGCTTTCAACCATTTCTTTGATGCTGTCGCTGTTGTTCATAAAGAAGTCTTCTGTACCGTGGCGTGCTTTCAGCAGCTCGGTCAGGCTTTTTTCGGCAACTTGCGTGTTGGCATCGTCTTTGATTTTGACAACGATGGAGTTGGTATAGCTCTCGCCGGTAATTTGGTGCATGACCGTTGTATACGGCGACCAAAGCATCAGCGAGTCGGAATTGCCGAACGAGTTGTCATCCTTTTTCATAATGCCGATGACGGTCAACGGGCGTTTTTTGAAAAGGATGGTTTTGCCTAAAGGATTGACGCCTTCTCCGAAGAGTTTGGTTTTGGTGTTTTGGTCGATAACGACGACTTGGGCATCGGTTTTTACATCGTCATCATCAAACAGACGGCCTTCTTCCAATTTCAAACCGCGCACGTCGAAATATTGTTCGCCTACGCCGTAAAGCGAGGCGGTCAGGTCGGTGTTGCGGTAGGTCAAGGTGCCGCCGGAGTTGGTTTGAGGGGTGGCAGAGGCGACGTAGCTTTGTTGGCTGATGGCTTTTGCGTCATTAATTGTCAGTGTCTTGATTCGTCCGCTGCGGCGGTCGCCAAAACCACGGCCGGGGAAGATGCTGATGGTGTTTGTGCCCATCGAGTTGATGTCTTCCAGGATTTTTTGTTGCGAGCCATTACCTAAGGCTACTACCGATACTACCGAAGCAATACCGATAATAATCCCCAGCATGGTCAGCAGCGAACGCATTTTGTGCGCCATAATCGCCTGTACCGACATTTTAAATGCTTCCATAAATTGATCGTAATAAAACGACCAGGAAGCTTTTTCTTTAATCCTCTCCACTTTGCTTGGCGGGATATCGGGATTTTTAGACGTATCCGAAATAATCTGACCGTCGCGGATTTCGATGACGCGGTTTGCGTTTGCCGCAATGCCCGGATCGTGGGTGACCATAATCACGGTATGCCCGTCTTCGTGCAGCTTATGGATGATTTCCATCACGTTTTTACCGCTGGCGGTATCCAATGCGCCGGTCGGCTCGTCGGCAAAGATGATTTCACCGCCATTCATCAACGCGCGGGCAATCGAAACGCGTTGTTGCTGACCGCCGGAAAGTTCGCTGGGTTTGTTGCCTTCTTTATTTTGCAAACCCAAATCGCCCAACAGTTTTTCCGCACGTTCCGCACGCTCTTTACTGTCCATGCCCATATACACGGCAGGCAGGGCGACGTTGTCTCGGGCGGTCAGCGAGCTTAACAGGTTGTAACGCTGGAAAATAAAGCCGAAACGCTCACGGCGCAAAGCCGCCAGCTCATCCGGCTGCATTTGCGATGTTTCGATGCCGTCGATTTGATAAGAGCCGGAAGTGGCGGTATCCAGACAGCCCAAGATATTCATCAGCGTAGATTTGCCTGAACCGGACTGGCCGATAATCGCCACAAAGTCGCCTTTCTCAATAGAAAGGCTGACATCTTTCAATACGTGCACACGGTTTTCACCGTTACCGAAAAAACGGTTGATATTCTTACATTCGATTAAACTCATAATCTTTCCGGGCGAAAAATAGAAATACAGGAACTAAGGCCGTCTGAAACACAGCCAAACCTTTCAGACGGCCTTAATCAATCAGCGAGGAGGGCCGCCACCCATCATCGCGCGTTCGCTGCTCTTATTCTTTTCATCTGCGCTCATTTCAGAAACGATCACTTTTTCGCCTTCTTTCAAGCCGCTTTTGATTTCGGTATTCATACTGTCTTTCAAACCGACGGTTACTTCGCGTTCTACCGCTTTATTGTCTGCGCCCAAAATGCTGACATAGGATTTGCCGTTATGTTTTTTCACGGTCAGCGTCGGTACCAGTAAAACATTCTTCACGCCGTTGATTTCGATCGTGTTTTGAGTGGTCATACCGATAGAAAGTTTGCCTTCGGGATTCGGTACAAGTGCGCGGGCATAGTAGTAAATCGCATTGGAAGTCGTGTCCGTGCTGCTGGTGTAGTTGCCCAAAGACATGGTGGTCAGGCCGGGGTCGACACTGTCTAATTTCGCTTTAATCGGGGTGTCCGGCTCGGACAAAATGGTGAATGAAATATCCTGACCGGCTTTGACTTTCGTGATGTCGCCCTCTGCAATCTGCATTTTGTTTAACATGGTTTCCAGATTTGCCAGCTGGATAATGGTCGGCGTAGATTGCGCCGCATTGACGGATTGGCCTTCTTCAACAGGAATGGCGACCACGGTGCCGTCCATGGTGGCGGTAATCCGCGTGTGGCCCAGTTCGGATTCGGCTGTATTAATTGAGATTTTTGATTGTTTGATGGAGGCCTTCAGTTCGGCAACATTGGCTTTGGCTGCGGCTAAAGAGTCTTGTGCAGATTCCAAGTCTTCCTTGGAAGTTGCCTGTTCTTTCCATAAGGCAAGTTCGCGTTTATATTTTTTCTCCGCACTGGAAAGCGCGATTTCGGCAGAAACCAATTTTGCCTGATAGGTTTCCAGTTTGGATTTTTCGGTATTTAAGGTATTGATCTGATTGGTTGAGTTGATTTCCGCAATCAGATCGCCTTTTTTCACTTGTTGGCCCAGTTTCACATACAGTTTTTTAATCTGACCTGAAGCTTCCGCGCCTACGGATACCAAATTGGAAGGTGAGATTTCGCCGGTTGCCGACACGGTTTGACGGATATCGCCGCGTTTGACCACTTCTGTAATAAAAGAAGACTGAGGCTCAGGCTTCATCAAAGACCAGCCGCCGAAAGCCGCTGCTACTACAACAGCCGTACCGGCCGCCCACTTGAAAACTTTAGACATATAAAAGGAACCAATTCAATAAAATAACGTTGCAGACAAGCAATAAATGTATTGATAGAAACAAAAAAACAACTGGATTTTACTGTAAAGACCAAGGCCGACCAAGAGACGGTCGGCTTAAATTGAAGTTTAACTTATTGAAATAAAAAATAAAGGGCAGTAAACATTTTTCAGAACTTGCACCTCATTTACATAAATTCCCAAACTCCCTCCGAATCTGAACATTTAAGCCGCAAGAAAACGACTATAATATTCATGTCTTATTCTAATTATTTACGACATAAATACAATGAAACATCAACAAGGCTTCACGCTTATCGAGCTGCTGATAGTCGTTTTGATTGCAGCCATTCTTGCTACCATCGCATATCCGTCTTATCAAAACTACATCCGCCAAACGCGTCTCGCATCCGTCCGCACACAGATGCTGCATAATGCCCAACAACTTGAACGCTACTATACTCAAAAAAGTACATTTGTAGGGTTTCCTGATGGAAATTTGCAGCAGAATCAATATTTCGATATTAGTTTTTCCAAAGATACGGCTTCTGCGCCTAATCCTTCCGAAAATGCGGCTTCTATGCCTAATCCTTCCGATTCAGGTTATATTTTGAAGGCAGAACCCAACCAAGAAACTAACGCAAATGAAACCTGTACCGTTTATTACAACGACAGCGGTATTACCTGGGCAAAAAACAGCAATAAACAAAACTGTCCCGGCTATGAAACGCTCACAGATGAGAAATAAACAAAGGCCGTCTGAATTTCAGACGGCCTTTTTGATGGTTTGGCTGTATAAGCACATTAGCTTATACAGGGCAAAGATTGGTAATCCTGACCCAATGTGAAGTCAATCTTAGCCTTTGCGGCGCGGTTCGTCAGGGCGGATGCGGGAAGCCAGCTGGTCGAGGATGCCGTTGACGAATTTATGGCCGTCGGTGCCGCCGAAAGTTTTGGTAACTTCGATGGCTTCGTTGATGATGACAGGATAGGGGGTTTCAGGCATGGTGCTCAGCTCATGGCAAGCAACCAGCAAAACAGCGCGTTCGATAGGGCTGAGGTCTTTCTCGTCGCGGTCAAGCAGGGGGCTGATTTTTTCCATGTATTCTTCGGCATGGGTTTGTGCGCCGAAAAACAGTTTGTTGAACAGCTCTTCATCCATATTGGGCGCTTGGGACAGTTCGCGGATGTTTTTGGCGATTTCGGGAGCGGCTGTTTTGTTGATGCCTGCTTGATAAATGGCTTGTACGGCAAGCTCGCGTGCGCGGCGGCGTGGGCTTTTCATGGGTATTCCTTGTGAAGAGGGTGCCGATGGTTGTCGGCTGAATATTGAATGATTCAGACGGCCTCAATGTCATGATTGAGAGGCCGTCTGAAAATATGCGGTATTCAATACGGGGAGAAGCTTATTCTTCGTCGTCTTCGTATTGTTCTGACAAAAGATGGTTGACCAAGTTGGCACATTCTACGGCAACTTTGGCGGCATCGGAGGCTTTTTCTTCGATACGTGCGACGGCCTGTTCGTCGTTTTCAGTTGTCAGGATGGCGTTGGCAATCGGGATGTTGTAATCAAGAGCAACGCGGCTGACGCCTGCGCCGGATTCATTGGATACCAATTCAAAGTGGTAGGTTTCGCCGCGAATGACAACGCCGATGGCAATCAGGGCATCGAATTGTTCGGATGAAGCGAGGTTCATCAGCGCGATAGGTACTTCAAGCGCGCCAGGAACGGTGGCAAGTGTGATGTTGTCTTCGGCTACGCCCAATTCTTTTAAGGTGCGGCAACAAACTTTGACCATTTCGCTGCCGATTTCGTTGGTGAAGCGGGCCTGAACGATGCCGATGCGCAAGTTGGTACCGTCGAGGCGGGGTTCGATAATGTTCATGATGATTCCTTCAATATTGGTGAAATAGGGATTCGGCTCGGTTTCAGACGGCCTTGTTATAGGGAAGGCCGTCTGAAACGAAATGAGGATGGATTATTCTTGCGGCTGCCAATCGGCAACGGCTTGGAACTCGCCGTCTTCGTTCAATTCCCACGCGCTGCCTTCTGCCTGAGTCAGCAGGGGCGCGATGTCGGGATTGTCTGCGGTAATGGCGGAGAGGCTGACAATGCTGAAATTGTCGGGATTGTCGGTGTATTCGTCGGTTTCGTCGCCGCTGAAAATACGCCAGCCACTGTCGTTTTCAAATACGGGGGCTTCGCGGTAGAGGAAGCCGACAGGCTCGCCTTGTTCGGCGACGGTGTTGGTGACGATGCAGCGGTCGAGCGCTGCGGCCAATGCTTGGGCAAATTTGTTCATGGAGTTGACAAAGAGATGATTTGGCATGATTTTACACGATTCGCCGCTTTTCCGCACGGATGTGTGCAGGGGCGGTTTGATGGTACAATGTCGGTAAGTGCCGTCAGGTTTGAACATGACGGCTTTTGATTGTTTATCGGCTTGAGGGACGCAAGAAACAATGAGCCAAAATAAAAAAGTTGCCGGTGTAGCCTTTTTATTTTGTTTCACTGCGGATGAGGCGTATTTTCGGGCTGTTTTTTGAAAGTATGGAATGAAACCTGATTTGCTCAAACAGCAGGCGCATCGAGCGATTCAAAAGCGTCTGGGCTATGAGTTCCGCAATATGGAGCTGCTTCAGCAGGCTTTGACCCACCGCAGCTACAATGCCAAACACAATGAGCGTTTTGAATTTGTCGGCGATTCGATTTTGAACTATTCCGTGGCGAGGATGTTGTTTGACGCGTTTCCGAAATTGTCGGAAGGCGAGTTGTCGCGGATGCGAGCGGCTTTGGTGAATGAAGGTGTATTGGCTGAAATCGCGTTGGAAATGAATGTCGGCGACGGTTTGTATTTGGGTGCCGGCGAGTTGAAGAGCGGCGGTTTCAGACGGCCTTCGATTTTGGCAGACGCGATGGAGGCGATGTTTGCGGCGGTCAGTTTTGATGCTGATTTTTCTGCGGCGGAAAAAGTGGTTCGCCATTTGTTTGCGGAACGCGTGAAACGTGCGGATTTGAATATCGGCAAGAAAGACAGTAAAACTGCTTTGCAGGAAGCCTTGCAGGCACGCCGCTTTGCTCTGCCGAAATACCGAATCGAAGAGCAGGCGGAGCAGACGGCTGATGCGATGTTTGTGATTTCCTGCGATTTGGGCGAACTCGGTTTCATCTGCAATGCACGCGGCAGCAGTCGGAAAGTGGCCGAGCAAAAAGCGGCATGTGAAGCCTTAGAATGGTTGGAACAGAAGTTTCCTTTGAAAAAATCTAAAAAATAATATTTCAGACGGCCTTTGAGAAAATGCAAAGGCCGTCTGAAACAATCAAGAAAGTCATATATAAATGGATATCGAAACCTTTTTGCAAAATGAGTCGCAACACCCGACCGATTATCGTTGCGGCTTTGTGGCCATCGTGGGTCGTCCGAATGTCGGTAAATCCACGCTGATGAACCATTTAATCGGTCAGAAAATCAGTATTACCAGTAAAAAAGCACAAACCACGCGCAACCGTGTAACCGGTATTTACACCGACGACACGGCGCAATTTGTGTTTGTCGATACGCCGGGTTTTCAAACCAATCACCGCAATGCCTTGAATGACCGTCTTAATCAAAACGTAACCGAAGCGCTGAGCGGCGTGGATGTGGTGGTTTTTGTGGTGGAAGCCATGCGCTTTACCGATGCCGATCGCGTGGTGCTGAAGCAGTTACCTAAGCATACGCCTGTGGTATTGGTGGTCAATAAAATTGATAAAGACAAAGCCAAAGACAAATTTGCACTTGAGGCGTTTATCAATGAAGTACGCCAAGAGTTTGAGTTTGCCGCCAGCGAGGCAGTCAGCGCAAAACATGGCCTGCGTATTGCCAATCTGTTGGAACTGCTCAAGCCTTATCTGCCGGAAAGTATCCCGATGTATCCGGAAGATATGGTGACGGATAAATCCAGCCGATTCCTGGCGATGGAAATTGTGCGCGAAAAATTGTTCCGCTATTTGGGCGAAGAGTTGCCGTATGCGATGAATGTTGAAGTGGAGCAGTTTGAGGAAGAGGAAAGCGGACTGTTCCGCATTTATATCGCGGTGTTGGTCGATAAAGACAGCCAAAAGGCGATTTTGATTGGCAAGGGTGGGGAGAAATTGAAGAAAATTTCTACTGAAGCACGCCTTGATATGGAAAAATTGTTTGATACCAAAGTCTTTTTGAAGATTTGGGTGAAAGTAAAATCCGGTTGGGCAGACGATATTCGTTTTCTGCGTGAATTGGGTTTGTAATGTAATGTGTTTGAACAAAGGCCGTCTGAAAAATTTTCAGACGGCCTTTTGTTTTGTTTGATTAAGCCAATAATTCAGCCAGGCGTTTGACGATTTCATCTGCTGCTTGGCGTTTGGATGTTTCTGGAAATGAGGTTTCGGCAAGGTCATCAATAATGGTGATTTGATTGGTTGGCTTACCCATGGAAACGGAAACTTGGTTGGCCACCAGCATCGGTACGTTTTTGCGCAAACGTTTTGCCCGTGCAAATTCCAAAACCTGATGGCTTTCTGCAGCAAAGCCGACGCAGAATGGTGGAGAAGGCAAGGCTGCAACGGATGCGAGAATATCCGGATTTTCCGTCAGTTCGATAACCGGGGGCTGATTGCCGTTTTTCTTCAGTTTCTCGTTGCTGCTGTTTTTGACTTTATAGTCTGCAACGGCTGCGACGGAAATAAAGACATCTTGTTTCGGAATATGGCGATGAACCGCCTGATACATGGCTTCTGCGCTGACAGCCTGTTCAGAATGAGTTAAGCCTGCGGGCAAGGCCGTCTGAATTTGACCGTAAATCAGCGTGACCTCCGCTCCGGCAGCACGGCAGGCACGCGCTAAAGCCATACCCATTTGTCCGCTGGAAATATTGGTAATGCCGCGAACAGGATCGATGGCTTCAAACGTTGCGCCGGCTGTAATCAGAACTTTTTTACCGCTCAGTAGCTTGGGTATCCATAAATCCTCTAGCAAATCTGCCAGATCGACCGCTTCGACCATTCTGCCTGTACCTGTTTCGCCGCAAGCCTGTTCGCCATTGTTTGGGTAAAACACGGTAATGCCGTCTGAAACCAGTTGCTCAATATTGCGCAGGTTGGAAGGGTTATTCCACATTTCGACATTCATTGCAGGCGCAACGGCCAAAGGACATTTTCTGGCTGCGGCCAAAGTAGTCAGCAGGTTGTCGGCCAATCCGTTGGCAATTTTGGCAATCGTATTGGCAGTTGCAGGTGCAATAAGAAATGCATCGGCTTCGCGCGTCAGATTGATGTGCGCCATGCCATTATTGGAAGCGCCTGAATAGGTATCCGATAAAACAGGATTGCCGGTTAAAGCTTGGAAAGTCAGCGGGGAGACAAATTCTGTCGCAGAATCTGTCATCACCACTGATACAGAATATCCTTGCTTTTTCAGCAGTCTGACCAGTTCGCAAGATTTATACGCCGCAATACCGCCGGTAATGCCGAGGAGAATGTGTTTGCTCATAAATAACGGGTTCATGAAATGAGATATAGGAATCAAATCAAATTAGATTTGTTCGATGTTGATTCTGGCCAGTTTTGCTTTAATCGCATTACCATATCTCTTTGGTAAGAATGCTGAAACCGCTCCATTTTTCACTTCAGTCACATAACTGCAGACTTTAAATTCAGGAACAACATTGAGCGAGTAGTCCGGATTGACTAAAGGTGAAGCACTGGAGTACAGCGTCCATCTTGCCAGACTGCCGTCTTCATAATCAGTCGTTGCATTAAAGCTGGTAACCCCTTCGCTGAAAGCGATTTGATAATTAGAGTAGAACTCGCCGGGAATTTCGTGTGCATTACAGAAATCAAATAATCTGTCATGTGCAAACAGATTCTGACGGATATAGGCCCACAATTCTTTTTCTAGAAAATCTTGGTCGGCAAAATGTCTGGAAGGATAGCCCTCGTCGACAAAGTTTTGAATCCTTTCCTGCATATCTGGGACTGCGCCCGCTTTAGCGCCCCACATACCCGCAAGAATTAGGGCAGTATGCGAGCCTGAGTCGCGAATAGTGTGGAATAGTGTGCCACTTTTTATCCATTCGGATACGGCCGCTGCATCACGATAACAAATAATAGAATCTGCATCACGGAAAATAACGTATTCAACCTCGGGATCATTAATGGCAAGAAAGCGCCACATCGTACCCGGCCAGTTGTCCAACGGTGCGCCAACTTTAATCACTTCTGCTCCGTTATTTATAAATCGTTGAATAGCTTCAGCCGATACAGAATCGTCGACATAAAAACGACATGTCCAACCGGGGAAAAGTACAGGAGCAAGCTGGGTATTTAAGACGGCAGGCTCAATATATTTGGAATTATTGCCAAATAAAGAAAAGGAGATAATCCGTTTGCCGTTTTTTGGAGCTGGTGTCGGAATGATTTCATGTTCTAGGTCTGGGATGGCTTTATCTTTTAGAACCAAAGCTTGATGACCGTAAAACCCGGTTTTTTCCCAATTATCTAGAGCGCCGTAAGCATGGGCAAGTAAATCCAAAGCAGGAATATAGGTGCTATCCAGCTCTAGCGTTTTCATTTCAGCCTCAATGGCTTTTTCCCATTTCAATTGCTTCAGATAGGCATAAGCAACTTTATGATGAAATTCGACAGATTGGGGATTGAGAAGGCAAAGAATCTCGGCACGTTTTAGCGCTTCCTCGTAATTTTCCTCTTCGATAAAAGAGTGATATGCTTGTTCAAATTTTTGTTGAATCTTTTCGTTACTCATAATAGGGACTATTCTAAATTTATGATTGTTTTATTGGAGAAAGTAGAGATTGTAAGAGTAGATAGGGCTAAAGCGCCAGTAATATAGAGATAAGAATGCTGAATGTGGCAAATTAAGAGCAAAGCCGCAGGACTATTTATCTTAGGATATCTGTTTTATCTATCGAACGATAAAATCCAATAAATTTTAAATCATTTAAATACAGATAGTTGTGAAAAATTTTTAATTTTTTTTGAAATTGGGTGTTGACTGGTTTCGTTGTGAGGCGTATAGTTCGGTTCTTCGCTGCTGACGCGGTGAAGAAAACGAAGCAGACAGTATAACACAGTTAGTTAAAATTTTCGATAATTTTAGTTGACATTTGCTAAA